>NZ_JBHSPY010000001.1:0-336256 GCF_042658245.1 Neisseria weixii
GCGGTGGCCGCGGATGTAACGGGTCTTTTGCCGGTTGGGCAGTTGTCCGGCGGGCTGCCAATCGGGCAGCCGGTTAATTTTGAGCAACGGGCAGCTGCCGGTATGTTTACCCGTCATGATTCGGGCTTGTTGGTGGAAGAAGCTGCTCATAAAAAAACGCCTCTGAATTCTTTAGGGGGAATTTAGGGGGAATTTAGGGGAGTTTTGGGGTTTTTGCAAAGGTCTCAGGATACATTGAGAGTAAAGGCGGTACGGTTGTGGCCGCTACTACATTGATGGGCAAGCCACACTCTGCTAAACTGGCTATTACCAAACCAACATTAGGCCAACTGCGTAAATTTGTCGGAAAAGACTTTGAAGCGTGGTGGGAACAGGAGTTCGGCTATGACTTATCGAAACTCACATAACCCAAAGTGCATTACATCAACAAAATCCAAAGTGCATTACATCAACAAACAAATCCATTGTCCAGGCGTTGACGTCGTCAGAGATGCAATCACTGCGCGAAGACTTGAAACAGTCCGTGATTCAGGCTCGTGAAATTATTGCGCGGACACCGCTTAAAGTGGATTTCCGTAAAGTTATTTAAATCGGGCCGTCTGAAGCTCTCAGACAGTTTTTTCTTGCCCGTGAACTCAACACAAAAAGAAACCTTTCACCTACAACAAGGCCGTCTGAAATTTTCAGACGGCCTTTCGAATACATATATACTTCCGACAAATTAATCGGCGAATTGTTTTTTCATTCGCTCGCGACGCTCTTGCGCTTCGACAGACAATGTTGCGGTTGGACGCGCCAGCAAACGTTTCAAACCGATTGGTTCACCGGTATCAGTACAGAAACCATAATCTCCTTCGTCAATGCTGCGGATGGTGGCTTGTACTTTTGCTAAAAGCTTACGCTCGCGGTCGCGCGTGCGCAATTCTAGAGCGTATTCTTCTTCTTGCGTTGCACGGTCGGCAGGGTCGGGAGCGGATTCGTGTTCTTGCAGATGGCTGGTGGTGACCGTTGCGTTTTGAATCAACTCATCCTGCATTTTCACAAGCAACTCCCGGAAGAATGCCAATTGGTCGGCATTCATGTAGTCATCTTCCGGACCATCCCAGTTTAAAATGTCTTGTTCTGTCAGCTTTGCCATAATAATTTCTTTCTCTAATAATCGGAAACTTTTGTTTCTGCCCACAACCGCTTATTTTTTATTCATTTTTGAAAGGTTTTGCTTTCAAAAGTGCCGTATCATAACATGTTTTTTTCGATGCGTTACGCTCGACTGGCCGCTTTGCACTTTTTTGCATTTTAATAACATGTTTTTGGCATAAAACGACATCACTCTGCTTTTATTGCAAATATTCTGCAAAATACGGATTATCGAAGCAACCACAAATTTACGCTGCTGACCAGTTTAGGCAAAAAATCGACCAACAAAAACCACAGCACCAACGCCACTATACTGCCGGAAAAGTCATAACGGCCAATGCGCAAAAATGCAAACGGGCGCGACACCGGTTCAAAAATGCGCTGCAACACCGCAACCAACGGCGAATAGGGGTTTTGGAAACTGAGCAGCATACGGATAATCAGGCCAAACAGTAAAACATAGGCTGCTGCTTTCAATATACCAATCAATGCAAAAATAAAATTCGCCGCCATGATTTTGCCGCTGATGCCGCCGGGTAGCTCCACCCACGTCATCACCATATAAACAGTGTAATAAACCAGTAATCCGGCCAACAGGCAGGCTGTATCCCAACGACCAACAGCGGGGGCGACTTTGCGTAAGGGATTGACCAGCCACTCGGTGGTTTGGCGACAAAATGCAGCCAGCTGATGATGGGCGTCCAGTTTCGCCCAATGCAACAGGCAGCGCGCCACCATCACAATCACCAAACCATCTGCCAGCAGTAACAATAAATCGGCTTTCATATTTTCAGACGGCCTCGAATTGTTGTGAAATTTCTTGCGAACGGGCAACACATGCTTCTACCCCTTCGGCAATGGATTCGGTGACGCCGTGTTTGTCGAACACATGATAGGCTTCTATGGTGGTGCCGCCTTTCGACGTCACACTTCGGCGCAAATCCTCAAACGAGGCGCCGCTTTGTTCGGCCAACTCGGCCGCACCTTTGAATGTCGCCAAGGTCAAACTGCGGGCTTGCTCGGTATTAAAGCCTTGTGCCAGCGCGGCTTGTTGCAAAGCATTCAGCAGATAAAACACATAGCCGCTGCCGCTGCCGCTGATACCGGTGATGGCATGCATTTGTGCTTCCTCATCGAGCCACACGGTTTGGCCGACGGCGCGCATGATGGCATCGGCAGTTTGTTTGTCTGCTTCACCCGCTTCTTCGGCAGCGTACATGCCGGTAATGCCTAAACCGATTTGGCTCGGCAGATTGGGCATGGTGCGTACAATGCGGCGGTTGCCTTGCAGATAACGGCTTAACGTTTCGATGCTCAAACCGGCGGCGACCGACAGCACTAATGCACCGTTGGTTTGCACACCTTCGCACGCAGCCTGCATGTCTTGCGGCTTAACCGCCAACACCAGCACGTCTTTTTCAGACAATGGCGGCAGTTTCTCTGATACGCTGACACTCAACTCCTTGGCCAAACGTTCGCGCTTTTCCGCACCACGGTTGGCGATATGTACCTGATAACCGCCCTGCTTCACCAAACTGCCGGCAATCGCCGCCGCCATATTGCCGCCGCCTAAAAAAAATACCTTCATATTGCCTGCCTTCCGTCACTCTATCTAGATGATATGTTTTGGCCGTCTGAACATAAATTCATCGGTTTTCAGACGGCCTTTCTTTATTTACTGTAACCGCGTTGGCCGAAAATCGCGCTGCCTATTCGCACATGCGTTGCCCCGCACTCCACCGCAATCCGCATATCGCCCGACATACCCATCGACAACACGTCCGCCTTCACACCTGCTGCGTTCAAATCCGCCAATAACTGCCGCATGGTCGCAAATTGTCGGCGCAACTCCTCATCATTACTGCCGGCCTTGGCCACACACATCAAACCGCGCACCTCAATATTCGGCAATTTCGCCACTTCCACCGCTAAGGCTACCGCTTCTTCGGGCGGTACGCCGTGCTTGGCTTCTTCGGCGGCGATGTTCACCTCAATACACGCTTGCAGCGGTGGCATTTCAGACGGCCTTTGATTGCTGATGCGCTGCGCGGTTTTCAGACGGCCTACCGTGTGCAGCCAGTGCGCGCGCTCGGCAACATATTTGGTTTTATTCGATTGCACATCGCCGATGATGTGCCACACGATGTCGGGCAAATCGGCGAGCGCTTGCGTTTTGCCATACCATTCCTGAATGTAGTTTTCACCGAAGTCGCGCTGTCCGGCAGCATATATTTCGCGGATGTCTTCGGCCGGAAAGGTTTTACTTACCGCCACCAGCCGCACCGATTCTTTCAGACGACCCGCTGCTTCCGCGGCTTGGGCAAGATCGCGCAAAACGGTTTGATAATGTTGTTGCAATCCCGACATGATTCTTTCCTTTATCCGGCCAATTGCGGCCTTTTTGCAAAATTTACTTGGTTGAACGATATTATGTATTTAAAATAAACCGATTTACTATTCTAAACCAATAAGGCCACATTATGCAGATTACAGACTTACTGGCATTCGGCGTGAAAAACAAAGCGTCCGACCTTCACTTAAGCTCGGCAATGTCCCCGATGATTCGCGTTCACGGCGACATCCGCCGCATCAACTTGCCGGAAATGGATGCCGAAGAAGTCGGCGCCATGGTGACTTCGGTGATGAACGACCATCAGCGCAAACTGTATCAGCAGGATTTGGAAGTCGATTTTTCGTTTGAATTGCCCAATGTCGCGCGTTTCCGTGTGAACGCATTCACCACCGAGCGCGGCCCTGCGGCGGTGTTCCGTACCATTCCCAGCAGCGTATTGACTTTAGAAGAATTGCGCGCACCGCGTGTTTTCCAAAAAATCGCCGAAAACCCGCGCGGTTTGGTGTTGGTCACCGGCCCGACCGGTTCGGGTAAATCGACCACTTTGGCAGCGATGATCAACTACATCAACGAAACCCAGCCGGCGCACATTCTAACCATTGAAGACCCGATTGAGTTTGTGCACCAAAGTAAAAAAGCCCTGATTAACCAGCGCGAACTGCACCAGCACACCCACAGCTTTCACAATGCGCTGCGTTCCGCCCTGCGCGAAGACCCCGATGTGATTCTGATCGGTGAGATGCGTGACCCTGAAACCATCAGCTTAGCCTTGACCGCTGCCGAAACCGGCCACTTGGTCTTCGGCACGCTGCACACCACCGGCGCGGCCAAAACCATCGACCGTATCGTCGACGTGTTTCCTGCCGGCGAAAAAGAAATGGTGCGCTCGATGCTGTCGGAATCCTTGCGCGCTGTAATTTCTCAAACCCTGCTGAAAACACGCGACGGCAACGGCCGTGTGGCAGCGCATGAAATACTGATCTCCACACCGGCCGTGCGCAACCTGATCCGCGAAAACAAAATCGCGCAAATCCAATCCGCACTGCAAACCGGCCAATCACACGGCATGCAGACGCTTGACCAAGCGCTGCAAAACCTGTTGCGCCAAGGCACCATCAGCCACGAAGTGGCCCGCAGCAAAGCGCAAAACAGCGATACAATGATTCTTTAATCTATGTTTCAGACGGCCTTTCATCTCAAGGCCGTCTGAAAAGACAATGGAAAAACCATGCACGACAATAATCCCTTACACGACCTGCTTTCCGAAATGGTGCAGGCATATTCGCAAAAAAACCAAGCCCCGCATATCCCAACACCGGCCGAAATCGGCACACACCTGCATCCTTTGCTTGACCGCATGTGCGTCGAAGCGGAAAACCGCAAAGCATCAGATATTTTCATCAGTGCCGGTTTCCCGCCATCAATGAAAGTCAGCGGCGTGTTGACCCCTGTGCCGCACAAAGCCCTGACCGGTGAAGAAACGGCGCAAATCGCCGAATCCACCATGAATACCGAGCAGCTGGAGGCCTTCAACCGCGAATGGGAACTCAACTATTCGGTGCAATCGCGCAGCAACACGCGCTACCGTGTCAATGCGTATCACGAACAAGGCCGCGTCGGCTTGGTATTGCGCCGCATCAACCAAGAAATTCCCGAAATGGAAGTTTTGGGTCTGCCGGAAAAAACGAAAGATTTGGCACTCGCCCCACGCGGCCTGCTGATTTTGGCCGGCCCGACCGGTTCGGGTAAATCGACCACCATGGCATCGATGCTCAACTACCGAAACAACAAAATACCCGGCCACATCGTGACCATCGAAGACCCGATTGAGTTTATCTACAAACCGCGCCGCTGCATTTTCACCCAGCGCGAGATCGGCATTGACACACCGGATTGGCAAACCGCCATCCAAAATGCCATGCGCCAAGCACCTGATGTGGTGTGTATCGGTGAAGTGCGCAGCGCAGAGAGTATGGAGTACGCCATGCAGTTGGCACAAACCGGCCACTTGTGCGTGTTCACCATTCACGCCAACAGCGCATCGCAAACCATCGAGCGCATCATCAACTTCTATCCGGAAGAGCGTCAAAAACAAGTGCTGATGGACTTGGCTTTAAACCTGACCGGCATCATCGGCCAGCGTTTGGCAATTAAGAAAAACCGCACCCAGCGCACCGCCGCCATCGATTTGCTGCTCAACACGCCCGCCATGCAGGACTTGATTTTCAAAGGCGGGCTGATGGAAATCCGCGACTTAATGGATCGCTCCTCAAACGACGGCATGCAGACTTTCGACCAACATTTGTTCAATCTCTACACCCAAGGCCACATCGAATACGACGAAGCCTTGCGCCAGGCTGATTCGGCCAACGATTTACGGCTGCGCATCCAATTGCACGAAGAAGGCAGCGAACCGGAACGCTTATTTGACCGCATTAACGATCTGAATTTGATGTAAGTATTGAGCGGAACAATCAATAAACAGGCTGAGGCTTTTGTAAAACTCCGGATTTGAGTACAGTTCGAAGTTAGCGCAGCACATAAACGCAGACATCCATAAATATAGGCAAGCCTCGAGCAGCTCATAACAAAGAAATGTGCCAAAGATGGATTTGCAAAAGTCTCGGCAGGCCGTCTGAAAGATTGAAACTTTCAGACGGCCTGAAAACTTTATCGTTTCCTATCAGTTAACGCTGGGTTTCTCATAGTGAATTTATTCCAAAACAGATTTTGTCTAGAATAACGGTTTAAAACACACACCTTTCAGTTGAACAACACAAGCCCTACTTGTTTGTTTTATCCTCCCGGCACTGCTCGGGATTTTTTTCCTGCCGCTTCGGTATATCCTGCCGATTCCTGCTAAAATCCTGTTATTTCACCTTATGCCCGCATCATCATGAACACCCTGCCGCTCAAGCCGTTGATTATGACGTCGCTGCCTGTGTTTATCAGCGTTCTCATTGCCGCCACCAACGTTTGGTATATCGACATGCCCGCACTGGCGATGCCGTTTGTATTGGGCATCATCGCCGGCGGCTTGGTCGATTTGGATAACCGCTTGACAGGCCGTCTGAAAAACATCGTGATTACGGTGATATTGTTCACCATCGCATCTTTATCCGCGCAACTCACACTCGGCACCGGCTGGCCTTTTATCGCCGCGATGACCGCGATGACGTTTTTCTTCACCCTGTTGGGCGCGGTCGGCCAACGCTACCGCACCTTTGCTTTCGGTTCACTGGCAGTAGCAACCTACACCTCGCTGACCTACACGCCGGAAACCTTTTGGCTGACCAATCCGCTGATGATTTTATTGGGCACGGTGTTATACAGCACCTGCACGCTGGTTTTCCAGATGATGTTTCCCCATCGTCCGGTGCAGGAGCGCGTGGCCGATGCTTATGAAAGCTTGGGCGATTATTTCGATGCCAAGGCTGACTTTTTCGATCCTGACGAAGCCGCATGGCTGGGCAACCGCCAAATTGACTTGGCCATGCGCAACACCGGCGTGATTGCCGCCTTCAACCAATGCCGCGCCGCGCTGTTTTACCGTATGCGCGGCCAACACCGCCACCCGCGCACCGCCCGCATGCTGCGCTATTACTTTACCGCGCAAGACATTCACGAACGCATCAGCTCGGCACACGTCGATTACCGCGAGTTGGCCGACAAGTTGAAAAACACCGACCTGATTTTCCGCATCCACCGCCTGTTGGAAATGCAGGGACAGGCCTGCCGCAATGTGGCCGGCGCTTTGAGCAGCGGCAAAGACTACCATTACAGCAAACGCCTCGGCCGCGCAATGGAAGGCTGCCGCCAATCCTTGCAATGGTTTTCAGACGGCCACCCTGACAGCCATGAAGTCCACAACATCCGCCAACTGCTGAATAATTTAAGCAGCGTCGATCACCAACTCAAGCAATTGGAAAACAGCGACAATCATGCCGCATTCGAAGGCGAATCCGACATCACCCGCATCGCTGCCGTAGAAAGCCACAACGGTTTGAAACACGTTTGGCAAAGCGTGAAAAGCCAATTGAATTTAGAATCCACCGTGTTCCGCCATGCCGTGCGCCTGTCGCTGGTGGTGGCCGTGGCCTGCGGCGTGGTCGAAATCCTCAACCTCAATCTCGGCTATTGGATTTTGCTGACCGCGCTGTTTGTGTGCCAGCCCAACTACTCCGCCACCAAAAACCGTGTTTACCACCGCATCGCCGGCACGATTTTGGGCGTGGTGGTCGGCTCGTTGGTGCCTTATTTCACACCGTCGGTGGAAACCAAATTGTGGATTGTCATCGTCTGCACCACCCTGTTTTTCATGAGCCGCAGCTACAAATACAGCTTCTCGACCTTCTTCATTACCATCCAAGCGTTAACCAGCTTTTCCTTGGCCGGGCTTGATGTTTACGCCGCCATGCCGTGGCGGGTTATCGACACCATCATCGGCTCGGTGATGGCGTGGGCAGCGGTGTCGTATCTGTGGCCGGACTGGCGTTATCTCACGCTCGGCCGCACAGCCGCGCTGGCGGTATCCGGCAACGGTGCCTATCTGGATAAAATTCTCGAGCAACTGCAACACGGCGGCAGCGACGACATCAACTACCGCACCGTGCGCCGGCAAACCCACGAACGCATTACCGCACTGAGCAGCACCCTGTCCGACATGAGCAGCGAGCCGGACAAATACGGCAGCAAACTTTCAGACGGCTTCAATCTGCTGAAAACCAATTATGCGCTGACCGGCTACATTTCCGCACTCGGCGCCTACCGCAACGAAATGGCGCAGGAAACCGATCCGGCCTTTACCGCCGCGTTCTACCAAACCGCCCGCCAAATCGCCGCGCTGTTGAAACATATGCCGCAGCAAACCTCCGCCGGTTTTCAGACGGCCTTAACCCGACTGCTGCACAACTTGGAAGCCTTGCGCAATCTCACCGCCGACCGCCAAAGCCATATCCTTTGGCAGCAACTGAGCCTGATTGCCCGCCAACTTCAACCGTGTTACCACGCCTTGCACCATCAGGCCGAAGCGGCCGAAGCGGAACCTGCTCCAGCAATGACTACGTCTTAAAATCAAAGGCCGTCTGAAAAATTTAACCCTTTCAGACGGCCTGAGACCTTTGCTTATCTAAACTGCTCTAAACTTATCTTTCCGCCCTTTCCGCCGACCGCTCATGGCGTTTCTGCTAAAATACGCCTTTCCCCATTAACGGAATACCACATACCCATGCACGCCATCGATATCCGCCATGCCGTCAAAACCTATGCCAACGGTTTCACCGCCCTGAACGACGTTTCCTTTACGGTCGGACAAGGCGAATTTTTTGCGCTGTTGGGATCGAACGGTGCGGGCAAAACCACGCTGATTTCCGCCATGGCCGGACTCAACCGCCTGACTTCAGGCAGCATCAGCGTAATGGGCTACGATGTGGTCAAAGAGCCGCAAGGCGCGCGCATGAGTTTGGGCGTGGTGCCGCAGGAATTGGTATTTGACGCGTTTTTCACCGTGCGCGAAGCACTGCGTTTCCAATCGGGCTATTTCGGCATCCGCAACAATGATGCGTGGATAGACGAAATCATCGACAGCCTCGGTTTGAGCGACAAAGCCAACACCATCACCCGCAACCTTTCCGGCGGCATGAAGCGGCGCGTGATGGTGGCGCAAGCTTTGGTGCATCGTCCGCCGGTGATTGTGTTGGACGAGCCGACCGCCGGCGTCGATGTCGGGCTGCGACAAAGCCTTTGGGCATTCATCGAAGGCCTCAACCGCCAAGGCCACACCATCATTCTGACCACGCATTATTTGGAAGAAGCGCAAAACCTGTGCAACCGCATCGCCATGATGAAGCAGGGCCGTTTGGTGGCGTTGGATTTGACCGAGCATTTATTGCATGCCGAACAAGGCGTGCGCGTGGCGCTGCAATTGTCCGCGCCGCTGCCTGCTGCTTTGCAGCCTTGGCTGATGGGTGAACAAGACGGCAATCTTTTGCTGAAACTAGACGATTACAACCGTCTTGGCGAAGTATTGGCCACGCTGAAAAGCGCGGGCATTAAGGTGTTGCACATGACGCTGCCGGAAACGGATTTGGAAGATGTGTTTGTGAAGCTGACGCGTTGAGGCCGTCTGAATCTTTCAGACGGCCTTTGTTTATTCTAAAAAATCAATCTTTTAATTTTTCTACCAAGCCCACACCTACGCCGTGAATGCCGACATGCACCGCCACTGCCGGTGACACCGGTACACCGTCGCCCAAGCGCAGGCCGGTTTTTTGGTGGAAGCGGTTGGCAAATTGCTGATAGGTTTCTTTGTCGCCGCTATACAAACCGGCCAACACAAAATCCTGCGTCGGTTTATCCGCCATCTGTTTTTGCGTGTAGGCAATCACTGAATCAAACATTTCTTCATCGCTGCCCACCGTTTCCAAGCGCGACAGTTTGTCTTCGGAAAAATGCAAAATCGTGCGCAAACCCAGCCAATCGCTGAAACGCGCACCCAAACGCGACAAGGTGCCGTTGAGCGACAAAGATTGCATCGAGCGCAGGCCGAATACGATGTGGCTATTCGGCTTCAAGCGTTCCAAATAAGCCACGACTTCTTCTGCCGTTTTGCCTTCTTCCAGCAAACGCATGGCTTCGAGCGCGAAAAAACCTTCCGGCATGCAGCAGCTGCCGGTATCAACCACGTAAATCTGCAATTGTGGAAAATCGGCCACCAAGGCGCGGATGATTTCGGCCGAATCGCTGAGTTTATGGCTCAATGTGGTGATGATGACTTGCTGATAGCCTTGTTTGATTAAATATTGAAAGGTATTGCGCAATAAATCCTGCGGCGGCGGCGCGGTGGCAACATTGTCATCTAAATGGTTTTGTCGCCACGCACAATAATCGCGGTTGTCGATTTCGATGCCGTCGGCAAACTGACGCGTGCCCAAATCGATGCGCAACGGCAAAATCTGCACCAAGCTGTCGCGATCCAACACTTCCCCCAGCGAACCGGTCGACGTGGACATCACCGCGCAGCGGTAAAGCGAATACGAACTTGACATAATGTCTCCCTACAATCACCCAAACAACTATAAAAACATAAAACAAATGGTCTAAATTTATGATAAACGGTATTATTCACGATGTCTATCTTTTCTTTATTCATTATTACGCATTTATTCAAATAACATAACCATTGTGGGTAAAAGGCCTTTGCAAAATTCCAGATTTGAGTACAGCCCGAAGTATAGCGGATTAACTTAATTTTAGACACAAGGCAGCAAATCGAAGACATTACAAGTAGTACGGCAAGGCGCAGCAACGCCGTAGCGAAAGTTAAGTTAATCCGCTATAGAACAAGACTCATCACTAAAGATAGGCAGGCTTTCGGGCAGCACGGCACCAAAGATGGAGATTTTGCAACGAAGGTCTCGGCTAGGGATTATTTTGCCCCTTTTTCAGACGGCCTGATTTCTTTTTTGCCACAATCGTTTACAATAAACCCCGATCTTTCCATTAAAAAGAGCACGTTCATGCAAAAAATTACCCTGGTTGCCGCCTACGCCGAAGCGCGCTGCATCGGCATCAACAACACCATGCCGTGGTATTTGCCGGAAGATTTTGCCTTTTTCAAACACTACACCAGCGGCAAACCGGTGGTGATGGGGCGCAAAACATGGGAATCCTTGCCGAGAAAACCTTTACCCGGCCGCCGCAACATCGTTATCAGCCGCCAAGCCGGTTATGTAGCCGAAGGGGCGGAAGTGGTGGCGAATTTGGACGGCGCATTGGCTTTGTGTACCGATGCACCTGAAATCATCATCATGGGCGGTGCGCAGATTTATGCCCAAGCCCTGCCGCTGGGCACGGATTTGCGCCTGACCGAAGTGGCTGTGCAGGTTGCCGGCGGTGATGCGTTTTTCCCTGAATTTTCCACCGATGAATGGCAGGAAACTGCCCGCGAATCACACACCAGCGCCAAAGGTATAGCTTATGCGTTTGTGCATTATCAACGCCGATAATCATATCCGCATGACAAAAAAAATGCCGTCTGAAACCGGTTTCAGACGGCATTTTTTTATGTTTTATCCAAACACGCAAAGCCAAGTGTGCAATAAAGATACATACGCGAATGTAAATATAATTTTCAAAATGATTTCTCTAATTTTTCACTTTTACCGCCATACCGTATTGTTCAGACGGCCTGAGACGTTTCAAAATCAGCTTGTTTTTCAGACAGCTAAACAGAATCGCTACATTCCGGAAAATAATCACGTCTCCAACATTATTTGCCAACCCGCCACAATTACAAACGTTAAACTACCGCCAAAAAGCGTAATCCGAAAGCAAAACCGCTTGCAGGCCGTCTGAAACACCACGATACTGAACCCATCGGAAACAACAGGCAACCGCCGCCCGTTTTCCCCTTTTTCTTTGCTTGAAGGAGCAACCATCATGAAAAAAACTTTATTGACCTCTTTGATTTTGACCGCCGCCGCTGCGGCTACTGCCGCCCCGTTCAATACTTACAACTCCGGCACCTTTACCGGTACCGCCGTTGAAATCGGTGCGGGCGCAACCAAAAGCGATGTGAAAAACAGCAATTTGGACGAAGAATACAAAGCCGATATGGCGATTCGCGGTAATCACAACGTGCAATTCGGCGACAGCAACTGGATCGGAGGCGCCGAAGTGGCCGTGAAACCGTTGCACCGTACTGTCGGCAGCAGCGCAGCCGGTGACGTGAAACAAAAAGCCGATGCCAGCGTGTCTTATGTTCAAGGCTACCGCCTGACCGATGACGTGATGGCTTACGGTAAAGTCGGTTACCACTACGGTAAATTCGAAGGTCCTTACGACTCTAAGAAAAACATGAACGGCATAGGTTACGGCGTCGGCGTGAAATATGCAGCGACCCCGAATATTGAGCTGGGCGCCGAATGGGAGCAAACCCGCTTTAAGAAAGACGACACGAAAATCAACAACAACGGTGTGATGGCTACTGTTGCTTACCGCTTCCGTTAATCTTCATGTTTAAATCGGTTTAAATACAGTAGCTTGAAAGGCCGTCTGAAATGATTCAGACGGCCTTTTGTTTGATATAAATCATTCTGAGACCTTTGCACAATTCCCAATAAAACGAAGTTGCTTAAATTCAAGACGGATTCCCGCCTTCACGGGAATGACGGTTCGCCTATGTGGCCGGGCGATAAAGGATTTTGCAAAGGTTTTTATATTAATAATACTGGCGATACGATTGCGCCGCTTTCAGCCAACCGAAATCCTGCTGCATGGCACGCGCGCGCATGGCCGCCCACAAAGCCGGTTCCGACCACGCATACAGCGCGGCGTTGAACGCATTCGTCAGGCCATGCACATCAGGCGCGTCGAACACGAAACCGGTGGCTGCCTTGCTTTCACCGAAACCCGTCACGGTATCGGCCAAGCCGCCGGTGCGGCGCACCAAAGGCAGGGTGCCGTATTTCAGGCCGTAAAGCTGGGTCAGGCCGCATGGTTCGAAACGGCTCGGCACCAAAATTACGTCACCGCCGCCAATCAAACGGTGCGCCAATATTTCGTCGTAACCGATGTGGACGCCCACACGCTCGGGATAGCGTTGCGCCAATTCGCTAAACGCCTGCTCCAAGGCCGGCGCGCCACTGCCCAGCAAGGCAAACTGCATGGACGCATCTTCAGCAAGTTTGACATGCAAAGCCTCCAGCAGAAAATCCGCACCCTTCTGCTCGGTCAGACGCGATACCATCACACACAACATGGCATCGGCATCATTTTTCAAACCGAAATGCTGCTGCAAAGCGGCTTTGTTAGCGGCTTTGCCTTCTGCCACATTATCCAGGCCGTATGAAGCGGGCAAAGCCGGATCGTTGGCCGGATGCCAAATGCTTTCGTCCACACCGTTGAGTATGCCGCTCAATCGGCCTTGATTGCGCCGCTGTTGCAACAAGCCTTCCATGCCGTAAGCGGATACGGTGATTTCCTGCGCATAGGTCGGGCTGACGGTGGTGATGTGGTCGGCGTAATACAAACCGGCTTTGAGAAACGAAATTTGTCCGTTAAATTCCAAGCCTTCGGGCTGATACATGTCCCACGGCAGCCACAAATCCGCCATATGGCACGCCTCAAACAAGCCTTGGTAGGCGATGTTGTGGATGGTGAACACGGTTTTCACCTGCCATGCCCCCCATGATTTCAAATACGCCGCAGCCAAACCGGCCTGCCAGTCGTGTGCGTGCAGCACATCCACCCCGCTCCAAAACGGATCGGCACCGCATGCCACCGCCGCAGCCGCCCAACCGAGCAGGCCGAAACGCACGACATTATCGGGATAATCGCGGTAATGGCCGTCGTGATAAGGGTTGCCGTCGCGGTCGTACAAATGCGGCGCATCAATCAGATAAAGCCCCAAGCCCTGATACTCGGCAAAGCGAATCACTGCATAACCGCCCGGGCTGTCGCAACGGAACACTTCAGATGTAAACGGAATCTGTTCGCGGATTCGGCGGTAGTAAGGCAGAATCACGCGCACATTGTCGCCGTTTTGCTGCTGCGCAAACGGCAGCGCGCCCAATACATCGGCCAGACCGCCGGTTTTCAATAAAGGATAAAGCTCAGACGCTGCATGCAGGATATTCATAGTATTCCTAAATCAAGGCTGGAATTCGGATTATAGGGTTATCAAGGCTCAGACGGCATGGTTGAGGCCGTCTGAAAATGGTTCAGACGGCCTCAAATTTTACTTAAATGCCCATACCATCGGCAAATTTATTCAAGGCTTTGACACGTTTTTCCAACATATCCGGTGTGACCAACACCACGCTGCCACCCGAACTTACGCGGAAAAACTCGGCATCTTTGTCCGGATTGACACCGATTTGCATGCCGTCCGGAATCTCGCAGGCGCGTTCGATGATGCAATTGCGGATAACGCAATTTTTGCCGATTTTCACCTGCGGCAGAATCACCGACTGCTCAATCACCGAACCTTCGTTGACGGTGACGCGTTCAAATAAAACCGACGAGCTGATTTCGGCATCGGTAATCAAGCAACCGCCGCTGATCATCGAATTGTCGATGGTGCGCTCGTGTTGGTGTTTGTAGAAAAATTTGCTCGGCATCGACTGCGACGGCAAACCGCGTATCGGCCATGACCGGTCGAACAAATTCAGTTGCGAATATTCGGCCACCAAATCCATGTGCGCGCCCCAATAGCTGTCGAGCGTGCCGACATCGCGCCAGTAAATGCTGCCCTCGGCGTTGCGCCCCATGCACGAGCGTTCAAACGGATGCGCATATAATACGCCGTCTTGCAGCGCTTTCGGAATGATGTCTTTGCCGAAGTCGTGACTGGTATGGTCGAGCTTGACCTCACGCTCCAGCGTTTCGTAAAGGTAATCGGCATCAAACACATAAATACCCATCGAAGCCAGCGACGAATCCGGTTTCTCACGCATGGCCGGCGGATTTTCCGGTTTTTCCACAAACGCCTGCACCTTTAAATGCTCGTCTACCGCCATCACACCGAATTCTTTGGCTTCGCTGCGTTTCACTTCAATCGAACCGATGGTGCATTTGGCGCCGCGCGAAATATGGTCGCGGATCATCTGCATATAATCCATCTTGTAAATGTGGTCACCCGCCAAAATCAACACATATTTCGGCTTGTAATGCTCTTTCATCAAGGCGACGTTTTGCCACACCGCGTCAGCGGTGCCGCGATACCACATGTTTTCATCCACTTGTTGGCGCGCAGGCAGCATATCGACGAAGTAACCGCGTTCACGCGGCATAAAAGACCATGCGTGCTGTAAATGGCGCAGCAGCGAATGGGCTTCGTATTGGGTAATCACGCCGATTTTGAACAGGTTGGAATTGAAGCAGTTGGACAGCGTAAAGTCGATGATGCGCCAGTTGCCGCCGAAATAGACGGCCGGCTTGGCGCGGCGGTCGGTCATTTCCCACAAACGCGAACCGCGGCCGCCGGCCAGAATCAACACCAGCGTATTATCGGCGATATCAACAGTATTCAAAGGACGCTCGAGGCTATAGGCCCGGGGGACAAATTCTTGTGCCATGATGATTGTTTCTCCTGTGATTGAATCAGGTTATCAAACGGTAAATTTCTCTTGGTATTGCGATTGTTTGCCGATGAATGTTTAACGCACCGGCTGAAACGGCTTGTATTTATTACGGCAGCTGCTTCAGTTTTATTACAGCAAAAAGCGGCAGCGGGTCGGAATGCCATCAAATGATGGTAATCCAAAACCCAAGCTGCCGCCTGTACAAAGCGCAAATAAAATCTGATATTTATGTTAAATTAAGTAAAACAGGGAAATCTGTATGCCAAAACCTTATACCTTTGCGCATGGCCGATATTTTTATGCGGTTTCCACATCATTGGTCGCCGGTCGCGGCACGATGTGTATATCGCGCTGCGGAAATGGAATATTAATGCCCACTTCGCGCAGATTTCCCACCACGTTCTCATATAAATCGCATTGAAAGCCCCACCAATCGGCTTCAGTCGTCCACGCCCACAAGGTGATTTCAATGGCGTTGTCGCCCAAACCGGTCACCTGCACAGTGGCGGGCTTCTCGGTTTGAATACATTTCGGATGCTCCGTCGCCGCACGCAATACCGCCGCCTTAGCAGCTTTCAAATCACAAGCATAATCCACGCCCACCAACACTTGCGCGCGCCATTGCGGCAGCGAAGATTTATTGGTGATGCTGTTACTCATTACCACGCTGTTGGGCAAAATCACTTCTTCATTGGCATAAGTGCGCAGCGAAGTTTGTACCATTTTGATTTCGCTCACATAGCCTTCAAAGCCGTTGACTTTAATATAGTCGCCCACTTTAAACGGACGGAACAAAATAATCAGCGCACCGGCAGCGAAGTTGGATAATTGATCTTTCAGCGACAGAGCAATCGCCAAACCTGCACCGCCAACCAAGGCCGTTACCGATGTAGTCGGCACGCCCAGTTTGCCCAGCGCGGCGATGATTACCATAATCAGCAGACCGATGTTAGCGACGTTGCCCAAAAAGCTTACCAAGGTTAAATCGACTTTGGCTCGGGTCAGTGCTGCTTTCATCAGTTTCACGATATAGGTCGTCAACCAGCGGCCGATCACGAAAATCGCCGCCGCAGCCAGTAGATTCAGGCCGAAATCCATGCCGTTTTCAGCCAAGCGATCCCAGCTTTTCAAGCTGAAAAGCTGCTCGAAAGTGAATTTGTCAAAATTCATGGTTTATCCTTGTATGAGTTTGTTAGGTTTCAGACGGCCTGAGACCTTGCAAAACCCCGGATTTGAGTACAGTTCGAAGTGAGAGCAGAACAGAAAGCGCAGACATATCACAAAGACAGGCAAGCTTTCGAGCAGCGCCTCACCAAGAAATGTGCCAAAGAAGGGGAGTTTGCAAAAGTCTCAATCTTATTAACGGCGCAACTTCCAACCCGAATGCAACACCGCCAACACCAGCGCACCCAATGCGGCCACTGCCGCACCGACCACCGCCAGCGATAGCCACGGCGAGGTGTCGCTTACGCCGAAAAAGCCGTAGCGGAAGCCGTCAATCATGTAAAACACCGGATTAAAATGGCTGACCGTACGCCAAAACTCCGGCAGGCTGTTGATGGAATAAAACACGCCCGACAAAAACGTCAGCGGCATGATGAGAAAATTTTGGAACATGGCCAACTGGTCGAATTTTTCCGCCACAATGCCCGCCATCAGGCCGAGTATCGCCATCATGGCCGAACCCAGCAGGCCGAACACCACAATCCAACCCATATGATGCGGCATAGGCAAACCGAACGGCGCGGTTACCGCGACAACACCCAAACCGACCAGCAAACCGCGCACCACCGCCGCGCCGACATACGCGCCGAAAAAGGATAACGTGGACAAAGGCGGCAGCAGGATAAACACCAAATTGCCCGACAGGCGCGACTGAATCAGGCTGCTGGAAGCATTGGCAAACGCATTTTGCGCCATGCTCATCATTGCCAAGCCCGGAATCAGAAACGCGTTATACGCCACATCGGGCAAGGCTTCGACATGGCGGCCGATGGCATGTGAAAAAATCAGTTGGTACAACAGCGCGGTGAGCATGGGCGCCCCCAAAGTTTGCAGGCCCACTTTCCAAAAACGCAGAATTTCTTTTTTGAATAAGGTATAGAAACCGATCATGATGAGTGTTCGTGTGTGGTATGAAGTCGAAAGGCCGTCTGAAAATGAAGGGCTTCAGACGGCCTATATGTTATCGGCAGTATTTTAACATATTAAACATGGCCGCTTAAAATGATTGCTCCATCTTATTTTAATGTCATGCCGCTAGGCAAACAGTTGCCCCACTGCCCACAAACTGCCATCATCTTGCTTTTTCCGCCGCGAGTCCGCCATGAATGCGCCTGTTTGGCTTTTCGACCTCGACAACACATTACACAACGCCGATGCCGGCATTTTCCTGCTCATCAATCACGCCATGACCGATTATCTGGCAGGCCGTCTGAACCTTTCCCATGACGAAGCGTCTGCCATCCGCGAAGACTATTGGCACCGCTACGGCGCAACTTTGGCCGGATTGCAAATCCATCATCCCGAAATCGACATTGTCGAATTTCTGACCCAAAGTCACCCCATGCCGCAGATTTTAGAAAAATTAACACCCATCGAACGAACTCAAACCCTTTTAGGCCGTCTGAAAGGGCGCAAGGCAGTGTTTTCCAACGGACCGTCGTTTTATGTGCAGGCGGTTATCGAAAATTTGGGCATCCGCTCATATTTTAATCTGCTTGCCGGCACTGACGATTTCGGTTTTCTGTATAAGCCCAACCGTCAAGCCTACCTGACCGTCTGTCAGCTACTTGAAACGAAAACGCAAAATTGCATTATGGTAGACGATAACGCGGATAACCTTTACGCTGCCAAACAACTGGGGATGCGCACCGCATGGTTCGGCCGCAAAGCCCGTGATTTGCCCTTTGTCGATTGCACCGCACACGACATGGCCGCGCTGGAAAACTGGGCGGCGCAGCAAGGCTGGCTCGAGGCCGTCTGAAGCGTGTAAAACCCTATGATTCCTTATCTAAATTCATTACAATAAACAGATATTCTCAACAAGGAAAAAGACATGCGTTACCTAGCAATGATTTTGGCGTTAACCGCACTGGCCGGCTGCACATGGGAAACCTACCAAAAAGCCGACGGCAGCACTGCCCTGCGTCAAAAATACGAAAAAGGCACCCGCGTTTACTACCAGGACGGTTCTTATTCGCGCAACATGAATTACAACCAATACCGCCCCGAGCAACGCGCCGTAAAGCCTGAAATGCAACAACATCAAGATGTCCACGGCACCAAATGGGGCAGCCAAACCGGCGAAGCCGACTCTGCCGCCGCCGAATAATCCTCATGCCGTCTGGACATGACATCCATCGTTTCAGACGGCCTGAGGCCTTTGCAAATCCCTATCTTTGGCGCATTTTTCTTCGTTACGCGCCGCTCGAAAGCTTGCCTGTCTTCATGATATGCCCACGCTTTCTGTGCTGCGCTAACATCGAACTGCACTCAACCGGGATTTTGCAAAAGTCTCTGCTTTCCACATTCAATCATTACCCCGAACGGAAAAACAATAATGAGCCAAACTCCTTTACATATCGTGATTCTTGCTGCGGGCAAAGGCACCCGTATGTATTCCAAAATGCCGAAAGTGCTGCACGAAGTCGGCGGCAAACCGATGGTTGCCCGCGTGATTGACGTAGCCGCCACACTGAATCCGCAAAACATCTGCGTGGTTATCGGCCACGGCAAAGAGCAGGTTTTGGAAAAAGTGAAACGCGATGTGGTGTGGGTAGAACAAACCGAGCAGCTCGGCACCGGCCACGCCGTAAAAATGGCCTTACCGCACCTGCCTGCCGAAGGCCGCACTTTGGTGCTGTACGGCGACGTGCCGCTGACCGACACCGCCACTTTGGAAGCGCTGTTGGCTGCTGCCGGTGACGAAGTCGGCCTGCTGACCGACGTATTGGACAACCCGACCGGCTACGGCCGCATCATCCGTGAAGACGGAAAAGTGGTGGCGATTGTCGAAGAAAAAGATGCCGATGCCGCGCAAAAAGCCGTCAAAGAAACCAATACCGGCATTTTGGTGCTGCCTAATGCCAAACTTGAAGGCTGGCTGGGCAGCTTGTCCAGCAACAACGCGCAGGGCGAATATTACCTGACCGACCTGATCGCCTTGGCCAATTCAGACGGCATCGCCGTGCATCCGGTGCAAGTGCGCGCATCTCATTTGGCCGCCGGCGTGAACAACAAAATGCAATTGGCCGAATTGGAACGCATTTTCCAAACCGGTCAAGCACAAGAATTGCTCAAAGCAGGCGTAACCCTGCGCGACCCTGCACGCTTTGATTTACGAGGCCGTCTGAAACACGGCCAAGACGTGGTGATTGATGTCAACGTGGTAATGGAAGGCGATGTGGAAATCGGCGACAACGTAGAAATCGGCGCCAACTGCGTGATTAAAAACGCCAAAATCGCCGCCAACACCAAAATTGCCGCCTTCTCTTCATTGGAAGATTGCGAAGTGGGCGAAAACAACGTCATCGGCCCTTACGCGCGTTTGCGCCCGCAAGCCAAATTAGCCAAAGATGTGCATATCGGCAACTTCGTCGAAGTGAAAAATTCCATCATCGGCGAAGGCACCAAAGCCAACCACCTGACCTACATCGGCGATGCCAGCGTCGGCCGCAAAACCAATTTCGGTGCCGGCACCATCATCGCCAACTACGACGGTGTCAACAAACACAAAACCGTCATCGGCGACGAAGTACGCATCGGCTCCAACAGCGTGCTGGTTGCGCCCGTCACGCTGGGCAATAAAGTCACCACCGGTGCCGGCAGCGCGATTAACAAAAACGTAGCCGACGGGCAACTCGCCATCGCCCGCGCCCGCCAAACCATTGTTGAAGGCTGGGTGCGCCCGGAAAAAGGCGATAAAAAATAAGCCGCTCTTTAGGTTTCAGACGGCCTGATACCTTTGTAAAGCTTCAGATTTGAGTACAGTTCGAAGTTAGCACAGCACAAAAGCGCAGACATATCATGAAGATAGGCAAACTCTCGAGCAGCGCACAACGAAGAAATGTACCAAAAATGAAGATTTTGCAAAGATCCCGATTAGGGGCCGTCTGAAACCCTGCTGCTCGGTTATTCATCTTCATTAAGGGGATGCGTATAAAATTCCATATCGGTTCCATCATTATTCTGATTTGCGGCCTGTGCGCCCTGATTCCCGGCCTGATGGTTTTGCTTGGTATGGGCGGATGGGTGCATGAAGTGCTCGACCAGCCCATCGGCGGCATCGCTTTGCTCGCCATCGGCTTGTGTGGCGTGTTGGCGGCGGTGTTCCGTTTACTGGTGAAATTTCTGACCCAGCGCGAACACGACAACCACCCCGAGAAATAACCGGTCGACAACCAAGGAAACCCAATATGAACATCCGCACTTTACTCGCGCTCACGGCAGCCACGCTATTGTGGCAATCCGCAGCCGCCGCAACCATCACCGAAACTTATGATGACCCTGAACGCGGCCAAGTAGTGCGCACCACCACGACGGTGGACGAACCCGGTTTCAAAAGTCGCACGGTCACCGAAAAATCTTCATTAGTGCAGCAACTCACGCCGCAACAACAGGCAAAGCTTGTCGAAGCCGTGACCCAATGGACCGGCGGCGTACTTCAAAACAGCCTGCATTCCAGCAAACTTTTTAGCGGGCTGGCGAAAGCCAACGGCGTGCCGTTTGACGATGATGCGTTTCAAAAGCAGGCCGATGAAGCAGCGGCGTTTTTGAAATCAGGTGCAGGTCAGGCCGTGATGAAAAAAAATCTCGGTGTAATGATGAACATGCTGCCGCAGCTGGAAGCCGCGTCACAACAAATGATGCAGCAGATGGAGCAACACAACCGCGCCTTACAGCAACAATTCGACAGCCTGTTTCGCGAATAAACAGGCCGTCTTAAATTTCCCTCCGCGGCCTGCCCAAAGCAGGCCAAACCGCCATGCCGTTAAAGCTGAAACGCGACCTTGAAGCAAGGCCCAATATACTTGCTTCATCGCCCGTGATACGGTGTGGTTTTATTTAAACTCTTGATACTAAGGAACTTATATGTGCGGTATCGTCGGCGCGCTGCGCGCCAATCATAATGTCGTCGATTTTTTAACCGACGGCCTGAAACGCTTGGAATATCGTGGTTACGATTCTTCAGGCATTGCCGTTCACACCGGTGAACGAATCCGCCGCGTGCGCCGTGTCGGCCGCGTACAATTAATGGAAGATGCTGCTAAAGAAAAAGGCATCCACGGTCATTTGGGTATTGGCCACACCCGTTGGGCAACCCACGGCGGCGTGACCGAGCCAAACGCGCATCCGCACATTTCAGGCGGCATGATTGCCGTGGTGCACAACGGCATCATCGAAAACTTTGAAGCCGAGCGCGAGCGTCTGCAAGGCTTGGGTTATGTGTTTGAATCGCAAACCGATACCGAAGTGATTGCCCACTGCGTGAATCACGAATACAGCCAAAACGGCGGCAATCTGTATGAAGCCGTTCAAGCGGCGACCAAAAATTTCCACGGTGCGTATGCGATTGCGGTGATTTCGCAAGAAAATGATAAAGAAATGGTCGTGGCACGCATGGGCTGCCCATTGTTGGTGGCCTTTGGCGACCAAGAAACCTTCATCGCTTCCGACGTTTCTGCCGTGATTGCCTTTACCCGTAAAATCTCTTACTTGGAAGACGGCGACATTGCCCTGCTCAACGCAGACGGCATTGTGAAATTAATCGACAAAACCGGCGCACCGGCCGAGCGCCAAGTGAAAGTATCCGAATTGTCGCTGGCTTCTTTGGAGCTGGGCCCATACAGCCACTTCATGCAAAAAGAAATCCACGAGCAACCGCGCGCGATTGCCGACACGGCAGAAGTGTTCCTTGACGGCGGTTTCGATCCGGAAAACTTCGGCGAAAAAGCACAAGAAGTGTTTGCCGACATCCACAGCATCAAAATTTTGGCCTGCGGTACCTCTTACTACTCTGCGCTGACCGCCAAATACTGGCTGGAAAGCATCGCCAAAATGCCGACCGACGTGGAAATTGCCAGCGAATACCGCTACCGCGACGTGATTGCCAACCCGAAACAATTGGTGATCACCATTTCCCAATCCGGCGAAACGCTCGATACCATGGAAGCGCTGAAATACGCGCAATCTTTGGGGCAACACCACAGCCTGTCGATTTGCAACGTGATGGAATCCGCCCTGCCGCGTGAAAGCGAATTGGTACTCTACACCCGCGCCGGTGCCGAAATCGGCGTAGCTTCAACCAAAGCGTTCACTACCCAATTAGTCGTCTTGTTCGGCTTGGCCGTGACCTTGGGCAAACTGCGCGGTCACGTGACCGAAGAGCAGGCGCACGCTTATGTGGAAGAATTGCGCCAATTGCCGGGCAGCATCCAACATGTTTTGAACCTCGAGCCGCAAATCGCCGCTTGGGCGCAAAAATTCGCCAAAAAAGACAGCGCCTTATTCTTAGGCCGCGGCATTCACTACCCGATTGCCCTCGAAGGTGCGTTGAAGCTGAAAGAAATCACCTATATCCATGCCGAAGCTTACCCTGCCGGCGAATTGAAACACGGTCCGTTGGCATTGGTGGATGAAAACATGCCGGTGGTGGTGATTGCACCAAACGACATCTTGTTGGACAAAGTGAAAGCCAACATGCAGGAAGTCGGCGCGCGCGGCGGCGAATTGTTTGTGTTCACCGACCTCGACAGCCAATTCAACGAAGCCGAGGGTGTACACGTTATCCGCACCCCGCGCCACGTCGGCGTGCTGTCACCGATTGTGCACACCATTCCGGTGCAATTGCTGTCTTACCATGCAGCCTTGGCACGCGGCACCGACGTGGACAAACCGCGCAACTTGGCTAAATCGGTAACCGTAGAGTAATGGTTTAACCGTCTGAAAAGAGGCAAAAAAAAAATGCCGTCTGAAAAGTCTAATCTTTCAGACGGCATTTTTATATGAATTGAGACCTTTGCCAAACCCTAGATTTGAGTGCCGTTCAAAATTGTATAGCGGATTAACTTAACTTTCGCTATGGCGTTGCTGCGCCTTGCCTTACTACTTGTACTGTCTTCGACTTGCTGCCTTTGGCCTTTGTATCGAAGTAATGAAATCCGCTATAGCAGCACAGAAAGCTGAAAATAAGCAAGCTTTCGCGCGGCGCACAATGAAGAAATGTACCCAAAACAGGGATTTTGCAAAGGTCTCGAATTGCTTACGCCGAACTAAGCAAGGCATAAATCATTGATCCGATGTAATTGCCGAAAATATAGCCCGCCGTACCAATCACCAAAATCGGCCCCACCAATGCGCGCCAGCCGCGCCCGATAGCCAAAGCTGCCGCTGTGGTCGGGCCGCCGATATTGGCGTTACAGGCCAAAACCACTTCTTCAATGCTGTATTTGAACAACTTGCCCGCCGCAAGCGTCACCGCCAGATTCACCACCGCCACGGTTAGCGTGAACACAAACAATAAAGGCGCGTTTTGCAGAATCAGCGGAATCGAAGCCGGCACGCCAATTACCACAAAAAACAGAAAAATACAGTAAGTGCCCAATTCCTGACTGCCGTCGAGCTTGGCCATGCTGCGCGGCATCAGCGCAATCACGGCGAAGGTGAGCGTGGTCAGCAGCAGGTATTTGTCGGTCACCAAACTAATCAGCATTTCCGTGGCAATGTTGCTGCCGCTGCCCAACACACCTTTCAAAAACGCCGACACACTAAACGCCACCGCCACCAACAAAATCGATGCGCCCAATGATAAGGCGATACTTTGCAGCGAAATCGGTTTGGCACTCCAAAATGCCGCCGCCGGATTGGTGCCGCTGCCTTGCGATTCGGCATCGGCTTTGTCCTGAAACGGGCTGCCCCAAATGCGGCGCACGGCAGGTGCGGCAGCCAAACCGATAAGAATCAGGAAATAACAGGCCATCATCAGGTTGTCGGCCACGATGGTCGCAGCGGTTATGTCTTTGGCCGGCTCGAGCTTGGCGGTCATCGCCGCAAAATTGACGCCGCCGCCGGTATAGGAAGCGGAAATCATGCCGGCAATTTTATCCAACTCGGGAATGCGCCCGCGCAGTATGAAAAAGCCCAACACCGCGCCGATCATGGTGCCCGCCGAACTAATCAGAAACAGAAGCAGTAGGCGGCGGCTTTCTTTAAACACCGCGCGCAAATCCAATTGAAACAGCAATAAAGGAATCGCCAGCGGCACAATATAGCCCCACACCGCATCATAGACAGGCGCATCAGTCGGAATCAACCCGAGATTAGAGGCTGCCAGCGCAATCAGCAGCGCAATCACCGCCCCCGGCACTTTGGCTGCCCAGCGGAAATTCTGTTCGGCATACACCGCCGCCGCTGCCGTCAACATCACAAAAGCCCACAAAAGCAGATGGTTGTCGGCTGGGATAAGAGGTGTCATGATGTTTCTCCTTTTCTTCTCGTGATTATTTTGCTTTATCAAACAATGGTTTCAGACGGTCTATTCAATTCATACCGTCAAGTTTACCCAACCCGAGCCTTCTTCTTCGCCAGCACGCCAAACAGATACACCGCAATCCCCAGCCATACCCACGCATAACCGGTAAATTTTTGCAGGCTGAATGCCTCGCCGAACAAAGTCAGCCCCAAGAAAAACTGCATACTCGGCGACACGTATTGAATCATGCCCAAATCACTCATGGAAATGCGCTTGGCACCGGCGGCAAACAGCAACAGCGGCAACACCGTCACCACGCCCGACCCAATCAACAGCGCCAAAGGCAGCGGCGCCAAACTGCCGAACACCAAATTACCCTGTTGCGCCACCCGCAACAGATAGCCCGACGCAAACGGCACCAAAACCAGCGTTTCCAAGGTCATGCCGGTGAGCGCATCCAGCGGCGCGAATTTGCGCAACAGGCTGTACACACCGAAGCTGCCCGCCAACAGCAGCGATACCCACGGAATATGTCCCGCCGGCACCGCCAGCCACAAGATGCCGACCACCGCCAAGGAGATCGCCGACAGCTGCGTGCGGTTGAGCTTTTCTTTGAAAAACAGGAAGCCGAACAACACATTCACCAGCGGCGAAATAAAATAACCCAAGCTGGCATCGAGAATATGGTTATTGGTAATCGCCCACAGATAAACCAGCCAATTGAGCGAAATGGCAAACGCCGAGCCGACAAAAGTCAGCAGCAATTTGCGGTTGTGCACCGCCTGCCAAAGCGTGCCGAGCTGCCCTTTAACCACCAATACACCAAGTGCAAATACCGCCGACCAGCAAATGCGTTGTGCCAAAATCTGATCGGCGCCGATGGCCGTCCCGGTGATGGGATACCAATAAAGCGGAAAAATGCCCCAGATCAGGTAGCAGCCCAGCGCGTACAACAGGCCTTTACGATATTCGTCGGATTGGGTATTCATGAGATGTGTGTGTTCAAAACCAAAGAAAACAGGCAGACATTTTACGCCTACCTTTAAAGAAAAAGTACAACAGGCCGAGACCTTTGCAAAACCCATTCAAATGCCGGAACGCACATAACCGCCGTCATTCCCGCGTAGGCGGGAATCCATTTTTGAGCATGGGAAAATTTTGAACAAAAAAGGTTTCCTAGGTGCTAAGATGGATTCCTGCCTGCGCGGGAATGACGGCGGTTTTGGTTTGTATTGGTGAGCCTAGAGTTTTACAAAGGTCTCAGGCCTTCTGAAAAAATATCTTTCAGACGGCCTTTCAATCTATTAAACCGTTTTGTTTTTCAACGGCAGCTTGATGTGCGGTTTGGCCGCCTTCGGCGCTTCTTTCAAGCCCAGCTCGATTTGCTGCTCGTCGCTCAACAGATTGCTCCAGTCGCCGGTTTTATACCAATCACGACCGTCTAACTCAATCGGATGCTGAATGCGCTCGCAGCCGTTGCCGCACTGCAAATCGTCTTCGCGGCAATATTTGTCGCAGCCCCAACAAATCCGCTCGGGGTTTTTAGGAAAAATCGGAAATTTCTTGGCCATGTCTGTGTATCCTTGATTGAGATTATTGTTATGTTTATGAACCGGTATTATAAAGAATTTCCAACACAGATAATTGTTTTATAAGGATTTTTACGCTTGTCTTTTAAAAAAATTTAAGACCGTCTGAGTGTTTCAGACGGCCTCGATTTCATTTAAACATCAATCCAACAGCGCATCCACAAATGCCCGCGCATCAAATGGGCGCAAATCGTCGATGCGTTCGCCTACACCGATGTAGCGCACCGGAATCGGGCGGTTGCTGGCCAGTGCGGCGAGAATGCCGCCTTTGGCCGTACCGTCGAGTTTCGTCACAATCAGGCCGGTCAGCCCCAGAGCTTCGTCAAACGCTTTCACCTGGTTGACCGCGTTTTGGCCGATGTTGGCATCCAAAACTACGATGATTTCATGCGGCGCATCGGGCATGGCTTTTTGCAGCACGCGTTTGACTTTTTTGATTTCTTCCATCAAGTGCAACTGGGTCGGCAAACGGCCGGCAGTATCGGCCAACACAATATCGATGCCGCGCGCTTTCGCTGCCTGCACCGCATCGAAACACACCGCTGCCGAATCGCCGGTGGATTGGGAAATCACGGTCACGTTGTTGCGCTCGCCCCATTCCTGCAACTGCTCGCGCGCTGCGGCACGGAAAGTATCGCCCGCCGCCAGCAGCACCGATTTGCCCTGAGATTGGAAATATTTCGCCAGCTTGCCGATGGACGTGGTTTTGCCCGCGCCGTTGATGCCCGCCAGCATAATCACAAACGGCTCTTTGCTTTCGGGCAACACCAAAGACTGTTCCAAAGGTTTAATCAAATCGTAAATCGCTTCTTTCAACGCGCCGCACAATTCTTCGCCGTCTTTCAAGCCTTTCAGGCTGACGCGGTCGCGCACGTCTTTCATCAGATAGTTGGTCGCTTCCATACCCATGTCGCTGGTAATCAGAACGGTTTCCAACTCTTCATACAAATCTTCGTCGATTTTACCGCCGCCGAACACACCCGCCAGCGATTTGGCCATTTTGTCGCGCGATTTGGTCAAACCTTGTTTCAAGCGCGAAGCCCAGCTTAATTTGGTTTGCGCATGATCTTCTTCCAGAGTTTGCGCGGCTACGGCTGTCGTTGCCGCCGCAGTGGCCGCTAGGCTTTCAGACGGCGTTGCTTCAGACGATTCATCTGCCTTAACTTCTTCAGTTTCAACATTTTCCTGTACCTGAACCGCTTCTGCAGGCCCGGCTTCCGCTGCTTGGTTTTGTTCGTTTTCCGCTTGAGGGAAAGTCGTTTCCCAAGTCTGACTTTCTGCTTCTTCCGCCTCTTCCGGTCGAACAATTGACTCTGCTGATGGCGCGGCTCCGATAGCTTCAACCACCGCTTCCTGCTCATCGGCAATGGCTTCTGCCTGCTCCGGCGTCACCGAAACCAATTCGGTGCCTTCCGGCACTTGCACATAATCAATCACCACTTTGCCATCGTCGGTTAAAACGATTTCTTCCGTGTTCTCGTCTTCAATTGAAACATCATCCGCCACTTCAACTTGCGCCGCAATGTGTTCAAACGGCATTTCTGCAGGCACTTCTGCTTGGGCTTGAACGTCATCACCCAGTGTTTCGGCCGTCGCTTGCTGCGCTAAAATTTCTTCTTCAACCGATTGATTTTCAATATGTTCAACAGCAATTTCTTCAGCCTGCAGCGCGGCCTTCGCCTTCTCTGCCGCTTCTTTGGCAAACGCATTCTCCAGCGCCGCCAGCATTGCTTCTACCGACTGGGTCGGCTCGGTGGCGGCGGTTTGTTCGGTGTGTTGAAGCTCGGGTTTGACCGTTTCTTCGGGAGCGGGAGTTTCCTGTTTTTTGCGGCGGAAGAAATCGAACATGGCGTTTCCTTAAAGTAAAATGCTTGAGAAATAAGGGCTATTGTAGCGTATTTTGTTGAGATGAACAGTATGGCCGCGCATAATCACGTCGGCTTAAATCTTTGCCCTTGTAAATGTTGTGTTCACAATCAAAAGGCCGTCTGAAACAAGCTTGATTCAGACGGCCTGTTTCCAACAGCGCCACCAACTCATTTCGGCGGCGGTCGGCGGCCGATTTTTTTGCCCGGCAGCAAGCCGATAAATACGGCAATTGCCACGCTAATCCACAACGAAGCATTGGGCAAATCCAAGGCGTGTGCCAGCCATGAAATGCCGCCAAACAGCAGCGTGAAAAACAGCGTCCAACCAATAAAAAAACACCAGCGATCTCATCTTGATTCCTCACCTTCAGACGGCCTATTTTATGTATAAAAGGCCATCTGAAAAAATATTCAAAAATTAAAATAATTAATTTAAAACAAATTATTAAATCTTAAAACAACAGGCGGAGGCGGGATAATTTTCAAGCTTCCGAACACCTTTCAGACGGCCTTTATCCCTTTATTTGCAACCCCACTCAAGGCTCAACGCAAACGCAAAACATGCCATCATATATTCATTAGCGCGCGCCGTTTGCACGCTCTATTATACCCACCTTCCAGATAAGCGTTGCCAACTTTCAGACGGCCTAATCCGCAGGTCAGCGGCGATTCTGTGCTAGAATCAAACCCCGCAGGCCCGTGGCTCTTTATGCTGCCGTGCCGTTTTTTTATTTTCCATGCCGTCTGAAACCAACGTTCAGACGGCCTTTAACGACTTGAAAAAGCCATGAAGAAAACCCTGTTCCGCGCCGCTTTATTGGGCATCTCCGCCGCCTTGCTGGCCGCTTGTCCGAGCAAGAGCGTCAAAAAATTACCAACCATCGACCAAACCGTGATCAGCGGCCCCGACCGCCCGACCGGCACACCGCACCCGGCCGGCACCACCTTCACACCGGGCGGCAATGCGTCTTATCTCGCCGTGCCCCACAGCGCCATGCCGCAATGGAACGGCCAAGATTTTGTCAAAAGCCTGCAATCGTTCAAACTCGGCTGCGACAAGCTGAAAAACCGCCAAGGCTGGCAAGACGTGTGCGCCCAAGCCGCGCAAACCCGGTTGAACCAAGCCGCCGCCAAATCGTTTTTCGAGCGCTATTTCACGCCGTGGCAAGTGAGCGGCAACGGTTCGCAAGCGGGCACCGTCACCGGCTATTACGAACCGGTATTGCACGGCGACACCGTGCAGACCAACAAAGCGCGTTTTCCGATTTACGGCATTCCTTATGATTTCGTTTCCGTGCCGCTGTCGTCTGCCCAGCGCAACAGCAAAGGCATCGTGCGCGTGCGCCAAACCGGCCAAAACAGCGGCGTGATTGCGGCCGACGGCACCCACACCACCAACCTGTCTCAATTCCCGATTACCGCCCGTTCGACTTCGATTAAAGGTCGTTTTGTCGGCAACCAATTCATTCCGTATCACACCCGCGCGCAAATCAACGCCGGCGCGCTCAACGGCAAAGCGCCGATCTTGGGTTACGCCGATGATCCGGTCGAACTCTTTTTCATGCACATCCAAGGTTCAGGCCGTCTGAAAACCCCGAAAGGCGAATACGTGCGCCTTGGTTTTGCCGATAAAAACGAATATTCTTATGTATCCATCGGCCGCTATATGGCCGACCGCGGCTACCTGACTTTGGGTCAAACCACCATGCAGGGCATCAAAACCTACATGCAGCAAAACACCCACCGCTTGGCCGAAGTTTTAGGGCAAAACCCGAGCTACATCTTCTTCCGTAAACTCGAAGGCAGCAGCGACCAAGGCCCTGTCGGCGCATTGGGCACGCCATTGATGGGCGAATACGCCGGCGCCATCGACCGCCACTACATCACGCTGGGCGCACCTTTGTTCGTGGCCACCGCCCACCCGATTACCAACAAAGCGCTCAACCGCCTGATTATGGCGCAAGATACCGGCAGCGCGATTAAAGGCGCGGTGCGCGTGGATTATTTCTGGGGCTACGGCGACGAAGCGGGCAACATCGCCGGCAAACAGAAAACCAACGGTTATGTGTGGCTGCTGCTGCCAAACGGCATGGCGCCGGAATATCGTCCGTAAACAAATTGGCCGTCTGAACCGGTTTGCCCGACAATCAACAAATGTATCCAAACCGTTCAGACGGCCTTTTTGACGCTTGGAGAAAATTTTTACCGTCATGCCCACAAATGCGGCGAAAATCCTTATAATTCCAAGTCAAACCTCATTTTTTACGCCCAAGCCCTATGCTTTGGCGACTGATAAAGCGAATACCTATGGACAAACTCAAAATCTCTGCCAACGGCCCGTTAAACGGCGAAATCATTGTATCCGGCGCCAAAAACGCCGCGCTGCCGCTGATGTGTGCCGGTTTGCTGACTTCGGGCACACTGCGCCTGAAAAACGTGCCGATGCTGGCCGATGTGAAAACCACGCAAAAACTCTTGCAAGGCATGGGCGCGCGCGTGTTGACCGACAATGTGCACGAATTCGAAATCAACGGCGGCACGGTCAACAATACCTGCGCGCCTTATGAATTGGTCAGCACCATGCGCGCATCGATTTTGGTATTGGGTCCGACTTTGGCGCGTTTCGGCGAAGCGCAGGTGAGCCTGCCGGGCGGTTGCGCCATCGGTTCGCGTCCGGTTGACCAACACTTGAAAGGCTTGGAAACCATGGGCGCGGAAATCGTCATCGAGCATGGTTATGTCACGGCCAAAGGCCGTCTGAAAGGCGCGCGCGTGTTGATGGACGTGGTTACCGTTGGCGGCACGGAAAACTTATTGATGGCCGCCACTTTGGCCGAAGGCACGACCGTATTGGAAAACTGCGCCATCGAGCCGGAAGTCGTGGACTTAGCTGAATGTTTGGTGAAAATGGGCGCAAAAATCAGTGGCATCGGCACCGCCACCATGACCATCGAAGGCGTGAAAGAATTGCACGGCTGCGAACACAGCGTCGTGCCCGACCGCATCGAAGCGGGCACATTCTTGTGCGCCGTGGCGATGACCGGCGGCAAAGTGACCCTGCGCAACGCCGCACCGAAAACCATGGAAGTGGTGTTGGACAAACTGGTTGAAGCCGGTGCCGTCATCGAAGCGGGCGACGACTGGATTACCATCGACATGCAGCAACGCCCGAAAGCCGTCGACATCCGCACCGTCGTGCATCCCGGCTTCCCGACCGACATGCAGGCGCAATTTATGGCCATGAACGCCGTGGCCGAAGGCAGCTGCCGCGTGGTGGAAACCATTTTTGAAAACCGCTTCATGCACGTTCCCGAACTCAACCGCATGGGCGCGAACATCACCACCGAAGGCAACACCGCTTTTGTAACCGGCGTGGAAACCCTCTCCGGCGCGACCGTGATGGCCACCGACCTGCGCGCTTCCGCCAGCTTGGTGATGGCCGGTTTGATTGCCAAAGGCGAAACCATCGTCGACCGAATCTACCATCTCGACCGCGGCTATGAACACATTGAGAAAAAACTCGGCGGCGTAGGCGCCAAAATCGAACGCGTACGCGGTTAAGCTTTAATGAATCGTTTGAATCGAAAGGCCGTCTGAAAACATGATGTTTTCAGACGGCCTTTTTCCCGTAAAAACCTTGTTTTTTGTTACAATACGCCATCTCCTTAACCCACGTTTCACAAGGCTTTCCCATGAGCAAACCCGCCGTTTCGCCGATGATGCAGCAATATCTCGGCATCAAATCGCAACATGCCGACAAACTGGTTTTTTACCGCATGGGCGATTTTTACGAGCTGTTTTTCGATGATGCGGTGGAAGCAGCCAAGCTGTTAGACATCACGCTTACCACGCGCGGGCAGATAGAAGGCGAGCCGATTAAGATGGCCGGCGTGCCGTTTCACGCGGCCGAGCAATATTTGGCGCGCTTGGTGAAAATGGGCAAAAGCGTGGCGATTTGCGAGCAGGTCGGCGAAGTGGGTGCGACAAAAGGGCCGGTAGAGCGCAAAGTGGTGCGCATCGTTACCCCCGGCACACTCACCGACTCGGCCTTTTTGGAAGACAAAGAAACCAACCGCATTGTGGCGGTCAACCACAGCAAAAAACACATCGGCCTGGCCTGGGCATCGCTGCAAAGCGGCGAATTCAAAGTGAAGCAGGTTGATGCGGCGCAGTTGGCCGACGAGTTGGCGCGTTTGCAGGCGGCGGAAATTCTGTTGGCCGACGGCCAAAACCTGCCGCCGTTGGAAAATGCCAACCTCACGCGCCTGAATGCGTGGCAGTTCGCGCCCGATACGGCGGTGAAGCTGCTGACCGATTATTTCGGCAGCCAAGATTTGCGCGGCTTCGGCTTGGAAACCGACGAACACGCTGCGGCGATTGGTGCGGCCGGCGCGCTCATCAACTACATCCGCCTCACGCAAAATCTAATGCCGCAACACCTTGACGGCTTGTCATTAGAAACCGACAGCCAGTTTATCGGCATGGACGCGGCCACCCGCCGCAATCTGGAAATCACCCAAACCTTGGGCGGCAAAAAAGCGCCGACGCTGATGTCGACGCTCGACCACTGCGCCACCCACATGGGCAGCCGCTTATTGGCGATGTGGCTGCATCACCCTTTGCGCAACCGCGACCACATCCGCGCGCGCCAGCAAGCCGTGTCTGCCTTGGCCGGGCAGTTTACCCCTATTCAAGGCCGTCTGAAAAACATTGCCGATATCGAACGCATCGCCGCGCGAGTGGCAGTAGGCAATGCCCGCCCGCGCGATTTGGCCGCGCTGCGCGACAGCCTGTTTGAATTGGCCAAATTGGAATTGGCCGCCGAAGGCAGCAGCCTGCTGGAAACGCTGCAAAACGTGTTCCCCGCCACCTTGCCCGTGGCCGAGCAATTGCAGGCCGCGATTTTGCCCGAACCTGCAGTCTGGCTGCGCGACGGCGGTGTGATTAACCACGGTTTCCATGCCGAATTGGACGAATTGCGCCACATTCAAAACCACGGCGACGAATTTCTGCTGGCTTTGGAATCGCGCGAACGCGAGCGCACGGGTTTGTCTACCTTAAAAGTCGAGTTCAACCGCGTCCACGGCTTTTACATCGAATTGTCCAAAGTACAGGCCGAACAGGCACCCGCCGATTACCAACGCCGCCAAACGCTGAAAAACGCCGAGCGTTTCATCACGCCCGAATTGAAAGCGTTTGAAGACAAAGTATTGACCGCACAAGAACAAGCGCTGGCTTTGGAAAAACAGCTCTTCGAAACTCTGCTCAAAGAGATTCAGACCGCTTTGCCGCAGCTGCAGAAAGCCGCCAAAGCCGCCGCCGCGCTGGACGTGTTGGCGACCTTTGCCGCACTCGCGCGCACCCGCCGCTTTGTCTGCCCTGAATTTGCCGATTATCCGGTGTTGGAAATAGACGGCGGCCGCCACCCGGTGGTGGAAGAGCAGGTGCGCCACTTCACGCCCAACCACACCCGCTTCGACCACAAACACCGCCTGATGCTGCTCACCGGCCCGAATATGGGCGGTAAATCGACCTATATGCGCCAAGTCGCGCTGATTACCCTGCTCGCCCACACCGGCTGCTTCGTACCGGCCGAAGCGGCCAAAATCGGCCCCGTCGACCGTATTTTCACGCGCATCGGCGCCAGCGACGATTTGGCTTCCAACCGCTCGACCTTTATGGTGGAAATGAGCGAAACCGCCTACATTCTGCACCATGCCACCGAGCATTCATTGGTGTTGATGGACGAAGTCGGCCGCGGCACCTCCACCTTCGACGGCCTCGCCCTCGCGCAAGCCATCGCCGAACATTTGCTGCAGAAAAACAAATCGTTCAGCCTGTTTGCCACTCATTATTTCGAACTCACCCGCCTGCCCGAAGCCCATGCCGGCGCGGTGAATATGCACCTTTCCGCGCTGGAGCAGGGGCAGGACATTGTGTTTTTACACGAAATCCAGCCCGGCCCCGCCAGCAAAAGCTATGGTATCGCCGTGGCCAAACTCGCCGGCCTGCCCGCCCGCGCCCTCAAAGCCGCGCAAAAGCATTTGTCCGACTTGGAAACGCAAGCCGCCGCCCAGCAGCCGCAAATGGATATTTTCCAAGCCATGCCGTCTGAAGCGGATGATGTCGAAATCCATGATGGCCTTACTGAAAGGCCGTCTGAAACACCGAGCGAATTGCTGGCCGCTTTGGCTGAAATCAACCCTGATAACCTATCGCCGCGCGAAGCCTTGGATGCGCTTTACCGCTTGAAAGATTTGGTTTAAGGTAATATAACAGGCCGTCTGAAAAACAGTTTTCAGACGGCCTGTAGCTTATAATCATCACCATAATTTAATGTCTGAACACACACCGCAAACATGATAAAAAATCAATCTACTCACACCCATGCTGCCGAACACGACGGCGAATTTTCCCATACCCGCGTGCCTGCTGACCGCTTGCTCGGGCGCAGCCATTTTGCCGCTGCCTACAGCAGCGAACACATCGCAGGCGGCGAATTTGTTGTCGGCGCGGCGTTTGCCGCTTGGGGCGCATCGCCGGCGACGGTTGTATTAGGCCTGCTGATTGGCAATTTGGCGGCGGTGTTGAGCTGGGCGTTGGTGTGTGCGCCGGTGGCGGTGCGTTCACGGCTGACGCTGTATCAATATTTGGAACGCGTGGCCGGCCGGCGCTTGGTGTTTTTCTATAATTTAATGAGCGGCTTGATTTTCGCCGTGATTGCCGGCGGCATGATGACGATTTCCGCCTCAGCCATCCGCGGCTTAACCGATGCGCCGCCTCAGGTGCAGTGGTATCCGACCAGCGGTTTGTTTGTAGCGGCAGTATTGCTGATTGGTTTGGCGACGGTGTGGATTGCGTTGCGCGGTTTTGCACGGGTGACCAAGTTTGCCAAAATCTGCGCGCCGTGGCTGTTTGCCGTATTTGCCGTATGCGGATTGGCCGCTTGGCCTTATCTGACGGCTATCGGCGGCGCACAGGGTTTGGACGGCTATGAAACGCTGCAACGCTATGTGTGGACGGGTAACACGCCCGACGGCAGCCCGTCGCTAACCATCTGGCAGATTGCCGCTTTCGCATGGGGGCTGAATCTGCCACTGCATTTGGGCATGGGCGATTTAAGCACGCTGCGTTTCGCGCGCAAACCCGGCTACGGCGCGTATTCCGCCTTTGCCGCATACGGCGGCCATTTTGTCGCGTGGCTGACCGCGGGTATGCTCGGTGCGGCCAGCGCGGCTTTGCTGCAAACCGACATCGGCAAGCTCGACATCGGCGGCGTGGTCGTGCCGGTGCTGGGCGTAGCGGGTACCGCAGCCGTGGTGGTGGCTTCGTTTACCACCGCCGTGCCCAGCCTTTACCGCGCAGGCTTGGCTTTTCACGCCTTTTTGCCGCGTTGGTCGCTGGCGAAAACCACCGCCGTAGTCGGCGCCGTCACCACGCTGATTGCCTGTTTGCCGTTGATTTTCCTGAAATGGCTGGATTTGATGGCCTATTTCAACATTCTCACCGCCCCCGTGGGCGCGGTTATCGCCGCCGAACATTTTATCCTGCCCAAACTCGGCATCGCCCCGTTTTGGCGCCACGGCCGCCGCGACCAAAACAACCGCGCCGCTTGGTCGGTGTGGGTGTGCGGCATGGCCTTGGCCGCGGTGTTGCTGGCCGCTGGGATGCACTTGTTTGCCGTATTCATCCCCTTATGGGCAGCGTGTTTGCTGCTGTACACCTTTTTAGCCTACCAACAGGCACCGCAAAGCAACAGGCCGTCTGAACGCCTGTATCACAACGCCTACGGCAGCGACGATATCCGACTCACCACACACACGCAAACGGCAAAAACCGCATTATCCCAACGCCGCCACCCGCTGCTTTACGGCGCCGCCGCCAGCCTGCTGCTGATGATGGCCGGCTGCGGCATGCTCTATCTGCCCTCATCGCCGCAGCAATACACCACCGCCTTCCAATGGCTGCTGGCCTTATTCTCGGCGGCTTATTTCATTCAGACGGCCTTGTGGGTGAGGCTATCGGGAAAAGATAAATCATCGTAAAAGGCCGGGACCTTTGCAAAGCATCATTAACCACCAACCCATTACACTTCAATCACTCGCCACCCAACACTTCACGCAAAGCATTCGGGTTTTTCAGCACATTTTCCGCCTGTACCAAGCAATCGGCGGTGATTTCGCTGATGTTGCGGCAGCTGGTCAGGGTCATGGCGACGCGCATTTCTTTTTCAAACAGGTTGAGCAGGTTGGCGACACCGGCTTCGCCGTCGGTAGCCAGCGCGTAGATGAAGGCGCGGCCGATCATGGTGCAGTCGGCGCCAAGGGCAATCATGCGCACCACGTCGAGGCCGTTGCGGATGCCGGAATCGGCTAAGATTTTAATGTCGCCTTTCACGGCATCGGCAATGGCGGGCATGGCGCGGGCGGACGACAATACGCCGTCAAGCTGGCGGCCGCCGTGGTTGGACACGACAATGCCGTCGGCACCGAATTTCACCGCATCGCGCGCGTCATCGGGGTCGAGAATGCCTTTGATGATCATTGAGCCTTCCCAGAAATCGCGGATCCATTGCAAATCTTTCCACGAAATCGACGGGTCAAAGTTGGCACCGAGATAGCCCATGTAGTCTTCCAAGCCAACGGCTTTACCCATGTATTTGGAAATGTTGCCCAAGTCGTGCGGTTTGCCGTGAATGCCGACATCGTATGCCCATTGCGGGTGCAACACGGCTTGCAGGTAGCGGCGCATGGCGGCGTTGGGACCGCTCATGCCGGAATGGGCATCGCGGTAGCGTGCGCCGGGGGTCGGCATATCGACGGTAAACACCAGCGTCGGGCAGCCGGCAGCTTTGGCACGCTCCAAGACGTTGGTCATAAAGCCGCGGTCTTTCAACACATAAAGCTGAAACCACATCGGCCGCTGAATCTGCGGCACCACTTCTTCAATCGGGCACACGGATACGGTGGACAAGGTAAACGGAATGCCTTTTTTATCGGCGGCACGCGCAGCCTGCACTTCGCCGCGGCGGGCATACATACCGGTCAGGCCGACAGGTGAGAGCGCAACCGGCATGGTCAGCTTTTCTCCGAATAATTCAATGCCCAAATCCAGCTCGGCCATATCGCGCAACACGCGTTGGCGCAGGGCGATGTCGGCCAAATCGGATACATTGCGCTCCAGCGTGCGTTCGGCATAGGCACCGCCGTCGATGTAGTGGAACAAAAACGGCGGCAAACGGCGGCGTGCGCCTTCGCGGTAATCACTTGCGGATGAAATAATCATAAATCGGCTCCGGAAACAGGGTTAAATATATTTGATTGTGATTTTTATTTATAAAAAATTTATTGTAATCGTTTTTGCACGAAATTTCATCTGATGACATGATTTTTAAGTTAGCTTAGGCAGATTTGTTTTAGGGCAGGCATGAAAGCATTTGATTTATTAGATAAAACAGAGGCCGAGACCTTTGCAAAACCCCAGATTTGAGTACAGTTGGAAGTTAGAGCAGCACAGAAAGCGCAGACATATCACAAGGATAGGCAAGTTTTCGAGCAGCGCACAACGGAGAAATGTGCCAAAGATGGGGAGTTTGCAAAGGTCTCAGGCCGTCTGAAAGAATCATCACTCTTTCAGACGGCCTGTCTCGCTTTGCCCACGCGGCATCATCATTTTTCGGCCTTTGTCATGTTGCTGACACAATCTTTTGCCCATAATACCGCCATAAATCAATGAGAAACCCAAAAAAGGAGCGCCCATGAAAACGCCGTCTGCCTTATTGAAAATCCACGGAATCGACACCGGATTATTGTCTTGGCTCAACCGCCACAGCCGCATCCGCGCCATCGGTTTCATCAGCCGCCAAATCTCGCGTTTGGGCGGCGGGCCTTTGTATGCGGCGGTCGGTTTGGTGGTTTGGCTTTGGGGCGGCGCGGCAGGGGCTGCCTTTTTTTACGCCGGTTTGACCGCTTATGCCTTGGAATTGCCGCTGTATTGGGTGCTGAAAAACAGCATCCGCCGCGACCGTCCGAAAAAAGGCGTGCGCGATTTGAATGCGCTGATTACGCCTTCGGACAAATTCAGTTTCCCATCGGGACACACCGCCGCTGCGTTTGTGTTCGCCACGCTGATTGCGGCCTTTTTTCCGATGTTCGCGCCGGCGGCTTATGTGTTGGCGGTATTAACCGGTTTGTCACGCATTATGCTGGGCGTGCATTACCCTTCCGACATTGCCGCCGGTGCCGCCTTAGGCGTATTATGCGGCGAGACGGCGCTTTATGTGATGGGTTGAGAAAATGAAGATTTTGTATGGCGTACAAGCCACCGGCAACGGCCACATTACCCGCGCCCGCGCCATGCTGCCCGCATTGCAGGCGCGGGGGATTGAGGTAGATTTTGTGTTCAGCGGCCGCGATAAAGACGCCTATTTCGATATGGACTGCTTCGGCGCTTACCGCATCTTTCGCGGTTTTACCTACCGTATGCAGGAAGGCCGCGTGCGCCGTTTGGCTACCTTGACCGATGCCCGCCCTTACCGCTTTGTGCAGGATGTGTTGGCGTTGGACACGCGTGCTTATGATTTGGTGCTGACCGATTTCGAACCGGTCAGCGCATGGGCAGCGCGGCGTCAGGGCGTGCGTTCGGTCGGTTTGGCGCACCAATACGCGCTCCTGTATCCGCTGGCCGATGTGCCGCCACCACCGCTGTTACCTTACGGTTTGAAAGCGTTTGCGCCTGCCGGCGATTATTTGGGCGTGCATTGGCAGGCGTTCGGCCAACCGATTTTGCCGCCGCTGATTCAGGCCAATCCGCATCGGGTTGACGACAAAGGTTTTGTGCTGGTGTATCTGCCGTTTGAAGATTTAACGCAAGTACAAACATGGCTGCGCAGCGCACCGCAGCAGCGTTTTCGGATTTATGCGGCTGTGGATAACATTATTTCAGACGGCCTGATTGAAGTGCATCCCTTCTCGCGCACCTCCTTTCCGCGCGACACCGCCGCATGCAGCGCCGTGATTTGCAATGCCGGCTTCGGCTTGTGCAGCGAAGTGATGGCGCTGGGTAAAAAATTACTGGTGCGGCCGCCGGATAATCAAGTAGAACAAGCATCTAACGCCAAAGTCTTGCAAAACATGGCCGCCGCCGATGTGATGCATCATTTCGATGCCGACATCTTGCATCGCTGGCTGCAACGCCCCAATCCCGCGCCGGTTCAGTTTCCCGACACCGCCGCCGCAGTCGCCGGCTGGCTGGCCGAAGGCTGCCGCGAGCCTGTGGGTAAAATGGTGGAAAACGTGTGGGCGCAGGGTTGATAAAAGGCCGTCTGGATATTACTAGACAGATGAGCTTTCGAGCGGCGCCTAATGAAGCAATGTATCAAAGATAAGGATCTTTGCAAAGATTCTGATGCCGTCTGAAAAACAAGCCCACTGTTCAGACGGCCTTTGATCATTCATTTCAAAAGATTATTCTGTATAATGTGCAGCCATCATCTGAACAAAGGAACACGCCATGTTAACCCCCGAACAAGTCAAAGCCATGATTGAAGCCGTGGCGCCATGCCAACACGTTGAAGTGGAAGGCGACGGCCACCACTTCTTTGCCGTAATTGTGTCATCCGCATTCGAAGGCAAAGCCCGCTTGGCGCGCCACCGCTTGATTAAAGACGGTTTGAAAGAAAAATTGGCCAGCAACGAATTGCACGCCCTGTCGATTTCCGTGGCCGCGACCCCTGAAGAATGGGCAGCGAAACAGGGGTAATCCTTGTGCAGAATAAAGGCCGTCTGAAAGCGTTACGCGTTTTCAGACGGCCTGAGACTTTACAAAGGTCTTGGTCTTTTTGTTTATGGCTTTTCAAGCAAAAGTCTCTGCTCATCACCGAGCACCCTCTCCCTAGCCCTCTCCCGCCAGACGGGAGAGGGAATCAGTTGCCGGGATAGGCAAAATTGCTTTGCCAAATCCAATGCGGCTATTTCCTACCCATTGGGCTTTAGCCAACATCTCTTTCAGTCGCTGCCACTTCATGCCCCTTTTTGAATGGCTTCAATCCGCGCCGACACCGCATCGGCAAAACGTTCAGCCGCCTGCCCGCAAGTGTGCAGATACAGTGCCGGCTCGATTAATTCCAACTCATTGAGCAGAAAAGTATCGCCGATAAGAGTGCCGTCCACCCGCGCATACAGCGGCATCTGCGGCAAGGTGCGCAACACGCCTTCGGCGCTTGCTACGGCAAAATCAGGCGGATTCACCGGCAAAACGGTCACGCCGTAAGCGGAATTGGCGCGCCATTCGCCCTGTGGCGGCTGACGGCGCACGGCGTGGCTGAAGCGGCCGTTGACACACACCAGCGAAGTTTCGCCCGCCTCTTCGATGTCGCGGATATAGGGCTGTACCATCAGGCCGTCTGAAATGTCGCTGCCTGCCCATGCTTCTCCCAACGCTTCGCCTGCACGGATTTTGCACACGCCTTTGCCGCTTTGGCCGATGGCGGGTTTCACCACGGCTTCAGGCCATTGCTTGGCTGACAGAATGCGTTGCAAGGCTTGCTGGTGCGCTTCGCCAAACTGCCTGTCACACGCCAGAAACTCGGTCGGAATCACATTGATGCCCTGCGCGGCCAAATCGGTGAGATAGCGCTTGTTCATGTTCCAGCGCATGAGTTCGGGCGGATTGAGAAAATGCTGCCCGTTGCCGGCCTCATCCATCCACCTGGTAAACGCGGCCGGTTGGCCGGCATAATCCCAGGCGCACAAAGGCAGGATAAACGGCGTTTGCGGTGCGTTTTGCCAAGCGTCGAAACGGGTATCAATGCCGCGCTGCCGCAGGGCTTGCGCCAAGGGGATTAAGTTGGGCGGCGGCTCGGGATAGCGGTGGCAGGTGGTAATGGTGAGCATGGTTGGGTCTTTTGATGGTTAACAATATAAAAAAGGCGGAAACCCCGCCTTTGGTTATTTCACTTGTTCCCAATATTTTTTCAGACGGCCTTTATTCTGCATAGCGCGTTTTTCCATTTCGTCCACCGCCGCTTGCGCTTGGACTTGGTTGACCGGTTTGCCGACTTGAATCACGCCGTTCATGTTCATCAGGCGGTGCGGCGGGCAGGTGTACACATACACGCCTTCTTTGGTCAGCTTCAGGGTAAATTCTTGATCTTCTTCCGATAAAAAGTTTTCCACACCTTCAGGCACGGCTTTGCTCTGCACCCAATGCCCTTTGTGGGTCGGCTTGAAGGTGACGGTGTCGCCGACGGCGGCTTTAACAAAACCCGGCTCAAACACCATGCCGCCATCGGCGCCGTTGTTGAGCATTTTCACTTCGTGATTGGCGGCAAACGCGCTGACTGATGCGGTCAGCAGCAGGGCAAACAGGGATTTTTTCATTTCGGTTTCCTTTTCATAGACGCAAACACATTAAGCGGTAAAGGTTTGGCTGTTTTCAAACGGCCTGTTTCGTAAAGGGCGGATCACCGGCGCGCCGAAGCGGTCGTAAAGCAATTCGACATCTACTTGATACAGCGTGCTGATTAATTCGGGCTGCAACACGTCTTTCGGCGCGCCTTCGGCATGCACTTTGCCGCCGCCGATTAGCACAATGCCGTCTGAAAACTGCGCGGCCAAGCTCAAATCGTGTAATACCATCAGCGTGGTCAGGCCGTTGGCATGGGTGTAACCGGCCACGCGTTCGAGCAGGTTGATTTGATGGTGCATATCCAGCGCCGACACCGGCTCGTCGAGCAGCAGGATTTCCGGCCGGTGCATCATCACTTGGGCAAACATCACCAATTGCCGCTGGCCGCCGCTCAAGTTCATCACATCATGATGCGCCAGATGGGCAATGCCGAGCGATTCCATGATGCCCGCCGCTTCGTGCAGCATTTCGTCGCCCACATGCAGCCCCAAACCGTCCATGCGTCCGAGCAGCACCACTTCCAAAGCGGTCAGTGCGGCTTCGGCAAAGGTGTTTTGCGGCATATAGCCTATGCGTTTGCGCCAGCTTTGCAGGTTGAGTTTGCTCAAATGCTCGTCTTTGTAGCGGATGCTGCCTTGGTGTTTCACTTCGCCGAACAGGGTTTTCAACAGCGATGATTTGCCCGCGCCGTTGGAACCGAGAATGGTGTAAACCTTGCCCGGCTCGAATGTCAGGTTGATTTGGTCGGCCACCACAAAATGACCGCGGCGGATGTGTACGTTTTCAAGTTGAATCATTTCAGACGGCCTTAAGCAAAGAGGGCGGCAAACCAGTTTTTAATGCGCTGCCATAATGAAACTTCGCCGGCAGGCTCGGCTTGCTCAGGGACAGTATCGGCAGCGGCCTGGTTGTTGCAGTCGTCCAAACCGCCGCAGCCCAAGCGGATGAAGAACGTGCCTTGCGGCTCGACCGGCAGATATTTACGGTGGAATTCGCGGTAGGTTTCTTCCGGATTCACGTCGGCAAAGGCATCGGGATACAACGCTTTGGCGATGAATTGGGCGGAGGCCAAGTCAGACAACGAACGCGAAGCGGTGTGATAAATGCCGAATACGCGGCCATTTTGAACCGCCGGAATGTCTGCCCAACCGGCGCGCCCGGTAAAGCCTTTCAGACGTTTTTGCGCTTCGTCGGCGGCAATGCCAATGCCCATCGCCATGGAAGTAGGCTGCTTCAGGCCGACTTCGGTGCCGGAAATAATCACCACATCGGGCTTGGCGGCAAGAAACTGCTCGGGGTTAATCGGCCCCCAATCTTTGATAAACGCGGCGGCAATATTGTCGCCGCCCACGGTATCGGCAATCGCGCCCCACATGTTTTTGCCGAAGGTGAAGCTGTGTTCGGCCGGGCCTTTGTCACCGAACTCAATGTAGATTTTCGGCTTGGGCTTGCCCGCTCCGGCCACGCGTTTTTGAATATCGGCCATGCCTTGGGCGTATTCGTCGGCGGCTTGCTTGGCGCGTTCGGGCGTGCCGGCGATTTCACCGAAAAGCTTGGCGCTGGCGGTATGGCGCTCGACCGTTTGCGCGTTGAAATCGACCACCACCACCGGAATGCCCGCTTTTTCAAAACGCGGCATTTCTTCTTTGAGCGTGTCATACTGCCAATCGGCCAACACCACCACATCAGGCTTCATAGCCAAGGTTTTTTCAAACGAAAACGTGCCGGTATTCACATTGCCGATGTCGCCGATGTTTTGCAGCGACGGGATTTTGGCAGAATAAAGCGACCAACTGCCGGGGTTGAACTTTTCCCAAAATTCGCGCGAAATGCCGACCACGTTTTCAAACTTATCCGCACCGGTCACGGCAATATAATCGGGGTAATAAAAGCCCAACACCACGCGCTTGGCCGGCACATCGACTTGCACTTCACGCCCGCGCACATCGGTGAGCGTTTTCACTTCGGCGTGCGCGGTGAGTGCGGCCAAGCTGAATACGGCGGCGGCTAAAATACGGCAAACAGGTTTCATTGGTTTATCTCTCTATCTGGTTTCTTTCAGACGGCCTGATGATGGATAGTCGTTTAAAATAGAAATCACACAAGGCAGCAACCGCCGTGTACATCAAGTACATCAGGGAGCCGGCCACGCTGTATCGTTTTTATTTGCAACGGCTATTAAAAGGCCGTCTGAAACTCATCGCTTGGTTAACACAATCCAAAAGAAAAACGGTACGCCGACAAACGAGGTCACAATCCCCACCGGAAACAGCGCACCGGGAATAATCACTTTCGACAACACACTGGCCACCGACAAAAACGCCGCGCCCGCCAGCATCGAGCCGGGCAGGAAAAAGCGTTGATCTTCGCCGAGCAGAATGCGTGCCACATGCGGTGCGACCAAGCCGATAAAGCCGATTACGCCGACAAAGCTAATCGCCGTGGCGGTCATCACCGCCACCAACACCAAGGTTTGAATGCGCAGGCGTTGCAGGTTGATGCCCAAACCGGCGGCCCGCTCTTCACCCAAACGCAGGGCGGTGAGTTTCCACACGTCTTTCGCCAACAGGCTCACGCACACGGCGGTCACCACGGTGGTAACGATCACCGTTTCCCACGTTGCCTTAGTCAGACTGCCGAACAGCCAAAACAAAATCTGCTGCGAAATTTCCGGCGCGGCAATAAACTGAATCAGCGACAAAATCGACTGGAACAAAAACAATAAAGCAATCCCCACCAACACCAGCATGGCCGAATTGAAGCGGCGAATCGAGGCAAACACAAACAACACCCCCGCCGCCAGCATGGTCATCACAAACGCACCAATCGGCACGGCAAACGCATGCGGCAAACCGAAACCGCCAAAGGCAATCACCAGCGACGCCCCCAAACCGGCCGCCGCCGCCAAGCCCAGCGTATAAGGGCTGGCCATCGGGTTATTCAGCAAAGTTTGGATTTCCGCCCCGCCCACGCCCAAAGCCGCGCCGGCCACCAAGGCCATTACCGCCATCGGCAGGCGCAAATCGTACACAATCACCTTGCTCATTTCATCCGCACCTTGCATGTTCAGCAGCGATTTCACCACTTCGCCCACCGGCAGCATGGAAGGGCCGGTCGCAATGTCGAATACGAAACCGATGAGGCTGATAATCAGAAAAGAACAAACAACCAACCAGCGTTTGCGCTCCAAGGCGCGCTGGTTTTTGACAATATCGGCGGCGGTAGGGATCATGATGAATCGTTTTAAAAGGAATGGGGGATAAAGGTAAGAAACCGCTTTTTCAGACGGCCTTTTTATCATGAAGCCGTCTGAAAAAACGGACTCCGGCCACACAGGGCAAATCAAGCCATATGCGGCATCAGGCCGTCTGAAAAGCGATAAGGCGGCAAGCACGGGCCTGCCGCATCAATCATGTCTTATCGCGGATAAGTATAGAACGTACCGCTCGGCACCACCGGCAGGTTTTGACGGTAGAAATCCAAATAAGTTTTTTCCGGATTCAGGTCTTTAAAGAGCTGCGGATAAATCGCTTTGGCCATAAACTGAATCGAAGCGCCGTCTGAAAGCGTGCGCGAATTGGCGTGGTAAGCGCCGTAAACGCGGTTGTTTTTCACGGCCGGCAAATTGTTCCAACCCGGGCGTTTGGTGAACCCGGCCAAGCGGCGATCGGCATCGGCTTTATTAATGCCCCAGCCCAATACCATTGCTTGCGGGTTTTTCTTCACCTCGGTTTCACGGCCGGTAATCACAATCACGTCAGGTTTGGCGGCCAACACCAATTCCGGATTAATCGGCCCGTAGTATTCCACCGCTTTGGCCGCGATGTTGTCACCGCCCACCAGCGTGGCCATCGCGCCCCACATGCTCTTGCCGAAGGTGAAGCTGTGCTCGGCCGGGCCTTTGTTGCCGAATTCGGTGTATACCTTAGGTTTCGGCAAACCGGCTTTTTTCACGCGGCTTTGAATGGTATCGACAATGCGTTTGTAATCGGCGGCGAGCTTGGCGGCTTTTTGCGGCTGGCTGGTCAAAGTGCCGATGAGGTGGGTCGATTTGATGTGTTTATCCACAGTTTGCGCGTTGTAGTCCAACACCACCACCGGAATGCCGGCTTTATTGATGCGGTCGAGATCCGAGCCCAAAGCCTGATACTGCCAATCGGCCAACACCAGCAAATCCGGTTTCAAGGCCAATACTTTTTCAATCGAGAAGGTGCCGACTTCCACTTCGCCCACGTCGGTGAGCTGGTTCAATTTCGGCACGGCTTTGCTAAACGCTGCCCAGCTTGGCGGCGCCCAATCCGACCACACCGCTTTGGAAAAACCGGCCACATTATTCAGCGCATTTTTGCCGCCGATGGCCATATAGTCTTGATAATAAAAGCCCAATACCACGCGCTTGGCCGGTAAATCCACGGTTACTTTACGGCCGGCCGCGTCGGTAATCTGCACCGGTTTGGCATAAGCGGACACCGCTCCCAACGATAACGCCGCAACCGCAGCAAGAGAAGACAAGCGTACAAGTTTCATCATACATCCCTTCCAATTAATAAATAAAAATAATTCCTGTTCCGTTAAAATATACGAAAACAAATAATAAATCAAGTGAAGAAATAAACAAAAGGCCGTCTGAAAAGTTTACGCTATATCTGATATTAGTCTTTAATGTTGCTGAAAGGTACAACCACTCAGCCTGAATCATGAAACGATGCGCGCTGTCGGTGGGCTTTTATCTGTTAATAATCAGAACCGAAGTGGGCAGCCTGATACCTTTGCAAAACCTCATGAACACCAATAAAAAACCCACAGGCCGTCATTAGTTTTGCAAAGGTCTCAGCCTGTTTAGCCCAATTCGTGCCTAACAAAAGAGAAGCAAATACCGTGATAACAAATATAGCAAAGGCCGTCTGAAACGTTTCAGACGGCCTTTGCTATATTATCAACAGGCATTTATTTAACAAAATCAAGCCTTTTTCACAAACTCGGATTTCAAATTCATCGCGCCGAAACCGTCGATTTTGCAGCCGATATTGTGGTCGCCTTGCTGCAAACGAATGCCTTTCACTTTCGTGCCCTGCTTGATGACCGACGAGCTGCCCTTCACTTTCAAATCCTTAATCAGCACCACGGTATCGCCGCAAACCAGCCCGGCACCGTTGGCATCTTTTACCGACAAAGCATCATCGGCGGCTTCTTCGCCGGCTTGCCATTCGTGGGCGCATTCGGGGCAAACCAAGTTGGCGCCGTCTTCATAGGTGTATTCGGATTGACATTGCGGGCATGGCGGGAGTGACATGGTGATTCCTTTTTGTTCTGGCTATTTTAAGATGATTTGACAGCATTATAAACGAAACAGGCCGTCTGAAAGAAAGTTTTCAGACAGCCTGCCCTCACCTGAAAAGACCGGTGAAAAAAGCGATTTCTGGTATGAACACAATCTTTGTCATGCCAGCCTCACATCCGATTTCAGACGGCCTTAGCCGACTTTATCGCCCGGTTGCGCACCGGCATCGACATCCAGTAATTTCAGTTTGCCTTCTGCCGTGGCCGCGCTCAAAATCATGCCTTCGCTCACGCCGAATTTGGCCATTTTGCGCGGGGCAAAGTTGGCCACGGCAATCACCATGCGGCCGTTGAGTTCGGCCGGATTCGGGTAAGAGGCGGCGATGCCGGAAAAAATCACACGTTTTTCAAAGCCGAAATCCAAATCGAATTTCAGCAGTTTGGTGCTGCCTTCTACCGCTTCACAGTTGAGCACTTTGGCCACGCGCATGTCGATTTTCATAAAGTCATCAAAGCCGGCTTGCTCGGCCACCGGCGCGAATTTGCCCGCTTCGGCAGGCGCGGCTTCGGCGGCGGCTTGGATGCTTTGTTTGTTGGCTTCGATTAACTTATCCACTTGCTGTTGCTCCACTCGTTGCATGAGGTGTTCGTATTTGTTGATGGCGTGTTCGCCCAAGGTTTGGCGGGTGTTTGCCCAGGTAATCGCGTCCAGATTCAGGAATTTGGCGGCGTTTTCGGCCACTTTCGGCAATACCGGTGCCAAGTAGGCGGTCAACACGGCAAAGGCGTTGATCAATTCGCTGCACACTTCATGCAGGCGCGCGTCTTGGCCTTCTTGTTTGGCCAATTCCCAAGGTTTGTTGGCATCCACGTATTCGTTCACGATGTCGGCCAAAGCCATGATGTCGCGCAGGGCGCGGGCGTATTCGCGGTTTTCGTATTGCTCGGCAACGGCTTCGCTTTGCGCGGTGAGCTTGGCCAGCAATTCGCTGTCGGATACGTCTTTCAGACGGCCTTCAAAACGCTTGGCGATGAAACCGGAAGCACGGGCGGCGATGTTGACATATTTGCCAACCAAGTCGCTGTTGACGCGGCTGATAAAGTCGTTCAGATTCAAATCGATGTCTTCGATTTTGCTGTTGAGCTTGGCGGCGATGTAGTAGCGCATCCATTCCGGATTCAGGCCTTGGTCCAAATAGGATTTGGCGGTGATGAACGTGCCGCGCGATTTGGACATTTTTTGGCCGTCCACGGTCAAAAAGCCGTGGGCGAAAATGCCGCTCGGCGTGCGGTAGCCGGAGAATTTCAGCATGGCCGTCCAAAACAGCGCGTGGAAATACAGAATGTCTTTGCCGATGAAGTGATACATCTCGGTCTGGCTGTCGGCTTTGAAAAATTCGTCGAAATCCAAGCCGAGGCGGTCGCACAGATTTTTAAACGAGGCCATGTAGCCCACCGGTGCGTCCAGCCACACATAAAAATATTTGCCCGGCGCATCGGGGATTTCAAAGCCGAAGTAAGGCGCGTCGCGGGAAATGTCCCAATCCGACAGCGAGGTTTCTTCGCCTTCGCCCAACCATTCTTTCATTTTGTTCAAGGCTTCGGGCTGCAAATGCGGTTTGCCCAAGGCGTTGGTGCCGGAAGTCCACTCTTGCAGGAAGTCGGCGCATTCACCCAGCTTGAAGAAGAAGTGTTCCGATTCTTTCAACACCGGCGCGGCACCGGATACGGCGGAATAGGGGTTAATCAATTCGGTGGGTGAATAAGTGGTGCCGCACACTTCACAGTTGTCGCCGTATTGGTCTTTGGCGTGGCATTTCGGGCATTCGCCTTTGACGAAGCGGTCGGGCAGGAACATGTGTTTTTCAGGGTCGAAAAGCTGCTCAATAACGCGGCTTTCGATTTTGCCGTTGGCTTTTAAGGCGCGGTAGATTTCTTCGGAAAACGCTTTGTTTTCAGGCGAATGGGTGCTGTAGTAATTGTCGTAGCCGATACCGAAGCCGGTAAAGTCGGCCAAATGCTCTTCGCGCACTCTGGCAATCATGCCTTCCGGCTGCAAACCCTGTTTTTGCGCCGCCAGCATCACCGGCGTGCCGTGGGTATCGTCGGCGCAGCAGTAGTAGCACTCGTGGCCGCGCAATTTTTGAAAACGCACCCAAATGTCGGTTTGGATGTGTTCGACCATGTGGCCTAAGTGGATGCTGCCGTTGGCATACGGCAGGGCGGAAGTCACTAGAATTTTTCGTGTCATGGTTTATGCTTTGGAAACAATCAATAAAGATGAAGGATTATAACGTTTTCGCTGTATTTTGGCGAACAAAAGGCCGTCTGAAAGTTGACTGACTTTCAGACGGCCTGTGGCCTTTTGGATTTCGGGTTTAACGCACCTCACCGCACGCGCCTTTTTCCAGCTTGAGGATTTTGCCGCTATCGCTGCACACGCTGCAACGGTTGCCGAACGTTTGCCGCACAGTGCGGCCGTCCGTCTGGATAGTGGCGCAAACAGGAGCATATTCGCGCGTGCAGATGCTTTTTTTACAGGAAGCGGTTTGGATTGCAGGCCCGGCCGGCGTCGGAACCGACGGAGTGTGGTGACAGGCCGCAAGCAGCATCAGGGCGGCAAGGACGGATAAGCGTTTCATGCGTTTCCTTTCTTGGCAGACAATAGATTGGGATTGCACAGCCTTTTGCACAGCATGTAGATCAGCCATGCTTGGCCGATGGTTTTTATATTCAGCTTTCGGCCCTACGCCGGGCAGGCATGCCCGGCCGGCGGTTTGCCGGCAGGCCGTCTGAAAAACGGTTGTGTTCAGACGGCCTGTGTTTATTTACCGATACAAAACCGTGAAAAAATCACGCCCAGCAAATCGTCAGCGGTAAATTCGCCGGTGATTTCGCTGCACGCCACTTGCGCCAAGCGCAGGTGTTCGGCCAAGAGTTCGATTTGGTGGTTGCCGCACAGTGCGGCGTTTTCCAGCTCGGCTTCAGCGGCGTGCAAGGCGGTCAAATGGCGGCTGCGGGCGAGAAACAGGCTTTCGCTTTCGCCCTGCCAGCCGATTTCCTGCAACAGGGTTTGTTTGAGCAAATCCAAGCCTTGGCCGGTTTTGGCGGAAAGTTTGATTAAGGTGTCGGCACCGGTTGGGGTGAGGCCGTCTGAAATTTTTTCCACGGTGTCGCCGGTCAAATCGGCTTTGTTGTGGATTTCGATGCGCTTCAAGCCTTCGGGCAGGCCGTTGAGAATGGTTTGGGTTTTGGCGTTGATGCCTTCGCGCGGGTCAATCAGAATCAGCGCCACATCGGCTTCGTTGACGGCTTTTTGGCTGCGTTGAATGCCGATTTGTTCGACCACGTCGTCGGTTTCGCGCAGGCCGGCGGTGTCGATGATGTGCACCGGCACGCCGTCCAGCGTGATTTGTTCGCGCACAGTGTCGCGGGTGGTGCCGGCAATGTCGGTGACAATGGCGATGTCGTCGCCGGCCAAAGCGTTGAGCAGGCTGGATTTGCCGACATTCGGCGCACCGACCAACACCACATTCATGCCTTCGCGCAAAATCGCGCCTTGTTCGGCACTGGCCAACACGGTTTTCAGACGGCCTTGCAGTTCGTCCAGCTTGCCGCGCGCATCGGCGGCTTCGAGAAAATCGATGTCTTCTTCGGGAAAATCCAGCGTGGCTTCGACCAGCATTCTGAGCGTAATCAAATCATCGACCAGCGCCTGAATGTGCTGCGAGAACGCGCCTTTGAGCGAACGCAAAGCCATGCGGGCGGCGGATTTGCTCGAGGCATCAATCAAGTCGGCCACGCTCTCGGCCTGCGCCAAGTCGAGCTTGTTGTTGAGAAAAGCGCGTTTTGTGAATTCGCCCGGCTCGGCGGCTTTGGCACCGAGGGCGAAACAACGCTGCAACAGCATGTCCATCACCACCGGCCCGCCGTGGCCCTGCAATTCAATCACGTCTTCGCCGGTAAAGCTGGCCGGCGCGGCGAAGTAGAGCATCAGGCCGTTGTCGATGGCTTGGCCGTCGGCATCGAGAAAATCGGTGTACAAGGCCACGCGCGGCTTGGGTGTTTTACCGCCGCTCAATGTCTGCGCCAAGGGCAGCAAATCTTTGCCGGACAAGCGGATCACGCCGACGCCGCCGCGGCCGGGCGCGGTGGCGATGGCGGCTATGGTGGGATTGGGTGCAGACATGGCCGTCTCTTTTCGGATAAATAAAGGGGATTATAGCAAAGGCCGTCTGAAAAGGATTTCAGACGGCCTTGAGACAAATGTTTTTCCCACTCAACTGAGTGTGACATTCCATTTAGCTTAACGCTTTTTCTTCGCCGGTTTGGCTTTATCCGCCGCCGCCAAACGCATGGCGACGAATTCGACCATCAGGTCTTTTTTGTTCCAGAAAAAATCTTTCATTTTTTCCAAAGAATAAATTTTGCGCACCATCATCGGCAGGCCTTCGTGGATAATCGCGGCCACTTCGCCATTGCTGGTTTGGTCATCCATCGCGGTTTTCAAGTCGGTTTGTTTGGCCGCCAAATAATCATTCAGGCGTTTTTTCACGCCGCTGTTGATTTCAAATTGTTTCATGTTTATTTTTTCCGTAATTGTGAGGTGATTATCTTAATTTGCATAATCACATGGTATATTTTCTTCATTTTAGCAAAATCTGCTGGGTGCCGTCATCATGCGGCAGGGAATGCTAGGGAAATTTCGGTTTATATTCTACAAAATTGTTGGTTTTAAGGATTGATGATGGAAAACAGGGCGGATTTTAGCGGTATGTGTGGATTTAAGGCTACAATAATGTCTATCTGATTAGGAGGCCGTCTGAAAAATGTATTTAATGTATTTATGGTTAAAACTGGCGCATATTTTCTTTATGATTTCTTGGTTTGCCGGGCTGTTTTACCTGCCGCGCATTTATGTGAACTTGGCGCAGGTCAATCCGCAAACCGAAGCCGCCGAATACGCACGGCTGGTGGGTATGGCACAGCGGCTTTATAAATTTATGTCGCCTTTGGGCATATTGGCCGTGGTTTGCGGCTTGGCGATTCCGTTTGTCGCCGGCTGGTGGTCTATGGGCTGGGTGCATGGCAAGGCCGCTTTGGGCATTTTGCTGATCGGCTACCAACACATCTGCCGCGCCCACCTGCGCCGCTTCGAGCAGCATGCGTGCCGCCATTCGCATAAGTTTTACCGTGTGTTTAATGAAGTACCGGTATTGCTGATGATTTTGGCGCTGTATTTGGTTGTATTCAAACCGTTTTGAAAGGCCGTCTGAAAATGTCTGTTGAAATCGAACGCCGTTTTTTATTGAAAAACGACGGCTGGCGCCGCACCGCATCCGCGCCGCAAACGCTGCAGCAAGGTTATTTGAGCGTGGAAAAAGAGCGCACCATCCGCGTGCGCATCATCGATAATCAAGCGTGGCTGACGCTGAAGGGCTATATTTCCGATGTGAGCCGCAGCGAATTTGAATATGAAATCCCGCTGGCACACGCGCAAACGATGATGGCGACGATGTGTCCGTTTAAGATGGAAAAACGCCGTTACCGCGTCAAATTTGAAGGTTTTCTTTACGAAATCGACGAATATTTCGGTGACAACGCACCGCTGGTTGTGGCGGAAATCGAATTGCCGTCTGAAGATGCCGCGTTTGCCCGTCCCGATTGGCTGGGCGAAGAGATTACATCCGACGGCAAATTCACCAATGCTTATCTGAGCAAACACCCTTACGCCTCTTGGGAGCGTTAATTGCGCCTGCTGCTCGCTTTATCGCTCATCTGCGCCCTGCCCGCATTGGCCGCCGAACCCGATGTCCACCGCCAAGTTTACCCCTTGAGCGCGGCGGATACGGTACACATCACGCGCTATTGCCACCCCGAAGCGGCGGGCGTGTTCCTGTTTCACCCGCACGACAACGAATACACCGCCAAGCAGGTCGCGCTGGAAGCGGTGCGCCGCTATCCGGTGTGTCTGATTGCGTTGGAACACCACGGCACGCGCCGTATTTCGTTTCGCTTCGGCGAATCGTATGCCGATTTCGACCCCAACCGCATCTACTCGCCGCAAGGGCGCGCCGCCACGCTTTCAGACGGCCTTAACGAAACCGCCGCACACACCGCCGCCTTTGCCGATGCGGTGTTAAACGCCCTGCGGCCGGCCGATTTCATCATCGTGCTGCACAACAACACCGACGGCGCCACCAACATCGAAAGCTATGCGCTTGACCCTTTGGCCGGCACCGGTGCGCCTGTGTTTATCCAGCCGCAACACGATGAAGACGATTATTTTTATGTCACCGACCCGCGCGCGTTTGCATTTTTCAAACATCACGGCTTCAATGTGGTGCAACAAACGGAAGACGTGGCCGATGACGGTTCGCTGTCAGTCTATGCGGCCAGACACGGCATTGGCTACGTCAATATCGAAACCGAATACGGCCACGAAGCCGGGCAGCGCGATATGCTGCAAGCGGCGTGGGCATATTGGCAGAGCCTGCATTAGGCTGATCGTTGATAAACAAAGGCCGTCTGAAACTTCAGACGGCCTTTGCTTATCTTTATGAAAAAATGTGCCAAAGATGGGACATTTGCAACGCTCTCTATCCTTCAAACGACCAAAACATCGGTATCAACAATAAGGTCAATGCCATCAAAATCACGTTGAGCGGCAAACCGATTTTCACAAAATCACTGAAGCGGTAGCCGCCTGCGCCGTACACCATGGTATTGGTTTGATAGCCGACCGGCGTCATCAGGCTGGCACCGGCGGCAAACATCACCCTATTAGGAACGGTTCCGGATTCACGCCGAGCATCTTGGCCGTGGAAATGGCAATCGGGGCAAACAACACCGCCACGCCGGAATTGCTCATGAATTCGGTCAGCAGCTTGGTCACCAAATACAGCGCGCCCAATGCCAACAAGGGGCCGGAATCTTTCACCAAGCCGACGGTGTGATCCACCACATATTGCGCCGCGCCGGTTTCGGTCATGGCCAAACCCAAGGGCAGCAAACCCGCCAACAGCGCCAACAGAATAATGATGCGCCAGTTAATCGCTTTATAGGCCGCTTCGGCGCTCAAGCAGCCTGCGGCCACCATCGCCACCGCACCCATCATTGAGGTCATGCTGATGTGCGCCCATTCAAAGGCGGCCACAGTCACCACCGCCAGCATGACAAAAATGGAAAACGGCGCGCGCCAGTTGTTCGGCATCGGTTTTTCACCTTCGGCCAACACGATAAAAGCCGAATCGCGGCGGAAATCGTCGATGTCTTTACGCGGCACCAACAATAAAATATCGCCGACTTTGAATTTCAGACGGCCTATTGTTTGCGCACGATGTTGCCGCGTCGCTGCACGCCGATCACCTGCACGCTGCGGTTCCAGCCGTCGTCTTGCAGCGTATCCGGCCGCTCTTGCGCCCAATCGGAACCGGGCGCAATCATGGCATCGACCACCACCAAATCCTGTTCTTCCTGATGGCTGTTGTCCTGATTGTCGTGCAGCTCCAAACCGAATTGCTGTTGCAGGCCGAGCAAATTTTCCGGTTCGGCGCGAATCAGCAGCACATCGTCCGCCTGCACTGTCTGATGCGCGGGCAGCGATAATTTTTCCCCGCGGCGGATTAAGGCCTGTGGAGAAGCGTGAAATTCTTTACGCATGGCCGAATCACTGATGGCTTGGCCAATGAGCAGAGAATCTTGTTTCACTTGGAACTCGGCCACATAATGACCGTTGGAACGGCTGTCGTTTTCCTGCATGTGGGTATCGGGCAGAAAGCGGTACGCCAGCAATAAATACACACAGCCCGCCGCCAACAGCAGCAAGCCGAAAAGAGTAAAATCAAATACGCCGAAATCCGCTGCGCCCTGCTGCTCGGCAATGCCGTTGACCAACAGATTGCCCGATGTGCCAATCAGCGTGGTCAAACCGGCCATCTGCGCCACCAGCGACAAAGGAATCAAGGCTTTGGACGGCGCCATGCCGATTTTGTGGGCCGAAGCCAGCACAATCGGGATAAACACCGCTACCACGGCAGTATTGCTGATGAACATCGACATCACCGGCGGCGAGAATAAACATCGCCGCCACGGTGATGGTCGATGAATTGCTAAAACCGCTCAAAGCTTCTTTGCTGTCGATTAAACCTGTTGCCGCCAGCGACACAATCAACAATATCGCCACCGCATCCATGCGCACTTTTTCGGTGGCAAACATCACAATCGCCAGCGCAGTAATCAATAAAGTCAAACCGATTTCCAATGTCATTGTTTTTCCTTATGCTCGGTTTTCATGCATTATGCTTCTCGGGAATGAGTGATAATGATTCCGTAAGTTGAATTTTGCCATCTTACACAATTCCTTGTTATTAAGAAGGTAAAATTTTCATCAACACAATATGGCTTGATGAAAAAACAGGCCGTCTGAAACACTTCAAACGGCTTGAGATTGGCAAAACGCTTTCGAAAGCCGGCGCAAACAAAACCAAGGTCATCCCCGGATAGGCAGGAATGACCTTGGTTTTTATTGGCGGCTCATGAGCTTTTACAAAAGCGCGGCCTGTGGAGAACACAAGATTTATTCCGCACCCACCACCACTACATGCAGATCGCTGAATTTCAGCCGACGCTGCCACGCTTCTTTGACTTGCGCAGTAGTAAGCTTTTCCACCGCTTTCGGATAATCTTGCAAATAGCTGCTTTCCAAATTATGCACACCAATCAGGCTTAAGTATTTCAGCAGTTTGGCATTGGAATCGAAGCGCAGCGGAAAGCTGCCGATGATGTTGGCTTTGGCCTGCTTTAGCTCGGCTTCGGTTGGCCCCTCTGCGATGAATTGTTCCACCACCGCTTGCACATCGGCCAAAGAAGCGCGGGTGTTTTTCTTTTGCGTCGAATAACTGATGCTGAACACGCCCGCTTCGGTGAGCGGCATCAGGCTGCTGTACACGCCGTAAGTATAGCCTTTTTGGTCGCGCAGGCGGTTCATTAACCGGCTGTCGAAACCGCCGCCGCCCAATACATAATCACCCGCCACCAAAGCGTAATAATCGGGATCGCGGCGTTTAATCAGCGGCCTACCCAAAATGATTTGCGCCTGTTCGCCGGCAAACGGAATGTCGCGGCGTTGGGCGGTTTTCGGTTGCACCGGCGCAATGTCGCTGCCCGCTTGACTGGTGTTCGGCAAGCCTTTTAATGCGGTTTGCACCATTTTTTCGGCTTGGCGGCGGCTGACATCACCGACAATCGCCACCACGGCATTGTCTTTACCGTAATGTGTGCGGTGGAAGGCGCGGATATCATCAAGCGTGACGGCTTTCAGGCTCTCCGCCGTCACATAAGCATCGCTGCCGTAAGGGTGATTCGGGTAAGCAAGCTTGGTAAATGCGCGCCCGGCGACAAAATCGGGCGTGGTTTCCTGCTGCTGCAAAGCAGTAATGGCTTGCTTTTGACGGCGGGCAAATACGGCCGGGTCGAAGCGCGGTGCGGTTAAGGATTCGTTGACCAAGGCCAGGGTTTGGTTCAGGTTTTTGGCTTGGCTCAAGCTGCGGAAGCTGATGGCGGCAGTTTCGTGGCTGCTGCCGCTATCGATGTTGGCAGCGATGTCGTTGGCTTTTTCATTGAAGGCTTCTTCATCAAGTGTCTTCGTGCCGTCGGTCAGCAGTGCGGCGGTGAATTCGGCCACTTGGCTTTTGCCCGGCGGATTGAACACGCCGCCCGCGCCTTTGAAGCTGATTTCCATATCGACAATCGGATTTTCCCGGCGCTCGACCAGCAGAATCTGCGTGCCTTCCGGTGTGTCCCAGCGCTGGATGTCGACGGCGGCTTGGGCAGTCAGCGGCAAGACGGCCAGCGCGAGCAGTAAGGTTTTAGAATACATGGTTATCCTTTCGGTTGAGGCCGTCTGAATGTCTCAGACGGCCTTTTGATTATTTTGCCGCTGTCTGCGGTTTCACCACGACTACGCTGGAGCGCTTGTCGGTCAACAATTTGGCGGCGGCCTGCACGTCGGCTGAGGTCACTTTTTGCAGACGGCGGCGGATTTCGGCTTCATCGCTATACCGGAAACCGCGTGTTTCCAAGCGCCCCATTAACGATGCTTGCGCGGTCATTGAATCGCGCGCGTAGATTTCGCTGCTCATCATGCGGGTTTTGACGCGCCGGAGTTCGTTTTTGCTCACGCCGTTGTCGGCGATGTCTTGGATTTCGGCACGCATGGCGGCCAACAAATCGTGTTCGCTCACGCCGTTGCTCGGCATGGCCACCACATTGAACAGCGGCATTTCGCGGCTCAAGATATCGTAGTCGACATCCACGCTCAAAGCGGTTTGCTTGCCGCGTACGAGATTTTTATCCAAGCGGCTGGACGAATTGCCCGACAAAATATCGCTCAACACATCCAGCGCGTAAGGCAGCGTGTCGCTGATGTCCTGCAAGGCAGGTACGCGGTAAGACAAAGCCACCAAAGGCTGACGGGTGACGGCGGACGTGGTTTCGGCAAACACCGGCCCGCGCTCGACAGGTTCGCTCAAATCGTTGCGCGGCGGCAGGGTTTTGGCGGGAATGCTGCCGAATAATTTTGAGGCCGTCTGAATGGTTTGCTTGGCATCGACATCGCCGACAATCACCAAGGTGGCATTATTAGGTGCGTAAAACCGGCGGTACCAATCGCGTAAATCATCAGCCTTGAGCGTATGCAAATCATCCATATAGCCAATCACGCTGGCGCGCATCGACGGCTTGGTGAAGCTGTTGAGGAAAATGTGTTCCCACATTTTGCCGGCGGCGGTGTCTTCGTTGCGCTGGCGGCGCTCTTCACGAATCACGCTCATTTCGTTGATGAAATCTTTGTCGCTGAAATTCAGGTTCTGCATGCGGTCGGCTTCGAGTTTCAACACTTCCGGCAGGTTGGCGGCGGAAATGTTCTCGTAATACACGGTTTCGCTGCGGTTGGTGTAGGCGTTGAGTTCACCGCCCAAAGCCGAAATGCGGCGGTTGAATTCGCCCGCAGGCACCGACGGCGTGCCTTTAAACATCATATGCTCCAGCGCATGACTCAGGCCGCTTTTTCCCGGTTTTTCATCGACGCTGCCGGCCTTATACCAAAGCTGCGACACCGCCACCGGCGCGCGCTTGTCTTCTTTGACAATCACTTTCAACCCATTAGGCAGGGTTTGCGACAACGTTTGCGCCCACACAGGCACGGCAATGGCCAGCACGGCCAGCCAGACGGTTTTGCGTAACATGGTTTTCCTCATCGTTGCAATTGATGGAATGATAAACATTTCCATCAAAATGATAAAGCGCGTTTGCACGGTTTCACAGTAGCTCGTTCAGACGGCCCAAACCCTTTACCCGATTTCCGTGATGGCGGATAATAGCCCTGATTTCATCCGCTTTTTTCCATTCATACAAAGGAAACATCATGGCATTTTTGAAACTGACCGACCAAAACGTCAACCGCAAAACCGTTCTGATCCGTGCCGACATGAACGTGCCGTTTAAAGACGGCCAAATCAGCGACGACACCCGCATCCGTGCCTCGCTCGAATCCATCCGCTACTGCTTGGACAATGGTGCGGCAGTGATCGTGATGACCCACCTCGGCCGCCCGACCGAAGGCGAATTTAAGCCGGAAGACGATGTCGCTCCTGTGGGTGCACATTTGGGCAAACTCTTGGGCAAAAAAGTCAAGGTGCTGAACGACTGGCGTGAAAATGCGCCTGATCTGCAAGCCGGTGAAATTGCCATGCTGCAAAACGTGCGCATCAACAAAGGCGAAAAGAAAAACGATTTGGAATTGGGCAAAGCCTACGCCGCTTTGTGTGACGTGTTCGTCAACGACGCATTCGGCACCGCCCACCGCGCCCAAGCCTCAACCGAAGCCGTGGCACAAGCCGCACCGGTGGCCTGCGCGGGCGTATTGATGGCAGGCGAACTCGACGCTTTGGGCAAAGCCTTGAAAGAACCGGCGCGCCCGTTGGTGGCGATTGTGGCCGGCAGCAAAGTATCCACCAAGCTCACCATTTTGGAATCATTGGCCGACAAAGTGGATCAGCTGATTGTCGGCGGCGGCATCGCCAACACCTTCCTGCTGGCGGAAGGCAAAGCCATCGGCAAATCGCTGGCCGAAGCCGATTTGGTGGAAGAATCGAAAAAAATCTTGGCCAAAATGGCGGCCAAAGGCGGTTCTGTGCCGCTGCCGACCGACGTGGTGACCGCCAAAGAGTTTGCTGAAACAGCTGCTGCCGAAACCAAATCGATTGACGATGTGGCCGCAGACGACATGATTTTGGACGTCGGCCCGCAATCGGCTCAAGCCTTGGCCGAAGTGTTGAAAAACGCCGGCACCATTGTGTGGAACGGCCCGGTCGGCGTATTTGAATTCGATCAATTCGCCGGCGGCACCGAAGCCGTGGCCAAAGCCATTACCGAGAGTCAGGCCTTCTCGATTGCCGGCGGCGGCGACACTTTGGCAGCGATTGCCAAATTCGGCATCACCGGCCAAATCAGCTACATTTCCACCGGCGGCGGCGCGTTCTTGGAATTCTTGGAAGGCAAAGAATTGCCGGCCGTGTCGGTTTTGGAAAAACGCGGCGCGTAATATATCTTTCGACTACAGATAATCCGAGGCCGTCTGAAACGTTGTTTGAACAAGGTTTCAGACGGCCTTTTCTTTTATTTTAAAACAACACAAACGGATTAGTCGCCTTTTGGTTTTTCCAGCTCATAACACAAAATTTTTTGTAAACCGTTTGATCGAAACGTTTAAAACAGCACCGAATTGATGTGATTGACACGTTCCTGACTGTCTAACACGCCCGTATGCTGCAGCAATTGCAAATAGGCTTGTGCATAAGCGTAACGTGCTTCCGCTAGTTTCTGCGCGGCCTCAGCCACCGCCTGTTGCGCCTGTGTTTCTTCCAGATTATTACGCACGCCTACCTGGCGGCCTATGCGCGTTGCTTCCAGCTTGGCTTGATTGCTTTCCAGCAGCCTTTGCTGTGCTTCGGTCTGCATGCGTCCGCCCCGCGTATTTTCGTAAGCCTGTCTGACCGCCAGTTTGGTATTGCGTTCGGCGGCGGTGAGCAAATCCCTGTTTTGCAATTCACGCGAGGCCGCTTCGCGGATACGGCTGGAAATGTGCCCGCCCGTAAACAAAGGTACGCTCAGTTGAAGCGTGAGTGTCGATCCTTTGCTGCGGTATTTCATGTCGCCCATGCCGCCACCGTAATTATAGGTATTGTGGTTATCCTGATAACCGCCCGACAAGGTGACCGTCGGCCAGCGTCCGCTTTTGGCCTCTTTTACCGCTTCGGCGGCATTTTCCAATGTTTTGCGCTGCAATGCCCAATCCGGATTATTCGCCTCGGCCAAAGCCTGCCAGTCCTGCTCCTTCGTACCGGCCAGTAAATCGACGGGCATGCGGTTGCGTTTTATCGGGCTGATGCGGGTAGGATCAAGGCCGGTCAGGTTGGCCAGCATATTGTTGGCAACAATGAGCTGGTTGTAGGTATCCACTTCTTTGGCCAAAGCCGCATCAAAACCGGCCTCGGCTTCTTTGGTATCCAAAATAGTGGCCGCCCCTTGCTTGAACATCTCCTGCGCACGCTGATACTGCTGCGAATAGGCGGCCTTTTCTTCCCTTATCGCCTCAAGTTTGTCGCGGTTGAGCAAAACATCGAAATAAGCCTTGGCCACATCCATCCTCAATTTGCCTTCATTTCCGGCCAAACGCAAGTCAGCCATTTCTTCGGCGAGCTTACCCTGCTTGTATTGCGAAAAACGGCTCTTATCAAACAAAACCTGCTGAGCCTGCACATTCCAACCGGCCGAGCGGGTGTTGGAAGAAAGCGATTTAGGCTGCGTCTGATAAATCCCGTTGGCCGTAATCTGCGGCAAAAGCTGCGAACGTGCCTGATGCTTTTTCTCCGCATCTGCATCACGCCCGTTTCTTGCTGCAGAAAAGTCGGCAGAATACTTCAACGCCGCTTCCCAAGCATCTTTCAAAGTAAATGCCCCAACGGCAGGCGACAATAAAGAAACCGATACAAATACCAGCGGCAATCGTTTTAATTTCGACACGGCACACATCTCAAATCAAATTAAACACCTTCCTTAGTGGCGAATTATTAGATTTAGTTTTCAATCTACCCAAATCATGCGGACTCAATGCTATACGGGTTAACGAAAACAAATCCTTCTTTACTTTATAAAAATAATTATCAAAATTATTTACATACAGATGTAATTGACCGTTGTCCTAAATTGACTTGTGGTAAGGTTAAAAACCAAACAGCATTGATTTATTTATGAAAATAAAATTTTGAATATGCATTGAAAATAAATAAAATTTAATAAACGTTTTCAAAAATATTCTGAAAACCGGTAAACAAAATTAAGAAATCACACACTAACATCGTACTATGCTGCAAAGCAGTATTATTGAAAGATTGATTATTTGATTTTTTTAAGGAGTATGAAATGAAACCTTTAAAAGAACATGAGTTGCAGCAAGTGGCCGGCGGCTGCAATTGGGGTGACTTTAAAGCCGACTGGAAGGCATTCAAGCAAGATGCACAAGATTGGTGGAAAGCCGTCGACAACGGTCTGGCCGAAGGTGACCGCATCAGCACTATTTGGAAAAACGCACGTGATGCGGTACGCAACAACTGAGTATTAAACAAATTTCCCATCGGTAATTTAATGAAACCCTAAGGATTTGGAAAAGATAGGAAAGCACATGCTGCATGTATCGCTAAAAATCTGCTTGTTTATCTTTATTGCATTCTATGTACTGATTCCTGTAGTGTGGCTTTATGAAACCTTCACAAAGGGTTTTTCATGGAATGAAACGGCTGTTTACGCCAAATCCTTTGTGATATTTATGGCCTTGGGTCTTTTGAGTAATTGGGCGATAAATAAGTATTTCAATTAAATAACTTTTATTTTTAAAGGAGTAGATCATGTGCGAAATCACTTTGAATGAACTGGATCTTGTTTCCGGCGGCGGCAGATGGGTAGACGCAATAGGAAGTGCCGTAGCTGGTGCCGGTGCGGGAGCTGCGGTTGGCGGCCTTGCCGGAGCAGGACTTGGCCTTTTAGGCGGACCGTTAGCACCGTTGACCGTAACTGGAGGTGCGGCAGGTGGCGCGGTAATCGGTGGAGGTATTGGTGCCATCGGAGGTTTTGCCGCCGGCTGGAACGACTGGTAAACCGTTTGTGCAGCAAAACGGTTTGCCGTATTGATGACATTTAAATCATAAGGCTGTCAACATTCAGAATGTCGGAAAGTAATATAGGTTTTTTATATCATTTTTTCATCTATAACATAACCGCCATTACCCTATTTACATCAAGTTGATTGTATTAGCCGTTATGGTCATGTGTTAGGTAGGGGAAAATTTATTTGTGTTACAACGGACGAATTTTTTCTTGAATGGAAACTCTTTTTGAAAAATTTAGAAAGCAGGATGTTGAATCTTATAGTCCGGTATCCTGCATTCTAAATCGGGGAATTTCCCCACAATGTAGCAACGTAGGTTGTTGCTGTTTTTACTTTGTTTTTAATCTTCTTTTCTTTAAGGATTATTATCATGCTTTAAGGATTATTATCATGAAAGAGTTGAATATGCATGAATTGGACGTGGTGTCCGGTGGCGCCAGATGGGATCAGGTCGGTGCAGGACTGGGGGCAGTTGCATTGGGAGTTGCAATCGCAGCAACACCTGTTGGTCCGATTGGTTTAGGAGCCGCTGCAGCCTTTTCTTATTTTGGAGGTGTGGCTATTGGTGATGGTTTAATTGAAGGTGGATATTTCTAAATAAATTTCAGAGAAATCTTTATTTATTAAATAGACGGCAAATACAGTTTCGAGAAGAAACTGTATTTGCCGTAAAACCAATGGAATTTTAGTAGTGGAAATTATTACAATTGGTATTATTTTGATAGCTACAACAATTTTTTTAGTAAAAAAAGGTATGGTAAAACCCTCTTGTCATACCGGCAGTATTCAAAAGAATCCCGCTTTCTTCATTGCTTGCAGCATTTCTGTTTTAATAGGATTCATTTTTTTATTAACAATAATTGTGCGAAAATTTTAAATATTCGTTTAACGGAATCTCACACCGGGAAACTGTCAACATTCGGAATACTGGGAAGCACCTTAGGATCGCTTGTGTGTTTTTCTGATTACAAAATAACTAATTGGCCTGTTTGCGGCTATTGGATTGCTTTACTTCTACTGCTAATTGTAGGTATTTGTTTGGCTGAAAAATTTATTTCCACCATGTTTTATAGATAAGCTGTTCCCTGTTTTAAACGCTTTTAAGAATTTGGAAAGCAGGATGCCGAATCTTGCTGTTTGCCGCATGCTGCATTCCGAATCGGGGAATTTTCCCCATAATGTAGCAACGCAGGTTGTTGCTGTTTTTACTTTGTTTTTAATTTTAAGGAGACTGATTATGCAGACTTTGACTTTGCAAAACGATTTTGGCCGTGAATTGACCATGGATGAATTGGAGATGATCGCCGGCGGAGGATGTAATTAGAAAGATTTTGGTAAGGCAACGGCAGGTGGTGCTATTGCAACTGGCATAGCAGGTGCAATTGGTGGTGCGGTTTTCGGCCCTAGCGCACTTGCAACTGGAGGGATCGGTTTCATAGGTGGCGGCATCGGTGGTGCCACTGCTTACGGTGCAACATGTTGGTGGTAATTTAATTATTTTTGATGAAGTTTTCATTATAATTGAAAACTTCATCTTTTTTATAATAATTTTTTTAAGGTGGAAATCATGAAAAAATTTGCTCATTACACTTTATTTTTTTTAGTTTCGGCATTTATCTTATATTTTTTTGAATATAGTTTATTACAGATTTTGATTACTTGCTCTATCGCTACCATCATATTTGCTTTTGGAATAGAGAATTTTGAGCGCCGATAGCGAATCATTGCATTTTTTATTTGAGCAATTTGGAAAGCGGAATGATAAGTGAGTACGATCAGCTTCCATTTGAAAATGGAAGCTGATTATTGGTCTTAGAAAGGAATCACTAATGAGTTTTTTATGGGAAATTTTGGCTCCTACCGATTCATTCACGCAAAATATTTATGTGGTTTTTTTATTTTCATCGGTATGGTATTCATTATGCCGGCATTTTACCGTTTATTGATGGAAATTGAAGCGGTTAAAGCAATAGGGCGCTTTGCTGTTCCGTTTTTTTCATTGCTTGCCACCATCGGTATTTCTGCACTATTTACCCTATTTGTAATCAAACTTCATGAAAAAAGTGAACGTTTTCATCAATAATGATTGAAACGGTGATTACCATTTTTAAGTAAGATGCCTGAAATATACGGCATAATTATCTGATTTCATTTTATAAAATTGCTTTTTACCATGACCGCCCAAAAGACTATTTCCGTTCGAAGATTTCTATTGCTTAGCGGAAGCACCTTTTTTGCCGTGATACTTTTCCTACAGTATTTGTTTATTAGCCCTGACCTTAAAGAAGCCTTGAAGGTTTCGCTTTTGCAGACGCTGATTTTTGTGCCGGTTAATTTCTTTTTAAACAAACGCTTCAACAAGCGGATATTTGGAGAAAGAAATAAATCTGCGTAGCCTTATTCTATTCGGGACATTTAAATGAATGAAAAAGACAAAATCCTGCTGTCTGCCATCATGATTATCAGTGGTCTGATCGGTTTTTTGTGCGGTATTGCCGTCGGTTTGAACAGTTTGAAATGAATAGTGGCAGCCCTTTTCAGACGGCCTTGTTGTCCTGTGTACACCCAATAATGTAATGAAGGCTTATCCCTCATCTTGGTTTACTGTAAAACACAATGTATATTATTTTTCAAAGCTTAACAAAAAAAACGTAACATCATCAAAAAAATGAGAATAATTATGTCTCAACTATTGAGCTTTGGTTTAGAGATATATATCCCTAACTAGAGACTCACAAATTGACATAGTATTTATATTTATAGGTGTAAACAATGAAAGAACTAAATTTATATGAAATGAATCAGGTTTCAGGTGGTAAATTCCCTATTCATGGTAAAGGAGGGGGTAATCCCGGTCAATATATTGGTGGTAACATTGGAATTTCATATAAGCCGGAAGCAGGCGGTTTTGGATTCTCCTATGGCCGGGATTTTATGCATGTTAATGGCTTTGGAACATTTTCAAGACATTCCTCGGCAATGATTACATTTACTAAAAAATGGTAGACTTTAAGAGTGTTTCAGTCTTTATTGGTATGTGCATATTAAACGCATGTAGTTCTTTTGAATCAGACAGTTTAGCAATGACATCGCATCCTGCTAGGATTAGTAGTGCTGAAAAGTCTATTTGGGCACAGCCAAAGGTTGAAAAATCCTCCTCTCCCATTTACAACAGAAAGCATATTGATCCAAATTGTTCGGATAAGTTTGCCCGACCTAATGGTGACAAGTGGTCTGATCTTCCTCAGCGCGCAGCATGGGAAGCTCAAAATAGTCATTGTAGGCAGGCAAATTAAAAATGTTTGCTGGATATTGTATGCAACCTTATGTCCATACAAAATTTTCAAGCAAGGGGGTATCGATTTTTGATAACTCCCTTTTGTTCTTTATCATACAAAAACCAGTAATTCAAATCACTCAGTTTATTGAATTTATATGACCGACCAAAAACCTTTTTTCCGTCCCGAAGTGTTTGAGGCGAAGAAAAACCGTTGGACGGGGCATGTTGTGTTGTCCCGTCCGTTTTCTTTTGTCTTTTTAACCGGTTGTGCGGCAGCCGGAGCAGCGACACTGATTGTGTTTGCCTTTTTCGGCAGTTACACGCGCAAAACCACGGTAGACGGGCAGTTGTTACCCGCTGCGGGTTTGGTGCGCGTGTATGCACCGGATACCGGTTTTGTGGCATCGAAAAAAGTTTCAGACGGCCAATACGTCAATGAAGGGGATGAATTGCTGACGCTTTCGATGCCACGCTACAACGGCAGCGGTGATGTGCGGGCAAGATTGGTACAGGAAGCGGATATGCGGAAAAAGATGCTGCTGGACGAAATCGGCCAAAAGAAAATGATACAGCAGGGCGAGGAAAATACGCTGAAAAGTAATATAGCTAAGTTGGAAGACCAGTTGGCCGGCCGATGTGCGCAACCAATTGCGCGGGCAGCAGCAACGGGTAGCCCTGGCCAAACAGGTGATTGAAAAATACCGGCCATTGCTGAAGCAGGGCTTTATTTCCGAGCAGCAGATGATCGGTTACGAAAATGAGCATTTGGATCAAGTGACCCAACTGGGCAGCCTGCAGCGCGAAGAGGCTTCCATCGGGCGAGAATTGGCGCAGCAGCGGCAGGCTTTGGCCGACTTGCCGGAAAAGCAGAAATCGGAATTGAGCCAGCTTAACCGCAATGTGTCGGAATTGACGCAGGAAACGTTGAATCTGGACATGCAGCAGGAGCAATCGGTGCGTGCGAGCAAATCCGGCCATGTGAGCATGGCCGATGTCGAAAACGGCCAGCAGGTCACTCCGTCTACTTTGCTATTAAGTATCGTGCCGGAAAATACGGATTTGGTAGCAAGCCTTTATGTGCCGAGCAAGGCAGCCGGTTTTATCAAGCCGAGCGATAAAGTCGTGCTGCGCTACCAAGCCTATCCTTATGAAAAATTCGGCCATGCCGGCGGAAAAATCGTATCGATAGCGAAAACGGCTGTCGGCAGGCAGGAATTGACTTCATTGGGCAGAGCCGTTACCGAGGAGAATATTCAACAGCAAGCACCTAATGAACCGGTTTATCTCGTCAAGGTAAAGCTCGACAAGCAAACCATCAAGGTTTACGGTGAAGAGAAGCCGCTTCAGACGGGCATGGTATTGGAAGCGGATATCATGCACGAGCGCAAAAAATTGTATGAATGGGTACTTGATCCGCTTTACACCATCACAGGAAAGCTGCATTCATGAATTATTTGGAAAGAATCTCTTTCGGATTCGGCAAAAAATTGCCTGTCGTGCTACAAACCGAAGTAGCCGAATGCGGCTTGGCCTGTCTCACGGCAGTGGCCGGTTATCATGGCTACCATTCCGACCTGCGCACCATGCGGCAGCAATACTCTTTGTCGCAAAAAGGCCTGACGATGGCGGATATCGTGCGCTTTGCCAATCATCTGAACCTGACTTCGCGTGCCTTGCGCCTGGATTTGGCCGACCTGCCTAACCTGTGCAAACCCTGCATCCTGCATTGGGATTTAAACCATTTTGTGGTTTTGAAAGAAACTGCTTCAGACGGCATCGTGATTATGGATCCGGCTGTCGGCAACCGCAAAATCCCGATGGAGGAGGTGTCGCAGAAATTTACCGGCATCGCGCTGGAATTGTGGCCGAATTCACGTTTTGAGAAAAAGGAAGCACGGCAAAAAGTCAGTATCTTATCGTTGCTTAAAGGCATTTCAGGCATCGGTTCTTCTCTGGCCCAAGTATTGATCTTGGCTTTTGCCTTGGAAATTTTCGGTTTGGTCAGCCCGTTTTTATTGCAATGGGTCATCGACCATGTGATTGTTTCGGCAGACCGCAACCTTTTGCTGACTTTGGTTTTGGGTTTCGGTTTGTTGATGATTTTGCAGCAGCTTACCGGCCTGCTGCAATCTTGGGTCAACATGCACCTGACCACCACGCTGAATGTGCAATGGAAAGCGAATATCTTTAAAAGGCTGCTGGAACTTCCCGCCGACTATTTCTCCAAACGTCATTTAGGCGATGTGGTATCGCGTTTCCAAGCGATTGACAATATTCAGGAAACCTTGACATCCACGGCATTCAAATCCGTGTTGGGCGGTATCATGGCCATATTCACGCTGATTTTGATGTTTTACTACAGCGTGATTCTGACCATCGTCGTGTTAATTGCTTTGTTGCTGTATATCATCATCCGCATAGCCGCCTATTATCCGCTGCGCCACGCCACTGAAGAAAACATCATTCACGAGCCAAGCAAAATACTTATTTTATGGAAACCGTCCGCGGTATCCACACTGTGAAACTCTTTGAAAAAAACGAGCAGCGGCACAATGCTTGGATGTCGCTGTTTGTCGATACTGTCAACACCAACCTGACCACGCAGAAATTGGGCAATGTTTTCGATTTCGCCAACAAGCTGCTTTTCGGTCTGGAAAGCATCATCATCGTTTATTTGGGCGCGACACGCGTGTTGGACGGCGTATTCAGCGTCGGTGCGCTGATGGCGTTTTGGGCATACCGGCAACAATTTGAAAACCGTGTCGCCGAGTTGGTCGACCAATACATTAAAATTAAAATGCTCGGCCTGCATGCTGAACGTTTGGCCGATATCGTTTTGACCGAAACGGAAACGGAAACCGTTGAAGACGGCTACATCCCTGAAATTTCAGACGGCATCGATATGATTGTCGACAATATATCGTTCAGATATTCGGAAAGCGAACCCTATATCCTGCAAAACGTCAGCCTGCACATCAAGCAAGGTGAGTCGGTGGCTTTTACCGGCAGCTCAGGTTGCGGAAAATCCACACTGATGAATATCCTCATCCGCAACCTCAAACCGGAAGCCGGCAGCGTCACCGTCAACGGCCATGACATCCACAAACTTTCACCGCGCTTTATCCGCGGCATCAGCGGCACAGTCACGCAGGATGATGTGCTTTTTGCCGGTTCGATTGCCGAAAACATCTGCTTTTTCGATGAAAATCCCGACATGGCCTTTATCGTACAATGTGCCGCCATGGCGATGATTCATGAGGATATTCTAAAAATGCCAATGGGTTATGAAACCTTAATCGGCGACATGGGCAATGCGCTTTCGGGCGGACAAAAGCAGCGCATCATCATCGCCCGCGCACTCTACCGCAAACCGAAAATCCTGTTCTTAGACGAAGCCACCAGTAATTTGGATATTGAAAACGAACGTGCCATCAATCATAACCTGAAAATGCTCAACATTACGAAAATCATGGTGGCACACCGTAAGGAAACCATTGAATCGGCAGACCGGACAATCGATATGGAAAAAATACAAACTTGAAGATAGGAATAGGAAAAATCATCTGATTTGCGCATAATTCAAGGCCGTCTGACACCTTTGCAAAGCTCCTTTAAAAGCCAGCACACTCAAAACCGGCATCATGCCTACACAGGCGGAAATGACGGGCGTTTGAGTTTTTATTGATGATCCATGAGATTTTACAAAGGTCCCGGCTTTTGATTATCTAAAGGACTCTTATAAATCCAGCTTCATAATCGCTACGGTTTCGCCGTTATACCAATGTTGCGCAATTTCCTGCCAGCCGAATTTGGCATACACGGCCTACATATCGGGTGTATATAAATAGAGGCTCGGCAGCTTCATGTCGCGGGCAGTATCCAAGCAATGTTGTACCAATTGTTTGCCCACGCCTTCGCCGCGATATTCAGGCAACACAAATACATCGCCCAGCCAATATTCGTATTCGCTGAAGACTTGAATGTCGTGCCATTTAAGCGCTGCCGAACCTTTCAGACAGCCTTGTTCGTCTACTGCGGCGAAAGCAATAGGCAGCGGCACATCATTCAGGCAGGTTTAGTAATAAACATGGATTTTCGCTACGTCCGCCCACGGCGCAAAATCATGCCATTCGGCATGCAAGGCTTGGGCAAGCGGAACGATATGCTCGGGTAGCAGAGGAGTAATACGGCAATTCATGGAAATATGATCGAGAGGATAAAAGTATTGAAAAACTACGTCGGCTTCAGCGGTCGCGTGCACCGTAAAGAATATTGGATACTTTCCTTATTCCACGCAATCATCATAATTCTATTAAGCATTATCGACGGCGTGATGGGTTCTTCTGTGGAAGACGGCGGCTTTGGTATCTTGACCTTGATTTACCTTTTAGCCGTATTTTTGCCTTCGATTGGTGTCATTGCACGACACTTGCACGACACCAACCGTTCCGGCTGGTGGCAGCTGCTTACCCTGATTCCATTAATTGGCTCAATTGTACTGCTGGTGTTTACCGTAATGGAGGGTACCCGGGGCGACAACCGTTTCGGTGTTGATCGAAAGCGGACGAGCGTTAATCAGGGATTGAATCGAAAAGGGGGAGCTGGTAAACAGTTCCCTCTTTTTCATATTTACTGGTTGGCTTTGATACCACCGGGACCGTAAACTGCGTTCCACGCCGAATCCAGCTGCTGTCCGGCTTGCTGCAACACCGTTTCCTGCTGGGTTTTCAACGCTGTTGCAGCTTGAATTTCGCTTTGCAAACGGGTGATGTCTTCCTGCGCTTGCCGGGCGCGCTTTTGCGCGTCGGACAAATTGGTTTGCAGGGTAATCAGTTTGCTGTCGTTGTCGTTTTGCGCTTTGAGTGCGCTGCGGTAAGCAGATTGCGCCGAGAGCAAGGCATCTTCGGCAGAACCGGCATAAGTGGCTGCGGAGGCAGCCAACAAGGCGGCAGTCAGAAATCTTTTCATGGGTGCGTCCTTTAAAGATGGGGTTTGCCGGATAATGTAGCATAATCAAGGCCGTCTGAACACTTTGCGCAAGATTTCAGACGGCCTGTTATTAAATCAACAAAAATGATCCACCATTTAGCTGCGGATACGGCGCAACACTTCTTCTTTGCCGATTAAGGCCAATACTTCGTCCACGCTCGGGGTTTTGGCGGTACCGCACACGGCCAGGCGCAGCGGCATACCGAGTTTGCCCATTTTGATGTTTTCTTCATCGCAGAACGGTTTGAACAAATCGTGAATCGATTCGGCATTCCATTCGGCCACGCCTTCCAGTTTATCAGCAAAGCGCAGCATACGCGCGGCGGCTTCGTCGTCCCAATGTTTTTGCACATCGGTCTCGGCAGGCGTTTGTTTTTGATAAAAATACAGACACTCATCGGCCAGCGTGTTCAAATCTTGCGCACGGTCTTTCACCAAGGCCAACACGTCTTCCAGCGGCGGTTGGCTGGTATCGGTCAAACCGCGCACGGCCAAACGTTTTTGCAGCAATTGGGCCAATTGGTCATTCGGTGTGATTTTGATGTGCTCACCGTTGATCCAATAGAGTTTCTTCAAATCCATGCGGCTTGGCGATGGGGAAACGTCTTTCAAATCAAACCATTCGACGAATTGCTCCATAGTGAAAAACTCATCATCACCATGCGCCCAGCCCAAGCGTGCCAAGTAATTGAGCATGGCTTCAGGCAAAATGCCCATCACGCCGAAATCGGTAATGGCCACGGTGTCGCCGCTGCGTTTGGAGATTTTTCTGCCTTGTTCATTCAGAATCATCGGCAGGTGGGCATATTCCGGCAAAGCGGCACCGATGGCTTTCAAGATGTTGATTTGTTTCGGTGTATTGTTGACATGGTCGTCACCGCGAATCACATGGGTCACACCCATGTCGTAATCGTCCACCACCACGCAGAAATTGTAGGTCGGCGTGCCGTCGGCACGGGCGATAATCAAGTCGTCGAGCGCTTCATTCGGAATGCTGATGTCGCCTTTGACCAAATCATGCCAAGCGGTTGCACCGTCGAGCGGCGTTTTGAAACGCACCACCGGCTCTACGCCTTCGGGAATCGGTGGCAGGCTTTTGCCTGCTTCGGGTCGCCAGCGGCGGTCGTAAGTGGCGGTACCTTCTTTTTCGGCCTGCTCACGCATGGCTTCCAATTCTTCTTTTGAGCAATAGCAATGATATGCGTGGCCGCTTTCCAAAAGCTGGGCGATGACTTCTTTATAGCGATCAAAACGGCGGGTTTGGTAAACGACATTATCGGCATTGTCGTAATGAAGGCCGATCCAATTCATGCCGTCTAAAATGATGTTGACCGATTCGGCGGTAGAGCGCGCCAAGTCGGTGTCTTCAATACGCAGCAGGAATTCTCCTTTGTGCTTGCGTGCATACGCCCATGAAAACAAGGCAGTGCGCACGCCGCCGATGTGGAGGTAGCCGGTCGGGCTCGGGGCAAAACGGGTTTTGACGGTCATGATGGTTTTCCTAATGCTGTGCTGATTGAAAGGAGTTATTGTACTGTTTTCAGTCGGTTTCAACAATTCAAAGGCCGTCTGAACGTGTATTCAAACGGCCTAGATAACGAGATAGATTGATGATTCAGCTGCGGCGGGTCAGGATATCCCAGATTTTGTCGCTCCAGCTTTCAAATTGATAGAGAAACAGCGCATAGCTTTCATTCAGCAGGAATTTATCGCGCTCTTTACCGACGGCGTAAAGCGTGGTAGGCGTGGCGGAAACGGCGGCATTCATGCCGAAATTTTTGGCGATGGCCTGCGCCCGCGCCAAATGGTAAGGATCACTCACGATGATCAGCGTTTCGATGCCGTTGGGGCGCAATAAGGGCTGGATGTTTTGCAGGTTTTCATAAGTGTTGCGCGAAGTGTTTTCAAACACGATATGCCGCGCGGGAATACCTTGCTTGATGGCATATCGCCGCCCGACTTCGGCTTCGGTCATGTAGCCTTTTTTCGGGGTGCCGCCGGTGAAAATGATTTTATCCACACGCCGGCTTTGATACAGCGTAATCGCATGGTTGATGCGTTCGCGGAACACGGGCGACGGGCGTTTGTCCCACGCCGCCGCGCCCAATACCACGGCTGCATCAGCATGAAAATCTTTGGGCAGCTTCTGATTACCCATGCGGTACACCTGCCAAACCGTCGCGGCAAACATCGCCGACACCAGCAACACGCTGAGTGCCAGGCCGCGCAACAAATAGAAGCGCAAGCCGGTTCGACTGTGGAACAAATGGGGCATGATTCAGACGGTCTCTCTAAAATCAGATTATGCCAATAAAGCTTCGATGTTTTCCAGCGGACGGCCAATTGCGGCGCGTTCGCGGCCGACCAAAATCGGACGTTCCAATAAAGCAGGATGCTCGGCAATGGCGGCAAGCAGCGCGTCATTGCCTATATCGGGCGCGTTTAAACCCAATTCTTTGTATAAATCGTCTTTCACACGCATCATGCCGCGCACATCGTCTAAACCAAGTTTGCGGAAAATCTCGGTTAAGGTCGCCAAATCCGGCGGCGTGGTCAAATAATGCACCGTTTCTGCCTTAATCCCGCGCGATTCCAATAAAGCCAAAGCAGCCCGCGATTTGCTGCAGCGGTTGTTGTGATACAAAGTCCATTCTGACGGCATGATGATGATTCCTATGGTCAATCGTCTTATTATCAACCTCATTGTGGCTTTACTCAATCATGTTGGCTAGCTATTGGGAATAAATCTCATTTTTGTGCAAAAATCCAACACCTTGACTTGAACCAAAACATTGGCCGTCTGAAAGGTTTACAATGAATACGTTATCAACCCTGTTATTCAGGCTACCATGAAAACATTATCCGCCCTTATTTTCGCTTCCATGACTTTTTTATCTGCCCACGCATTTGCTGCCGATTTGCACATGTGGAACAACACCGCGCCCCAATCGCTGCAAAACCTGAAAGCGCCGGTACGCGTAGTGAACCTGTGGGCAACGTGGTGCGGCCCGTGCCGTAAGGAAATGCCGGAAATGTCGGCATGGTATAAAGCACAGAAAAAAGGCAGCGTCGACATGGTCGGCATTGCCCTGGATTCAACCGACAACATCGGCAAATTTTTGAAAACCACGCCGGTGGATTATCCGATTTGGCGCTACAGCGGCACCAGCAGCCGCCAGTTTATGAAATCATTCGGCAACCAAGTCGGCGTATTACCGTTTACCCTGGTGGAAGCACCCAAATGCGGTTATAAACAAACCATCACCGGCGAAGTCAACGCCAAAAGCCTGACTGCTGCCTTAAAAGCCGCCCAAGCCAAGTGCAAATAAGATTTGCCGCCGCTTCGGCGGTTTGGCATATCAGCTGTTGCCGTTTTGTGTTATAAGTGATTCATACAACAACAAACAAAGCAGAACAGGAGCCGCAGATGGATATTTTTAAAGCCTTAATCGAAAACCACGAAGTGCAACGCAAGCTGTGCGGCGAATTGAGTGCAGCCAAGCAGTGGGAAACGAAAAAGAAAAAATACGAAGCCTTGCGTCTGGAATTGATGGCGCACGCAGTAGCCGAAGAGCGTCATTTGTACCTGCCGCTGATGCAATACGATGACGGCATGGAAATTGCCCGTCACGCCATTGCCGAGCATCACGAAATGGACGAATTAATCGCCACCTTGAGCGACGGCCGCACCGGTGAGAACCGCTGGCTGGAAACGGCGGAAGAATTGATTGAAACCGTCGAGCACCATTTGAAGGAAGAAGAAGACGAAATTTTCGCAGATGCGCGTAAAGTGTTGGATAAAGCCCAAATCGACCGTTTGGGTCCGCTTTATCAAACCGAATATGAAGAATTCAAAGCGGCTGAAAGCCAGTAGATTCTGCTGTTTCACCGGCTCGCCGCCCTGATAATAAGCTGTGGATAAATTCGGGATAAAAATACTGAACCTGATCAACCCTGCCGCTGCCGATTGTGCAGCGGTTTTGCCGTCTGACGATAAGCGTTCCGAACAAATATTGTTCAAAACGGCGCAAAGCCTTTATAATCGGGCAAATCCGATTTTTTCAGACGGCCTGAAACAGGGTTTGGCCACAGAAATGAAACGCTGTTGTTGCACCTATATTCATATCGGCAAAACAGGGGAAAATTTGTGGATAATTTTTTTGAATCCCTTTATTTTCAGGCCGTCTGAAACCATTTTCCAGGAAGAGTTATGATTCGTTTCGAACAAGTTTCCAAAACCTATCCCGGTGGTTTTGAAGCCTTAAAAAACGTCAGCTTTCAAATCAACAAAGGCGAGATGATTTTCATCGCCGGCCATTCCGGTTCGGGCAAATCGACCATTTTGAAGCTGATTTCGGGCATCACCAAACCGACCCAAGGCAAAGTGTGGTTCAACAAGCAGGATTTGAGCGAACTGAGCGACAACCAAATCGGCTTTATGCGCCAACACATCGGCATTGTGTTCCAAGACCACAAAATCCTCTACGACCGCAACGTGCTGCAAAACGTGATTCTGCCCTTGCGCATCATCGGTTACCAACCGGCCAAAGCGGAAGAGCGCGCGCGCATTGCGATTGAAAAAGTCGGTTTGAAAGGCCGCGAATTGGATATGCCGGTGTCGCTTTCCGGCGGCGAGCAGCAGCGTTTGTGCATTGCCCGCGCGGTAGTACACCAGCCAAGCCTTTTGATTGCCGACGAACCTTCCGCCAGCCTCGACCGCGCCTACGCGCTCGACATCATGGAATTATTCAAAACCTTCCACGAAGCCGGTACCACCGTGATTGTGGCAGCACACGATGAAACGCTGATGGCGGATTACGGCCACCGCGTCATCCGCCTGCAGAAAGGACGCTTGGCATGAATTTGATTCATTATGTTTCGCTACACGTCGAATCGGCACGCGCCGCACTGAAACAATTAATCCGCCAACCTGTCGGCACCTTGCTGACACTGTTGATGTTGGCAATTGCCATGACCCTGCCGCTGTTTCTCTATCTGGGTGTCCAAAGCGGCCAGAGTGTGTTGGGTAAATTGAACGAATCGCCGCAGATTACCGTATATATGGAAACCGATGCGGCCAAAGCCGACACGGATACGGTGCAGAATCTGTTGCAACGCGATACGCGTTTGGATACCGTGCGCTTCATCAGTAAGCAAGACGGCTTGGAAGAATTGCAATCGAATCTGGATCAAAATCTGGTATCGATGCTGGATGAAAATCCGCTGCCGGATGTGTTTATCGTCACGCCCGATGCCAACTCTTCTCCGGCGCAAATGCAGGTGATTTATCAGGATTTGGTCAAGCTGCCGATGGTGGAATCGGCGACCATGGATACGGAATGGGTGCATACCCTGTATCAAATCAATGATTTTATCCACAAGATTTTGTGGTTTTTGGCTATTACCTTAGGCATGGCGTTTATTTTGGTGGCACACAACACCATCCGCCTGCAAATCTTAAGCCGCAAAGAAGAAATCGAAATCACCAAGCTTTTGGGTGCGCCGGCTTCTTTTATCCGCCGCCCGTTTCTATATCAAGCCGTGTGGCAGAGCCTATTCTCCGCCGCCGTCAGCTTGAGCTTGTGTGCATGGCTGCTCAATACCGTGCGCCCGATGGTTGATTCGATTTTCAAACCTTACGGCCTCAATATCGGCTGGCGCTTCTTCAACGGCAGCGAAATTTCACTGGTATTGGGTTTTGTGATTGCGCTGGGCGTATTCGGCGCATGGCTTGCCACCACGCAGCATTTGCTCGGATTTAAAGCAAAAAAATAGATGGTTTCAGACGGCCTGCGGATCACACAGGCCGTTTTTATTTGGCCTGAAAAAAAAACCAACACATTTGCCCTTGTTTTTTTAAAACGGCGTACAATCTTTTCAGACGGCCTGAGCCCTTTGCCCCCAGATTCGAATGCGGTTAGAAGTTGGAGCATCGCAGAAAGCGCAGACACATCGCAAAGATAGGCAAGCTTTTGAGTAGCGAATAACGAAGAAATGTGCCAAAGACGGCAATTTTGCTAAGGCCTCAGTCTCGTTCGTTTTCGATCCATTCATCCCGAAAGGAACCCTCATGACGGCACTTCAAACCATCGCACAACATTTGTCCGACCACCGCCAAACCGTTACCAGTGCGGAGTCCTGTACCGGCGGCTTATTATCAGCCGCGTTTACCAGTATTTCCGGCAGCTCGCAGTGGTTTCACCAAAGCTTTGTCACCTACAGCAACCAAGCCAAAGAAAACACCTTGGGCGTCATGCCTCAAACCCTGTTGCAACACGGCGCAGTGAGCCGCGAAACGGTGCATGAAATGGCGCGCGGAGCAAAGGCGCTGGCGCAAGCGGATTATGCATTGAGTATTTCCGGCATTGCGGGACCCACCGGCGGCAGTAAGGACAAACCGGTCGGTACGGTTTGGTTCGGCTTGGCCACCCCGGTAAAAAATATCGAATGCACGGCTTTATTTGAAGGCGATCGGGAAAGCGTGCGCCGCCAAGCGGTCGGTTTTGCGCTGAATCTGTTGACTGAACATTTGACTGCTAATTAAACTGCTTGATGAGGTAAACAAATAAACACAGGCCGTCTGAAACGATTCAGACGGCCTGTTTATGGTTAATCTGTCAAAAAATGACGATTATTGTGCAGCACTGGCCGCACTGACTGCGCTGGCCGCCACATCAGAAGCAGCGGCATTTTTTACCACTTCTTCAAAGGTCGCAGGTGCAGAAGCTTGTTGGGCTTGAATTTCAACCGTAGTAGTTTGAGCTTCTTTTTCTGCCTGGGCGGCTAATACGGTGGCCGACAAAGCGGCAGCAGTCAATAATGCAGCAAATTTTTTCATGGGATTTCCTTCTAACTTTATGGTTTTCAAACACGGCATCAAAAGCGATACGGTTTCTTTAAGAAGGTTTCGAGCTGTAAAAGTTCACAAAAAATTATAAATTTAATTCTTAAATTCAATACTCTAATATGTTTATGTCTTAATTTTATTCATTTGTAAACTAACAAAAGGCCGTCTGAAAAATACGCAAGCATATTATTTTCAGACGGCCTTTTTCAGATAAACAATTATTTAGTCATGAACTTTTAACAGCTCCACTTCAAAAATCAAAGTCGCATTTGGCGGAATCACGCCACCGACACCACGCGCACCATAACCCATTTCCGCAGGAATGGTTAATTTACGTTTACCGCCTTCTTTCATGCCGCCGAAACCTTCGTCCCAGCCCTGAATCACTTGGCCCACACCCAAGATAATGGTCAAAGGCTGACTGCGGTCGATACTGGAATCAAATTTGCTGCCGTTTTCCAACCAACCGGTATAATGTACGGTAATTTCTTTGCCTTTAACGGCTTCTTTGCCGCTGCCTACTTCGATGTCTTCAATAATCAAGCTCATGCTTTTTCCTTCTTTGCGTTGGAGAGGGGAAGCTTAGCTTAACATATTTTCTGCCTCAACATACTGATGCAGCGGCAGCAGCATTGCCTGTTTTTTTGATTTTTTACGCTCGTAACGGTTCCACGCTTTTTCGTGGAAATAAAATACCACTGTGTTCACCATCGGCTCAATCAAAGCCACCGCGCTGGAAATGCCGATGCTGCCGGTCAAAACATAGGCCACGCTGAACGCCACACCGAAATGAAGCATTGCAAAGGTAATGGTTTTAATCATAATATTATCCTCCAAGGCCGTCTGAAACCTGGCCTGTATTATTAAAGCAAATAATAACGATTCTTAAATTATGCGTACAGTTGGATATTTTTATTGAAACTTAGTTTAAAACAATCGTTATAAATTTTCTCATAAAGGAAAATTATATGAAACCGCTAAAAATCGTCATGCTCGACCACGGCACACTGCCGGAACGCGATATTACCTTTGATTTTCCACATGAACTAATTTGCTACGGTTCCACCGAACCGCACCAAGCTTTGGCGCGTATTGACGGCGCCGACATCGTGATGACCAACAAAGTGGTGGTCTCTGCCGAAGCCATTGCTCAAAATCCGCAGCTCAAGTTGATTGCGGTGGCGGCTACCGGCGTGAACAATGTCGATGTCGGGGCAGCAAAACAAGCCGGTGTGGCCGTGGCGAATGTGCGCGCTTACGGCAACGAATCGGTAGCGGAACACGCCTTTATGCTAATGATTGCCTTAATCCGCAACCTGCCCGCCTATCAGCGCGATGTTGCCGCCGGTTTGTGGGAAAAATCGCCCTTCTTCTGCCATTACGGTGCGCCTATGCGCGATTTAAACGGCAAAACGCTGGCGATTTTCGGACGCGGCAACATTGGCCAAACTTTGGCACGTTATGCCGAAGCCTTCAATATGAAGGTGATTTTCGGTGAGCACAAACATGCCGACAAGGTGCGCGAAAATTATGTGCCGTTTGAAGAAGCCATTCAGACGGCCGATGTGATTTCGCTGCACTGCCCGCTGACCGGGCAAACCGCCAATATGATCGGCGAAACCGAATTGAAACAAATGAAACCCGGCGCGATTTTGATTAACTGCGGACGCGGCGGTTTGGTTGATGAAACCGCCCTAGTCACCGCCCTGAAATACGGCCAAATCGGCGGGGCAGGGTTTGATGTGCTGACCGAAGAGCCGCCACGTCATGGCAATCCTTTGCTCAAAGCCCGTTTGCCGAATTTGATTATTACACCGCACATGGCTTGGGCGAGCCACGAAGCCATCAACCGTTTGTTTGATATTCTGCTGGATAATGTGGATAAATTTGTCAAAGGCCAGCCGCAGAATTTGGTTTGAGCTGTGGCATGTTTAGTAAGCCATCCACAATCGCAGCTTCTTTATTCGGCACGGTTTCTATAAAATAAACCGTATCCATTCAAAAAATTTCTTGACAAATTGTGGATAATTTTGTGAACAATCTAAAAATGCCGTCTGAACTTTTCAGACGGCATTTTATTTTTTATTGATAATTCAAAAAGATAGATTGATGATTTTATCTATTGATTTCGATATTCAATGTGGAAAAACTTATTACCAATAAAATTAAGGCCGTCTGAAATATTTTCCTGTTTCAAAACGACCTTGGTTAACCGGTTTATTGATAAATTAGTTATCCACAATCGATTAAATATCGTAGGTGGTTGATGCAGTGTCGCCGCCGGTACCGGTCCAGTTGGTGTGGAAAAATTCACCACGCGGATGGTCGGTGCGCTCGTAAGTGTGCGCGCCAAAGTAATCGCGTTGCGCCTGCAGCAGATTGGCCGGTAAACGTTCGGTGGTGTAGCCGTCCAAGAAGGTAATCGCCGAGGCCATACACGGCATGGCAATGCCGCTTTCAACCGCTTTAGCCACCACTTTGCGCCATGCCGGCAAGCAGTTTATTAACACGCCTTTGAAATACGGATCGGTACCCAAGAACGCCAAATCCGGATTGGATTCATAAGCATCACGGATATTGCCTAGGAAAGCACTGCGGATAATGCAGCCCTCGCGCCACAGCAAGGCGGTGTTGCCGTAGTTCAATCCCCAGTTGTTGGTTTCGCTGGCTTCACGAATCAGCATAAAGCCTTGGGCGTAAGAAATGATTTTTGAAGCCAACAGCGCTTGGCGCAAAGCCTCGACCCACTCTGCTTTATCACCGCTGATCGGGGTGATGGTTTTGCCGAACAGTTTGCCGGTTTGTACGCGTTGTTCTTTAAATGCCGACACGCAGCGGACGAACACGGCTTCAGAAATCAGTGTCAACGGAATACCCAAATCCAAGGCATTGATGCCGGTCCATTTACCGGTGCCTTTTTGGCCGGCGGTATCCAGAATTTTTTCAACCAGCGGTTCGCCGTTTTCATCTTTGTAACCCAAAATATCGGCTGTAATTTCAACCAGATAGGAATCTAATTCAGTCTGGTTCCACGCGCTGAAAATCTCGTGCATTTCATCGTAAGACAAGCCCAAGCCGTCTTTCATGAATTGGTAGGCTTCGCAAATCAGCTGCATATCGCCGTATTCAATGCCGTTGTGCACCATTTTAACAAAGTGACCGGCACCGTCGCGGCCGACCCAATCGCAGCAAGGCTCGCCTTCAGGCGTTTTCGCGGCAATCGCTTGGAAAATCGGTTTCACTTCAGGCCATGCGCTTTCGTCACCGCCCGGCATAATCGAAGGGCCGTTGCGCGCGCCTTCTTCACCGCCCGATACACCGGCGCCGATAAAGCGGATGCCTTTGGCGGCCAGTTCGTGTGTGCGGCGGGTAGAGTCGGGATAATTGGCGTTGCCGCCGTCAATGATGATGTCGCCTTGGTCCAATAAAGGCACCAATTGTTCGATAAAATCATCAACCACGGCACCTGCGCGTACCATCATCATGATTTTGCGTGGTTTTTCTAATTTATCAACCAAGTCTTGCAGGGAATAAGCGCCGATAATATTGGTACCTTTGGCGGCACCGTTTAAAAAATCATCTACTTTACTGGTTGTCCGGTTAAACGCTACTACTTTAAAACCGTGGTCGTTCATGTTCAAAATCAGGTTTTGACCCATGACAGCCAGACCAATGACACCGATGTCGCCTTTCATTGAAGGAAGCTCCGTTATTGTTGATTTATGGGGCATAACTCTACCCTATTTACAGTGTTTTAACAATCCTTAACTTTTTAATTTTTTGAAAAGTTAGCTTAAGGTTTTTATTTTGCTTGAGAAGCCGTGAACAGAATAATACTTAAAATTTAAAATATAAAAAGATTATGATTATGAGCAGGCAATTTTTTTGTGTATAACTTTTATCCTGATTATTTTTCAGAAGCTTATCTTGAAATAAACTGTAAGGATAAAGCGGGTTGCGGATTGTTTATGAATGTGGGTAATTTTAAAATTTTCAGACGGCCTGTGTATAAATACCTGCTTACCGACAAGCTTATACCAACTTATTCTTGGAAAGAGTGAACACTTTGGGCTATAGTGAGCCTGTTTAAGGTTTGCCATACTAAACTTAATGGCTATTCAGGCCGTCTGAAACATGAGGAAAGAGGGTATTAAATGAAATCGACTTGGACATTAAGCATTTTAGCTGTATTGGTGCTGGCTGCTTGTGCACAATCTTCCGCACCGAAACCGGCCGTGGTTTCCGCCGACACCCATGCACCGGAACAGGGTACGGGTTTGACCGATCAGAAATTGGTGCAGGCCAAAGAGTTTATGGCCGCTTCGGCCAATCCGCTCGCTACCGAAGCCGGTTATGAAATTTTAAAACGCGGCGGTAGCGCGATTGACGCGATGATTGCCATGCAAACCACCTTGAGCCTGACCGAGCCGCAATCTTCCGGCTTGGGTGGCGGCGCATTTTTGGTGTATTGGGACAATAAAGCCAAAAAACTCACCACTTTCGATGCGCGCGAAACCGCGCCAAAATCAGCTACGCCGCAATTATTCCTAGATGAAAACGGCAAGCCGCTGGCCTTTATGAAAGCCGTGGTCGGCGGGCGATCGGTCGGCGTGCCGGGCATTCCGAAACTTTTGGAAGATACCCACAAACGTTACGGCAAATTGCCGTGGCAAAGCCTGTTTGACAAGCCGATTCAGTTGGCCGAGCAAGGTTTTGCGGTTTCGCCGCGCATGTCGCAATCGATTGAGCAAAACAAAGAATCGCTGCAACGTTATCCACAGACTGCCGCCTATTTCCTGCCCAACGGTACACCATTGGCCGCGGGTACCGTGTTGAAAAACCCTGAATTCGCCCAATCGGTAAAACTGTTGGCCACGCAGGGCAGTGCGCCGTTTTACACTGGCAAACCGGCACAGAATATGGTGAACACCATTACCGGCGCGGCAGACAATCCGGGTAAAATCACGCTGGCCGACTTTAAAAACTACCGCGTCATCGAGCGCACGCCGGTTTGTTCGCCCTATCGTGAATACGAAGTGTGCGGCATGGGCGCGCCAAGCTCGGGCGGCATTGCCTTGAACCAGATTTTGGGTATTTTGCAAACGCAAGACATGAAAAAACTGGGCGCAGAAAATATCCACAGCTGGCGCTGGATCGGCGATGCCTCACGCGTGGCCTTTGCCGACCGTGATTACTATGTGGCCGACCCTGATTTTGTGACCGTGCCGACCAAGGCCTTAATCAGCCAATCGTATCTGGACAGCCGCGCACAGGAAATCCGCGCCACCGACAAAGCCCTGCCGCAAATCAACGCCGGTAAATTGAGCAACCAATTCGCAGCAGGTAAGGCGGTAGAATTGCCTTCCACCAGCCACATCGTGGTTGTGGATAAAGAAGGCAACGTGGTTTCCATGACCACTTCGATTGAAAATGCCTTCGGCTCTACCCTGATGGCCAACGGCTATTTGTTGAACAACGAATTGACCGACTTCGCCTTTAACCCGGCAAATGCCGAAGGCAAAGTGGTGGCCAACAGCGTGGCCGGCGGCAAACGTCCGCGCTCATCAATGGCGCCGGCCATCGTGATGAAAAACGGCGAGCCTTACCTGGCGGTCGGTTCGCCGGGCGGCAGCCGCATTATCGGCTACGTGGCCAAAACCTTAGTCGCCCACATCGATTGGGGCATGGACATTCAGACGGCCATTTCTCTGCCGAATATGCTCAACCGCGGCAGCACTTACGAAATCGAACAAGACACCGCCGCCGCTGCCCGTGCACCGCAACTGGAGCAACTGGGCTATAAAGTGCAGGTGCGCGATTTGAATTCGGGCGTGCAAGGCATTGTCATCGGTAAAAACGGTTTGCAGGGCGGTGCCGACCCGCGCCGTGAAGGCAAAGTGATGGGGGATTAAACAAATAATTTGCTCCTAATAAAACATGCCGTCTGAAAGGTTTCAGACGGCATGTTTTATTTTATACTTAATAACGGGCATTGTGGATAAAAGGGATAGCGGTGTTGGAGGTTTTGATGTTGTTACTTTTTGGCAAGCTGCAAGATTATTTTATCGAAAGCAGCAGTGCATGGCATTGGGCGGCCGCGTTGGCGGTGTTGCAGGCGCTGATGGCTTGGTTTGCCGGTGCTACTGCGTTTGGCACGCTGTTTGCAGCGTTGATTTTATTTGTATATGCGTGGGCTTATTTTGCACTGTTGCGTCACATGACAGAAAATTTGCTGCTGTGGTTAATCACTCTATAGCAAATAAACATATTCTCCGATACAATTCCCCCATGGCCTATTCAGAAGACTTCAAACAACCCGTACTCAAAAAACTCCGTCAAGGATGGACGATTCGCAGAACCGCAAAAGAATCCGGCACCGCCATTCTCCACCATCACGCTTTGGAGACGCCCTCCGGCTCCCCAAGCCCCTCCAAAGCAACGGAAAACCCGCAAAATCAGCGCCCAGGCACTGCTCGAAGATGTCGGGCGTTATCCTGATGCCTATTGCTGTGAAAGAGCGCAACGCTTTGGCTGTTCCCATACCGCCATACACAAAGCATTAAAGCGATACGGCATCAGCTGCAAAAAAAAGACCAACCGCCATCCGAAAGCCGGCAGAAGGCTCAGAAAAAACTTCCTGAAGTTACTGCACCGCTACATCCGCCGTAACCGTCCGGTTGTTTGTTCAGACGGGAGCAAATTCGGAAAATCCTGTTACCGGCCTTACGCTTATGCGCCAAAAAGCCGGCGTTGTCATGCGCTTCATGATTGGCAGGGGCATCATCAGACCAATGCCGTTGGAGCGTTATTTCACGGCAAACTGTTTGCCGTCGGGCTGTTTGATTGCAGTATTGACCGCCGGATATTTGATGCTTGGGTGGAGCGGGTTTTGATTCCGGAGCTGCCGCAAAACAGTGTGGCGGTGATGGGTAATGCGGCGTTTCATAAGGGTAAGGCAGAAGCCTTGCTGAAGGAAAAGGGGCATACCGTGTTATGGCTTCCGCCCTATAGTCCCGATCTGAATCAGATAGAGAAAAAGCGGGCTTGGATTAAAGGTGTTGGGAATCGGCTGAGAATGGCGGATGTGGATTGGCTATTTCAGGCGTGTATCGATAAATAAGTTTATTTGTTATAATTACTTTCTCATAATTATTCTTTAATTCAAATAAATATTAAAAAAAGCCGTCTGAAAAAAGATTTTCTTTTTCAGACGGCCTTGAGCGCTTTATAAAATCCAATCTTAATCCTGCTTTTGCATTTTCAACCAAAACAAATGGCGGCAAGAATCAGTAAAGCGTTTGTGCTCCGGCTTAATGCGGCCATGCTCGGGATGCGCCAACACCTGATAGCTGATTTCGCATGGCAAACAAGTGACGGCATTGGGCTCGACATCAAAATTGCCTTCATCCTGCTCCATGCTGCAACGCAATAACGCGCCATCGGCGAAATGGTACACTGTTTCATCCAACACGCCGTCTGAAAGCTTTTCAGACGGCGTGTCTTCTTTGGCAATCAATGCCACACCACCCAAACCATGCGCAGCACGGGCATACAATCCCAGCGGCAAATCCATTATTCGGCTTCTTCAATCCAAGCCTGTTGCACCGCTTCGAGGATGCGCTCGCCGCAACGTGCCGGATCGTCGTCAAATTCGGGCAGCGCCATAATCAATTCGCGCAAATGGGTGAAGCGGATGGTTTTCGGATCGATGTCGCCGTGTGCGTCATACAATTCTTCGGCAATGCGTTGGGTATCAGTCCATTTCATGAGTGCGTCCTTTCGATGTGTAGCAGCTTGGGCCGTCTGAAACCATTTCATTTAATATAAGGCAAACCATCACCCAGATCAAATCAGGTTGGCAATGGATAATATACCCTAATTTACACTTGGCTATGCAACTAAATCGGCGTAAAAGGCTCTTAAACTCTATTTCCAGCAGTAATAAGGAATCGCTGATGAACAATGCTCTGAATGCCAAACTGTCTAAATTGGTTTACGGCCCGGTACCCCAAGAGCCTGATTATCTTACCAAAGCGCACCCCGTTGACCGTTTGATTCTGCTCATTCGCCATATCTACCATACCCTGGACGAGCAACACGGCCTGACGCAAGTGACTTTGCACATTCATTGCGGCAACATGCGGGGACAAGTGCGCCTGCAGCCGGTTGCGGCGAGCGCCAATTCCGCCGTGATTCGTTTGAAACGCTGGAATCTGTACCAACGCATTGCCGAACAAGTGCTCGGCTGCGGCCAAATATCGGTGTCGCTGGCAAAAGTGAAAGTAGAAGGCGCCATCGAGCAGTCTTATTGCGAAGAGATCGTGCAGCAAATGATTGACGGCTTTGGTTTGACCACTGATGAATCTACACTCTCCATCCAAGCGGCAGACAACGCTTTTGCAGAATTGCCCAAACAATCTTCTGCTTATTCCCAACCGGAAGCGCCACGTATTGTGTCCTCACGCGGTAAAAGCTTAAGCCGGATTAACACCCGGCCCAAAACGGAAAACTACGCCGCAGCGCAAGCAAGCTTACCCAAAGCTTCGTCCATTAAGGTTTCCCGTTTCAGCTTTGGCGGCTATAAACAAAAATAAGTTTGACTGTTTCACTTTATTATCAAGGCCGTCTGAAATCAAATAATGGTTTCAGACGGCCTTTTGATCAGTTAATGATCTTCGCGCGCATGGTTGATGGTGTATTTCGGGATTTCCACCACCAAATCCTCATCGGCCAACACCGCTTGGCAGCTCAAACGTGAATCGGCTTCCAACCCCCATGCCTGGTCAAGCAAATCTTCTTCAATTTCAGTCGGCTCTTCCAAACTGTCAAAACCTTTGCGGATAATCACGTGGCAAGTGGTACAGGCACAGGATTTTTCACAGGCGTGATCCACTTCGATGTCGTAATCCAACAAAACATCCAATACGGTTTTGCCTTCCGGTGCGTTATCGATAACCGCGCCTTCAGGGCACAATGTTGCGTGTGGTAATACGGTAATTTTCGGCATTTTTATGTTCTCGTTGATGTCAATGGTTTGCGTCGGGCATGTGCAGCACGATGCCTTTTTGCTTTAAATTGTCCAAGCATTCTCGCAGATAATCCGCATCATGCTCGGGATAAATCGGATTGTCGGCAGGTAATGACAATTGCTCGGCATAAGGCGGCTCGGTTTTACCGCGATACAGCGGGTCGAACCACGCTTCATCAGGCCGATAACCGCGCCGGTGCATTTCCTGCATAATCAGCACATGATACTGAAAAAGCTTATACGGAGGATGGGTAAACACATAATCCACCGTCGCATGCGGCCGCGCCCAGCCTGCCCCGCGCAAGGCGGCACATTCGCGGTGTTGCCCTAAAAGCTGCCGGTGCGGCAATTGGCTAATCAAAGATTCGTGCCACAAGCGCATGGTTTTCTTTCATTATTTTTCAGACGGCCTGAATATTTATTAAGGAATCACAATGCCGTCTACTTTGGCCGCTAAAAATTGCAGGTATTTTTCGTCTTCTCCTTCCCACAATTCTTCATCGCCCAATTCATAGGCCGTCTGTAAGGCTTCGAGTGCGGCTTTTTCTTCGCCCAATTCAAATTGGCTTTGCCCCAAGCGCAGATAGATAAACGGATTATCCAGCGCATTGATGTAGGCCAACGCTTCGGTCAAATCCTTGACGGCCTGGCGGTATTTGCCGTTCAAAAAATGAGCGTCGCCCATCGCAGCCAAAATCCACGTTGCCGCTTCCCATTGCGATTTCGGCTCGGGCAGCAGCTTCCATGCTTCTTTGTATTGTTTAACCGCTTCGTTAAACTGGCCTTCATCCGCCAAATCATCGCCTTGATCGCACAACGCGCTGATTTGCTGGTATAAATCTTGGTTTAGTGATTCCATATTGACTTTCTTTTTTCAGACGGCCTTGATTTCAAAAGGCCGTCTGAAGCTGCTTAAATACTATCCACGCTCTGCCCCATCAGCGCGCGCTGGATGTTGCGGTTCATGCGTTTGGCGGCAAAACCGTCGGTGCTGTGGCTCAACGCGGTGACGGCGGTGCGAATCTCATCGGCATGGCCATTTTCTACACTGCCTTGCAAGGCAGTGATGTCGGCTTCGATTTTGGCCAATTCTTCCGCTTCGAGCAAATCGCTGTCGAGCTCAAGCGCGGCTTTGATGGCGTCCATCAGGCTTTCGGCTTCGACCGTGGCTTCGGCGCGCGCACGCGCGGCTTTATCGTCGGCAGCATTGCTCATGCCTTCTTTCAGCATTTGCGTGATGGTGCCATCGTCCAAACCGTAAGACGGTTTCACTTCGATTTGTGCGCTCACGCCGGTGGTTTGCTCTTGCGCCGATACCGACAGCAGACCATCCGCATCCACTTGGAAAGTCACCCGAATCCGCGCCGCACCGGCCACCATCGGCGGAATGCCGCGCAAAGTGAATTTGGCCAAGCTGCGGCAATCGGATACCAGCTCGCGTTCGCCCTGCACCACATGAATCGTCATCGCGGTTTGGCCGTCTTTAAACGTGGTGAACTCTTGCGCGCGCGCCACCGGCAAAGTGCTGTTGCGCGGAATAATTTTTTCCGCCAGGCCGCCGTAAGTTTCCAAGCCCAGCGACAAAGGCGTGACATCAAGCAGCAGCCATTCGCCGTCGGTTTTATTGCCGGCCAACACATTGGCCTGCACCGCCGCACCCAGTGCCACCACTTCATCAGGATTCAGATTATTCAAAGGCGTTTGGCCGAAAAAGGCCGCCACCGCCTGCTGAACATGCAGCATGCGGGTCGAACCGCCCACCATAATTACGCCCTTGATATCGGCCTTGGTCACACCCGCATCTTTCAATGCCTGCTTTACCGGCTCGATGGTTTTTTGCACCAAATGCTGTGTCAATTGATGAAATTCTTGGCACGTAATGGTCACATCAACCTTATGGCCGTCTGAAAGCGTGGCCTGCACGGTCGTGCTGGTTTCGGTGGTCAAGGTTTCTTTGGCTTCGCGGGTCAAGGCCAGTAATAATTGGCTGTCTTGCTCACTGAGTTTCGACAAGTCGGCACGTTCCAAAATATGGCAGAACACACGATGGTCGAAATCATCACCGCCCAACGCCGAATTACCGCCCGTGGCCTTCACTTGGAACAAACCTTGGGTCAACTGCAACACCGACACGTCAAAGGTACCGCCGCCCAAATCGTACACCACGAACGTGCCTTCCGAGCCGTTATCCAAACCATAGGCAATCGCCGCTGCAGTCGGCTCGTTAAGCAGACGCAACACGTTCAATCCGGCCAAACGCGCTGCATCTTTAGTAGCTTGGCGTTGCGCATCGTCAAAATACGCCGGCACGGTAATCACCGCGCCCACCAAATCACCGCCCAAGCTCTCTTCGGCGCGCGCCTTCAACGCTTTCAAAATTTCCGCCGACACTTCAATCGGCGTTTTCGCGCCCTGCCGCGTGTTCAATTCAATCACGCGTTCGTTGTTACCGAAGCGGTAAGGCAGGTAATGCGTTTCTTTCGATAAGTCCGCCAAAGTGCGGCCGATTAAACGCTTGACCGAACTGATGGTATTAATCGGATCGATTTTTTGCGCTTTCAGGGCATCCGCGCCGGCTTCCACGCGGCCGTCTTCGCAATAGCGCACGACGGAAGGAAAGGTTTTTCGGCCGCGCTCGTCAGATAGGCAAACAGCGCTGCCGCTGCGCACGGTAGCGACCAGACTGTTGGTGGTGCCAAGATCAATGCCGACGGCCAAACGGTGTTGATGTGGTGCGGCAGACATGCCGGGTTCGGAAATTTGCAAAAGTGCCATGATTGGTGTGCCTTTTGGTTTTATTGTGTCATCGGCCGTATTTTAACAGATTTGACGCCGATAGTTGAGTGGTTTAGTCGGGAATAATAGCCAATCTCAATGAGATTTACAGCCCTATCCCATATCAAAGGCCGTCTGAAAAACACAATTTTTTCAGACGGCCTTCAGTTCAACCCCAAATCGCTATACAATCCATCACCATAACCATACCAACTCACAGGACACGCCGTGCCACCCATCGAATACTGCCGCCAAAAAGCCGCCGAAAGCGGCTCCAGCTTTTTATCGGGCTTCAAATTCCTACCCGAACACCAGCGCGATGCAATGACGGTGTTATATGCCTTTTGCCGTGAACTCGACGACGTGGTCGATGATTGCAGCGACAAAAATACCGCCCAAACCGCGCTCAATTGGTGGCGCATCGACTTGGCACGCGCCTTTTCAGACGGCCTGCCCGAGCACCCCGTCAACCAAGCTCTACAGCCCGTGGCCCGCACCTTTAATCTGCCGCAAAGCGAATTGGTCGAACTCATCGACGGCATGCAGATGGATTTAGATCAAGCACGCTACGCCACGTTTGACGAACTCAAGCTCTATTGCCGCCGCGCCGCCGGTGTGGTCGGCTGCCTGATTGCGCGCATTTTAGGCTTCACCAACCCACGAACCCTTGATTACGCCGACAAAATGGGCTTGGCACTGCAACTGACCAACATCATCCGCGATGTCGGCGAAGACGCGCGCAACGGCCGCATCTACCTGCCGATGGAAGACCTACAACGCTTCAACATCCCCGCCGCCACCATCATGCAATATCAGCCCACGCCCGAATTTACCGAACTGATGGGCTTCCAAATCCAACGCGCGCGCGACACCTACCGCCAAGCACTCGCGCTGTTGCCCGCCGCCGACAAAAAAAACCAAAAAGTCGGCTTGGTGATGGCCGCGATTTATTATGCCTTATTAAACGAAATCGAACGCGATGGTGCGCAGAATGTGTTGAAATACAAAATCGCCATTCCTTCACCGAGAAAGAAACGGATTGCGCTGAAAACTTGGGTATTTGGGTTTAAGGTTTGAGTTTGGTTTCGAGATTTGAGTAGATTGGATTAGTCACTCAACGAGAATTGTAGAAATTTGGGATTGATGAGAGATGACTCAAATCTGCAAAACACATACGAAGATACTAAAATAAATGAATCATCCCCAGTCCTTAATATTCAGATTCCCCATAAGCTTACACCTATAAAATATGCCAATTACACCTTGAAAATTAGCAGTACTTTCTCATAGAATACCAAGCTTGAATGTGATTTTTTATCAAAACAGGAGAAGCTATATGTCATTCCCACTAAAAACTACTCTTTTGTGCACAGCGGTTATCGGATTACTGGCCGCTTGCGCAACCGAATCATCGCGTAGTGTGGAAGTAGCCAAAGTCGCTACCTACAATACCCAATACAACGGTATCCGCACCCCGATTTCTATTGGCAGCTTTGACAACCGATCAAGCTTCCAAAAAGGTGTCTTCTCTGATGGGGAAGACCGCTTGGGTAGCCAAGCCAAAACTATTTTGGCAACACATTTACAGCAAACCAACCGTTTCAATGTATTGAACCGTACCAATTTGAGTGCATTGAAACAGGAATCAGGCATCTCTGGTAAAGCTCAAAATTTGAAAGGTGCCACTTATGTAATTACCGGCGATGTTACCGAATTTGGCCGTAAAGATGTGGGCGATCATCAGCTATTCGGTATTTTGGGTCGCGGTAAATCTCAAATTGCTTATGCGAAAGTGGCATTGAATATTGTTGATGTAGCTACTTCTGAAGTGGTTTACTCCACCCAAGGAGCAGGAGAATATTCTCTATCTAATCGTGAGATTATCGGTTTCGGCGGTACATCAGGCTATGATGCGACCTTAAACGGTAAAGTATTGGATTTAGCTATCCGCGAAGCGGTCAATAATCTAACTCAGGCTATAGACAGCGGCGCATGGCAGCCTAACCGCTAAGAAGGGGAAGGTATGAAAAAAGGGATAACTTGTATGCTGCCTTTGGTTGCTGCGCTATGGCTAGCAGCCTGCGGCTCTGCACCGAAACAGATGTATTATTGGAAAGATTACAGTCCTACTGTTTATGAACACCTAAAAAATGATGCTTCTCCCGGTGAGCAAATCAGTAAAATGGATAAATATTTTACTGAAGCAGACCGCAAACAAATGGCAGCTGCTCCGGGTGCTCACGCCCACATGGGCTTATTGCTGATTGAGGCCGGACAAAACGAGGCAGCACGTCAACGGTTTGAAACAGAGAAACAGCTTTTCCCCGAATCTTCGGTGTTTATGGATTTTCTGTTAAAAAATAAAACTCAAGGGGGCAAAAAATGAAGTGGTCTAAACTTTTACTGCCTTTGGCGGCCAGCTTGGCTTTGAGTGCCTGCCAAACCCATCAGCCTGCACCGTTTGACTATACCGCATTTAAAGAAAGTCGTCCGAAATCGATTTTGGTATTGCCGCCGTTAAACGAGACTCCTGAAGTTAAAGCCACTTGGGGAATGTTGACGGCCACAACCATGCCGCTATCTGAAGCCGGTTATTACGTTTTCCCTGTTGCAGTGGCTGCCGAAACCTTTAAACAAAACGGCCTAACTAATCCGGCGGATATTCATGAAGTGAAGCTGGATAAACTACATGCGATTTTTGGTAATGATGCCGTTTTATATATCACTGTTAAAGATTACGGTACACGCTATCAGGTTTTGCAAAGCGTAACGACCGTCTCTGCTGATGCTAAATTGGTTGATGCGCGTAACGGTAAAGAGTTATGGAGTGGGCAAGTAATTTCATCCGATGCCGGACAAAAAGGCAATAACGGTTTGTTGGGCGCATTGTTAGGCGCGGTTATTGACCAAGTCGTAGGGACTTTGGGCGATAAAGGTTATGATATGGCGCAAGCAGCTGGCGTTCAGCTCCTCTCTCCCCAGAAAACCAATGGTATTTTATATGGTCCACGTTCACAGCACTACCTAAAATAGCTGGTACGATAAATTAAAAAAAAGCAGAGTCATGAGATTCTGCTTTTTAAACATTGCACACGCTAAAAAAACAACCTTATATAATATTTTTATAGAAGTTGCATATTCAAAATATATTACATTTTTATGATTTATATCTCACTAGATACTCCGCTATCACACCAATTTAAAATGAGTGAATCCCTACTTAAAATAAAAATGATATTTGCACAAGCAACCTGTAACATTTATATATAGACATCCAGAGGCCATTAAGAAAGCTTAATAAATAAGAAAGCTTTATAACAGCCAATAACTCACAACTTCTCTCTAAATATCATACAAACTAAAGCCCCCGCAACACGCCACCCCGCCAATCATTGCTATAATCCCATGGTACCGAATCTTTAGGCGTCTGAAACCTTTCTCCAACCCCCAATCAAAAAAGAAAAGCCATGTTCCCTAATCAACAATCCAAACCCAAAATTGCTGTCATCGGCGCCGGATGGGCCGGTTTGTCGGCAGCGGTTAAACTCGTACAACGTGCGGATGTTACGCTGTTTGAAGCGGGCAAACTGGCGGGCGGGCGGGCGCGTTCGTTTGGCGGTGACAAGGGCGGGTTTTCGTTTTTGGACAACGGCCAGCACATCATGATCGGCGCGTACCACGGTGTGTTGGCTTTAATGAAGCAAATCGGTGTGCGCGAGCAGGATGCATTTGTGCGGCTGCCAATGCAATGGTATTTACATGATGGTTTGCGCTTTCAGACGGCCGCTTTGCCTGCGCCTTGGCATATTTTGTTTGGTTTACTGCGCGGCAAAAATCTTTCGTTTGCTCATAAAGTCAAATTATTACGCGATATGCGCGCGCTACAGGACCGCCACCGATCAAGTCTGCCCGACACCGGCGTCGGGGCATGGCTGAATCAACGCAATACGCCGCGCAAATTGATTGCCCAGTTTTGGCAGCCATTGGTATGGGGCGCGCTCAATACACCGCTGGACAAGGCGAGCTTGAATATTTTGTGTAACGTGCTTTCAGACGGCGTGTGGGCGGATAAGGCCGGCAGCGATTATCTGCTGCCGAAAACGGATTTGGGCAACATCATTGCCGAGCCTGCTTTGGCCTTCCTGCGCGGACACGGCGCGCACATTCAAATGGAAACGCGCGTGCCGCGTTTGACCACCTTACCCGGTGGCCAAGTATCGGTCGACGGCGAGGCGTTTGATGCGGCGGTATTGGCCGTGGCGCCTTATCATGCCGCGGTTTTGATGCCGTCTGAAACGCCGGATTATATTCAGACGGCCTACCAAAATATCGAATATTGCCCGATTACCACCGTGTATCTGCGCTATAACGAACCGCTCAAGCTGCCTGCGGCGATGACGGGGTTTGCCCAAGGTACGGCTCAATGGCTGGTTTCTCGCGGTGCGCTCGGTTTGCCGCCTCAGGAAGTCGCCGCTGTGGTAAGCGTATCCGACCATGTTGGCGCAGCGAAGGCAGATGAATGGGCGGCCAAAATCCATGCCGATATCAAACGCGTCTGCCCCGATATCGGCGAGCCGGCCGCCTACCGTGTGATTACAGAAAAACGCGCCACAGTCGCCGCCACAGCCAGCCGCCGCCTTCCTGATTTGGCTTGGCTGCACCACCGCAAAATCTACCCTTGCGGCGACTACCTGCACCCGCGCTACCCGGCGACGCTGGAAGCGGCGGTTCAATCAGGTGCAGCCGCGGCAGATTTGTGTTTACACGAGTGGGCGGACAGCGGCCGTTTTGATGACGGTTTTTCCGATAGGCTCTTTTTCCGCAGAGCAAATATTTGATTGCCTTCGACCAAACACTTTGCATTGAAACATTTTTAATTTTGACTCCATGCCGTCTGAAAGGACACCCATGATTACCCTTCACGCCCTCACCCAATCGCGTGCCTACCGCATCGCTTGGCTGCTCGAATTGCTTAATCTCGATTATCAGGCCAATGTCGTTGCGCGCGACGAAACCACCAAGCTTGCGCCGGAAAGCCTGCGCCAAATCCATCCTTTGGGCAAATCGCCGCTGTTGCAAGACGGTGATTTGACGCTGCCCGAAAGCGGTGCAATCGTGGAATATCTCATTGGCCGTTACGGTAAAGATTCGACGCTCAAGCCGGCAACAGACAGCGCATCCTACCCCGACTACCTGTTTTGGCTGCACTATGCCGAAGGCTCGCTGATGCCGCTTTTGGTGATGTCGCTCGTGTTCCGTAAGATTGATGAAAAACCGATGCCTTTTTTTGCCCGGCCGATTGCGCGCAAAATCACCGGCGGCGTAAAGGAAAGCTTCCTTCATCCGCAACTCAAACTGCATTTGGGCTTTATCGAAGGCCGTCTGAAAAACCAAACTTGGCTCTTGGGCGACACGCTCACGGCGGCGGACGTGATGATGAGCTTTCCGCTGCAGGCCGCCCTCGCACGCAGCGCGCTGGATTTGCCGAATATTGCGGCCTATGTGCAACGGATTGAAACCCATCCTGCTTATCAACGCGCCGAATCCAAACTTGGCAAGCTTTGCATATTGTAATCGTTAGCAAACTGCAATACACTGTTAACATTCTTTAAAAGGCCGTCTGAACAAATCACTTTTCAGACGGCCTTAAGACAGCGATTAAGGAAACCCCATGTCCACTCTGCAAAACAAAACCATCATCGTCACCGGCGCATCGCAAGGTTTGGGCGAACACGTGGCCAAAGCCTACGCCGCCGCCGGCGCGACCGTGATTCTGATTGCGCGCCACCAAAAGCGCATGGAAAAAGTGTATGACGCGATTGTCGAAGCCGGCTACCCCGAGCCCTTCGCCATCTGTTTCGACCTCTTGACTGCCGAAGAAAAAGAATTCGACCAACTGGCCGCCACCATCACCGAAGCCACCCAAGGCAAACTCGACGGCATCGTGCATTGCGCCAGCTATTTCAACGCCCTGTCGCCATTGGATTTCCAAACCGTGTCCGACTGGATCAAACAATTCCGCATCAACACCATTGCACCGATGGGTCTGACCCGTGCGTTTGCGCCGCTGCTGAAAGAATCGCCTGATGCCTCCGTCATCTTCGTCAGCGAAAGCCACAGCGAAACCCCGCAAGCCTACTGGGGCGGCTTCGGCGCCTCCAAAGCCGCGCTCAACTACTTGGGCAAAGTCATCGCCGACGAATGGGAACGCTTCCCCAACCTGCGCGCCAATATCTTGGTACCGGGTGCGATTAACTCGCCGCAACGCATCAAATCCCACCCCGGCGAAGCACAAAGCGAACGCAAAACCTATGAAGACGTGTTGCCGCAATTCGTTTGGTGGGCAAGCGAAGAAAGCAAAGGCCGCACGGGCGAGATTGTTTATTTGTAAGATTCGGGCTGAACAAAGGCCGTCTGAAAATCATGTTTTCAGACGGCTTTTTTGTGTTTAAGCCCATGCCAAAGGTGCAATGCAATGCCCCCCTTCAGCAATATAACAAAATCATCTTTCTATCAAACAAACCATTCTTTCCCTTTTTCAGACGGCCTGTTTAAAGTATGCGCTATCGAGCATTCCACAAAAGAGAAACCGCATGTCTATCCAAAACCACCACCTCGGCTGGCTTGAAGCCGAATCCGTCCACATCATCCGCGAAGTCATCACCGAGGCGAAGAATCCGGCGTTGCTGTTTTCCGGCGGCAAGGATTCCGTTGTGTTGCTGTCGCTGGCGGTTAAGGCGTTTCAAATCGAAGGCCGCCCGCTGAAATTGCCGTTCAAACTGCTGCACGTCGATACCGGCCACAATTATCCCGAAGTGATTCAGTTTCGCGATGAAACCGTCGCGCGCACAGGCGTGCAGTTGGTGGTGGGCAGCGTGGAAGAATCCATCCGTAAAGGCACGGTCATATTGCGCCGCGAAACCGATTCACGCAACGCCGCACAAGCGGTTACCTTGGTGGAAACCATTGAAGAACAAGGTTTTGATGCGCTGATGGGCGGTGCGCGCCGCGATGAAGAGAAAGCGCGCGCAAAAGAGCGCATTTTCTCGTTCCGCGACGAATTCGGCCAATGGGATCCGAAAAACCAGCGCCCTGAATTGTGGTCGCTTTACAATACCCGCCTGTTCCAAGGCGAAAACATGCGCGTGTTCCCCATTTCCAACTGGACGGAACTCGACATCTGGCAATACATCGCACGCGAAAAACTCGCCCTGCCGCCGATTTACTACACCCACAAACGCGAAGTGGTCGAGCGCGACGGCCTGCTGATTCCGGTCACCCCGCTCACACCGAAACGAGACGGCGATGTATCCGTGATTCGTGACGTACGCTTCCGCACTGTCGGCGACATTTCCTGCACCGCCCCTGTCGCCAGCACCGCCGCCACACCGGAAGACATCATCGCCGAAACCGCTTCCGCCACCATTTCCGAGCGCAGCGCCACCCGCATGGACGACCGCGTTTCAGAAGCCGCGATGGAAGAACGTAAGAAAGCAGGCTATTTCTAAAATAGAAAAGCAAAAGCCGTCTGAAAAATTTCAGACGGCTTTTTTTGTTTTAGGCATATTTTCAAACCAATCCGCAGGGCGGATGCAAACCTGACGTTGGATGCTCTCCGAAACGTGACGGGGTTGACACCCGTCCTGCAAATTGCCTGACAGGTTTCAGAGGTATTTTCTGACGATTAAGGCCGTCTGAAACGTTTTCAGACGGCATCCGTTATCTTGCTCAAGCGGCCTGACGGTTAATCCACCATACCAGCGACAGCATCACCGGCACTTCCACCAGTACGCCGACCACCGTGGCCAGCGCCGCGCCCGAGTTCAGCCCGAACAGCGAAATCGCCACGGCCACAGCCAGCTCGAAAAAGTTGCTCGTGCCGATTAAGCAGGCAGGCGCGGCGATTTCATGCGGCAGGTTCAGGCGTTTGGCCATAATCCGTCCCAAAAAGAAAATGCCGTAGGTCTGCACCAAAAGCGGTATGGCAATGAGCACAATCACGGCAGGCTTGACCAGAATGGTGTGCGCTTGAAAGGCAAACAGCAGCACCACAGTCAAAATCAGCCCGGCAACGGAAAACGGTTTCAGACGGCCTGCAAAGGCTGTCGTCGGTTTGCCCGCCCGGAGCAGATGCCTGCGCGTGAGCCAACCCGCCAGCAGCGGCAACAGCACATACAGCACCATGCTGAGCAGCAGCGTATTCCACGGAATCTCAATATCGCTCACATCCAGCAGCACGCCCGCAATCGGCGCAAAGGCGAAAATCATGATGATGTCGTTCACCGACACCTGCACCAGCGTGTAATTCGGGTCACCCTTCACCAGCTGCGACCACACAAACACCATCGCGGTACACGGCGCCACGCCCAGCAATATCATGCCGGCGATGTATTCCTGTGCGGATTGCACATCTACCCAATCGGCGAAAAACACGCGGAAAAACAGCCAGCCGACCGCCGCCATCGTAAACGGTTTGACCAGCCAGTTGATGACCACCGTCATTGCCAGCCCCTGCGGCTTCCTGCCCACGTCTTTCACGGCAGACCAGTCAATCTGCACCATCATCGGGTAAATCATCAGCCAAATCAGTACCGCCACCGGCACATTCACATGCGCCACTTCCATCCGCGCCACCCATTGGAACGCGTTCGGAAATGCCGCCCCCAAAGCCACGCCTGCAACAATCGCCAAAGCCACCCAAACCGTTAGGAAACGTTCGAAAATACCCATTTTGATACCTTGTTTTAATGATAAAAATCGAAAACCGGGCCGTCTGAAACATTTCAGACGGCATCAGTATGCCGTTGGCGGCTCAATCACACCGCCGTCTTCCTTAATAAACGGCTCGCGCAGCGACACGGGCGCAATGTCCAGAAACGTTTCAGACGGCCTGCATAGTTTCGTGCCTTTTTCCGTCACCACAATCGGGCGGTTGGTAAGCAATGGTTCGCGCAACATGGCGGTAATCAGCCCGTCGTCGTCCCAAGCGGGATTGCCCAACCCCAAAGCCGCATAAGGCGGCACGTTGGTGCGCAGCAAATCGCGCGGCGTAAAATTCATGGCATGCAGCAGACCGCGCAGCGTGGCTTCGTCGGGCGGGGTTTGCAGATATTCGATAATCTGCGGCTCGATGCCCAAATGGCAGATTAAGGCCAGCACATTGCGCGAAGTACCACAGTTTGGGTTGTGGTAGATGGTTACGTGCATATTAAAATCTCAACAGTTCAAGGAATATAGAAATATCCGGCTAAAAATTTTTCAGGCAAAATCGCGGGCTCGGGCCGTCTGAAAACGCATACGGCGTCAGCGGCAGCATTCTCCCGTTTCTGCACAGCAGTTTTGAGTGAGAAATCCGGTTAAGGCCATCATCAAATCCAATTGCGCAAAGTATCGGACAAACCGCCCTTCCTGTTTTGCGCAAACCAAACCTGCATGATGCAAGGTTTTCAAATGGAAAGACAAATTGTTCGGAGCGAGATTCAGGTGCTTGGCCAGATCTCCCGCCACCATACCTTTGCTGCCTGCGGCGGCCAATTGCTGGAAAACCGCCAGGCGGACGGGAGACGAGAGGCTTTCAAACAGTTTGCTTGCGTGTAAAGTATCCATGCGCGGCATTGTAATCCTGTCATTTCCATTATTCAAGATTTATTGAAATATTTTCGCAACTCATGCGTCAGATTCAGGCAGTCTGCACAACCACAAACAGGCAAAGGCCGAGGCTTTTGCAAAATCCCTATTTTTGGCACATTTCTTCGTTGTGTGCTGCTCGAAAGTTTGCCTATCTTTATGATAGGTTCTTCGCTTTCTGTGCTGCGGCAACTTTGAACCGCACTCAAATTTAGGGCTTTGCAAAGATCTCAGGCCGTCTGAAAAATTTCAGACGGCCTTCCGTTCCCCACCAAGCTACAACAATCACTTACGTTTCAACAATCTCATCGCATTACCCAGCACCAGCAGCGAACTCAAGCTCATGCCCAGCGCGGCAATCCATGGTTTGACATAGCCCAACACGGCCAGCGGCACAGCAATCAGGTTGTAAGCGGTTGCCCAAGTCAGGTTTTGCTGAATGATTTGGTGTGTGCGGCGGGCTTGGTCGAGCATCTGCGGGATGATGCGCATATCGTCGTTGAGCAATACCACATCGGCCCCATCACGCGCCACATCGGCACCACCGGCCACGGCCACAGACACATCGGCCTGCGCCAACACAGGCGCATCATTGATGCCGTCCCCCACCATCAACACTTTGCGGCCTTGTTTTTGCAGCGATTCGACATAGCCCAACTTATCTTCGGGCGTGGCTTCGGCCTGATAGTCATCCAAAGACAAGGTTTGGGCAACATGTGCGACGGCGGCTTCCCTGTCGCCGCTCAATAAGTGCAGGCGGATGCCTTTGGCTTTCAAATCGGCCAACATTTCCGCTGTGCCGGCCTTGATTTCGTCCTGCAGTAAAAAGGCCGTCTGAAAGCCGCTTTGGTTGCCGAGAAACACCATGCTGCCGTTGTGGGCGATTTGAGCGGCTTCGGGCAACGCGCCGGCAATTTCGGCGACAAACCCTGCCCGCCCCAATGCCCAGATTTGCGTTTGTCCGCCAAAGATAATTTGCGCACTCACCCCGTGGCCGACACGGTTTACCCGTTGGCCGGCAATCAGGCTGCCTGAAAAGGTTTGATCGGAGGCGTGATTCAAAATGGCACGCGCAATCGGATGTTCGGATTGCTGCTCCAAGGCTTGTGCGATGGCTAATCCGTCTTCATTGTTCAGACGGCCTAAAGCGATAATGCGGCTGACGGATAATTCACCGCGCGTGAGTGTGCCGGTTTTGTCGAACACCAAATCATCAATCTGCCCCAAGGCTTCCAGGGCGTTTTTGCCGCCAACCAACACGCCGTCTTTGGCGAGCGAACCGGTGGAAGCGGCCAGCGCGGTCGGGGTGGAGAGCGATAAGGCACACGGGCAGGTAATCACCAACAGCGCCACAGTAATCCACAAGGCGGTTTGCACGTCGGCGTATAAGGCCCAGCCGATAAACACCGGCACCGCCAAAATCAACTCGGCAGCAACAAAATTAGATGCGTATTTTTCGGCCAATTCGGCCACACGCGGCTTTTGTGCCAAGGCGCGGTCGAGCAATTTCACAATATGCGACAAGCGCGTTTCACTGCCTATTGTGTCAGTGCGGATAATGAGCGGGCTGGCGGCGTTAAGCGTACCGGCAATCACTTGATCGCCAACACACTTGGACACAGGCAGGCTCTCGCCGGTGAGCATGGCTTCGTTGACTTCGCTCTCGCCCGATAAGACTGTACCGTCAACCGGAATCACTTCGCCCGGTTTCACCACAATCATCTCGCCGCGCTGCAATTTGGCGACTACAGCTTCTTCGGTTTCATCACTATTGGGATAATCTTTCAGGCGATGGCAAAACGCGGGCACGAGCTTCACCAAGCGCTCGGCTGCATCACCGGCTTTGCGCCGCGCGATTTGTTCCATAAAACGGCCGCCGATCAGGAAAAACATCAGCATGGCAATCGACTCGAAATACATGCCCTCACTGGTGTTTTGCATCATGCTGTAAATACCGGCGGCAAACGTCATCAACACCGCAATCGCAATCGGCGTATCCATACCGGCACGACGGTTTTTAAAATCGCGCCACGCACCTTTATAAAACGGTACGGCGCAATAAAACACCACCGGCAATACCATCAAAAAGCTGCCCCAATGCAGAACCTGCAGATAAAGCGGTTCGATGTCGTTACCGTAGAGATAGGTCGGCAGGGCAAACATCATGGTTTGCATGGCACACATACCGGCCACCGCCAAGCGCACGATAAATTGCTTGCGCTTTTTATTGGCCGACTCTTCCACCTTTCGCGCATCATAAGGCGACACGGTATACCCGGTTGACTGCACACGCAATAAAATATCAGAAAGCGCCACCTGGCCGTTATTCCACGATACACGTGCGCGGTGGGTGCTGTAATTCAAATCCACGCGTTTCACCCCGGGCAGACGCAACAATTGCTGCTCAATCAGCCACACACAGGCCGCACAAGTAATGCCGCCCAGCATCAACACCGCTTCGCGCTCATCACCCTCACCCACTTCAACAAATTCAGCCTGCACCTCGGGCAAATCATAGAGCTTGAGTTGCGACAAAATATCCTGCTCGGGTAAAGCAGCCTTTTCCGCATCGGCGGTTCGCTGTTTGTAGTAGTTGCCCAAACCGGCATCAATGATGCTTTGCGCCACCGCCTGACAACCCATACAGCATGTTTCACGCTCTTCATTGTCGTAAATTACGGGTAAATGAATATGCCCGGGGATTTCGAGTCCGCAGTGGAAACAGTTTTTCTTCATGATAGTAAATTGCGATTATTGCATTAGCACACAACAATCATGCCTTATAGAGTTTATACTTAGTATTTTGTATCTAAAACTTGTGTTTCATTATTGCACACGTTACTTTCAGACAGCCTATTTATTCAAAATAAAATGAAAATATTTTTAAATAATATTTTATTTATATTTTTCATAATATTAACTTTTTATCCAAAAATAAACGGTCAATTAATTTACCTTTTATCTGGAAATTATTCCGATTATCCGAATGTAAAAATGGAACTTTTTTTAAAATTTTAATACATTTTCAATTGACCTGCGAAAATTAAAATCGCATGCTACTCCCATATTCCGCATAAGACGGAAAACAACAAAGCAGAATCATCTGCGCAACAAAATACACATTGACGAAAAATACCTAATTAACTCACTTGGAATTATCATGATTGATCGCCTTATGCCCATCTTTGCCGTTATCGGCATCTTATCCAGCACTGTTTACCTCAGCTTGGCCGTTTGGATCTTGTATGAGAACCTTCAAAAAAAATCCAAGAAGCACGTAAATGTGAAGCAGATTACTGCCCGCTAATCCGAATTTCCCCTATCAAATTACTGCACCTGCATACAATTTGACTGCCTTCTTCCGGCCGTCTGAATTTCATTGGTAAACGCTCCCTGATTTACCTTTGGCTTCAGACGGCCTGTCTGTCAATGCATATTCAACCATCGCTTCGCGCAAGGCATCCAAACCCAAACTTTTCTCTACCGAGATATTCACCGCTACCGCTTTGCCGCGGTGATCGCGCAACACACCGGCTTCGCGCTCGCCTTTGGGCAACAAATCTATTTTGTTATACACCACCAATTGTGGGACTTCATGCGCCTTAATTTCCTGCAACACTTCGTTCACATCATCAATTTGACGTTGAAAATCCGGATTGGATGCGTCCACCACATGCAGCAATACATCAGCCAGCGCGGTTTCTTCCAAGGTCGCCGAAAAAGCCGACACCAATTTATGCGGCAAATCACGCACAAAGCCGACCGTATCAGTAAGAATCACACTGGCTTCATTCGACAGAAACAGGCGGCGCGCAGTGGTGTCGAGCGTGGCGAACAATTGGTCTTTCGCCAATACATCGGCCTTGGTTAAGCGGTTGAACAAACTGGATTTTCCGGCATTGGTGTAGCCGACAATGGCAAAGGTTTTCAGACGGCCTGATTCACGCGATTTGCGGCGTGTGGCACGCTGCTTGCGCACGCTTTGCAATTGTTTTTTCAACGCGGTGATTTTTTGGTTGATCAAGCGGCGGTCTGTTTCCAATTGCGTTTCCCCCGGACCTTTCAAACCGATACCGCCTTTTTGGCTCTGCATGTGGCCGTAACCGCGCACCAATCGGCCGCTCAAATGCGACAACTGCGCCAATTCCACCTGCAATTTACCTTCTTGCGATTGCGCGCGTTTGGCAAAAATGGCCAAAATCAGACCCACGCGGTCGAGCACACGGCATTGCAGTTCTTTTTCCAAATTGCGCTCTTGTGTCGGTGTCAGCTCGTGGTTAAACACCACCAAATCCACATCATGCTGCTTGACTGCGGCGGCCAGCTCATCGGTTTTGCCCGTGCCGGCAAACAACGCCGCATGCGCCTTATCGCGCTTGGCGGTTTCTATCTGTACCAAATCACCACCGGCCGCCTGCACCAAATCAGCGGCTTCTTCCAAGGCCGTCTGAAAAGATTGCTCGCGCAACTCATTGACACCGGAATAATCCGCACTCAACATCACCCCGACCAACATCACGCGCTCAGGTTTTTCCAAAGATTTATCAACGGGAAACAAACGGGCTTTACTCAAGATATTTCCTTTTTCAGACGGCCTGGGATTTTATAAAAATGTTGAACAGCCGACATACGAAAACGACGTCATTCCTACGCAGGCGGGAATCCGTTTTTAACAACAAGCTATTGAATAAAATAGGTTTCTTAAAGCCTAAACTGGATTCCCGCCTGCGCGGGAGTGACGACTACTTTAAGGTTATTCGTTATCGGCTGAACCTTAAAAAATCTCAGCCTAAATCAAAAATCCTATTCTACGTCAAACACGCCAAGCATGCGCTTGTTTCATGCATAAAAAAAGGTTTTCAGACAGCCGTCTGAAAACCTTTTGATGATTTGCTGCGGTTAAGATTCAACAGCCTTAGCCGCCGCTTCGCGCACTTTGTCCGCCGCTTCTTCAATCGCTGCTTGGCTGACTTCGGCGGTGTTTTCCGAAGCAGTCACCGGCTCGGCAGATTGCGGGGCAGTTGTCGCCACTGTTTGCAGCGCTGCATTTCCCGCATTCACCGGCGCATCGTCAAACGGTTTAGCCTCCGGTGATTTCAACGGCAACCGTGCCAAGATGGTGCTCACGCCGGTCACTTTGTCGCCAATCGCCACTTCGGCTTTAGCATCCAAAGGCAGGTAAACATCGACGCGCGATCCGAAGCGGATAAAGCCGTAGCGCTCGCCGCGGCTCAATTTGCGGCCGACTTGGGTATAACACAAAATGCGGCGCGCCACCAAACCGGCCACCTGCACAAAGGTAATTTCCCGGCCGGTAGCGGTGGTCACCAACACGGCATTGCGCTCGTTTTCGGTGCTGGCTTTGTCCAAATCCGCATTCAGGAATTTGCCGCGGTTGTATTCGACTGCCTCAACCGTGCCGTCCACCGGTGATTTTTGCGAATGCACGTTGAATACGTTCATAAAAATGCTGATTTTCAGGGCTTCGGTTTTGCGGTATGGGTCTTGCGCGCGCTCAACCACCACCACACGGCCGTCAACCGGACTCAACACCGCATCCGCATCTTGCGGAATGTAGCGTGCCGGATCACGGAAAAACTGCAACGCAAAAATAGTAAACAGCCAAAACGGCAGCGACAACCAGCCGTTGACAGCCGTCACCAACACGCTGGCGATAAAACCGATGGCGATAAACGGCCAGCCTTCGCGGGCAATAATCGGATGCGGATAAGAAGGTTTGTTCATGCGGATTCCTTTATTCGTAGGGTTTGGGGGATTATAACGGATTATCGGCGTAAATAGTCGGGCCGTCTGAAAAAATCGACACTGCACATCATCAGTTGAACTGACGAAAAGTGCTACAATATCCTATTCTCGATTTTATTTTCAGACGGCCTAAACACTATGTGCAACCATCATCACAAAAACGCTTCCGACAACGACACCATCCGCATCCGCGGCGCACGCACGCATAATTTGAAAAACATCGATTTGGATATTCCGCGCCATAAATTGGTGGTAGTAACCGGTTTGTCGGGCAGCGGCAAATCGAGCCTGGCTTTCGACACCCTTTATGCCGAAGGCCAGCGCCGCTATGTGGAAAGCCTTTCCGCCTATGCGCGCCAGTTTTTGCAGATGATGGATAAGCCCGATGTCGATTTGATTGAGGGTTTGTCACCCGCCATTTCCATCGAACAGAAATCCACCAGCCACAACCCGCGCTCTACCGTCGGCACCGTCACCGAAATCCACGATTACCTGCGCCTGCTGTATGCGCGTATCGGCACGCCTTATTGCCCCGAGCATAACCTGCCTTTATCGAGCCAAACCGTGTCACAAATGGTCGATCATGTGTTGGGTTTGCCGGAAGATACGCGCATGATGATTCTGGCACCGGCGGTACGCGGCCGCAAAGGCGAATTCGTCGATTTTTTTGCCGATTTGCAGGCGCATGGCTTTGCGCGTGTGCGCGTCGATGGCGAAGTGTACACGCTGGATGAAGTGCCGAAGCTGGAAAAAAACATCAAACACGACATCGACGTAGTCATCGACCGTGTCAAAGTGAAAGCCGACATCAAACAGCGCTTGGCCGAAAGCTTCGAAACCGCGCTGCGCCACGGCGAAGAGCGCGCGTTGGCTTTGGAAATGGACAGCGGCGAAGAACATTGGTTTTCCGCGCGTTTTGCCTGCCCGATGTGCTCATACAGCCTGCAAGAATTAGAGCCGCGCTTGTTTTCCTTCAACAATCCGGTCGGCGCCTGCCCAAGCTGCGACGGTTTGGGCAGCAATAATTTCTTCGACCCGCAGCGCGTAGTAGCGCATCCTGAATTATCGTTGGCCGACGGCGCCATTGACGGCTGGGACAAGCGCAATCAGTTTTATTTTCAAATGATTCAATCACTTGCCGCCCATTATGATTTTGATGTGAAAACGCCGTTTGAAGAATTGCCGGCCAATATCCAAAAAATCGTGTTGCACGGCTCCGGCAAAGAAGTGATTGAATTCCAATACCTTTCCGAGCGCGGTGGCACATTCAAACGCAACCATGCCTTTGAAGGCATCATTCCCAATATGGAACGCCGTTACCGCGAAACCGACAGCGAAACCATCCGCGACAAACTGCGCGAATACCAAAGCCACCGCGCCTGCCCGAGCTGCGGCGGCGCGCGCCTGCGCAAAGAAGCGCGCTATGTGTATGTGGGCAAACAGCCGCTGCACGAGCTTTCCGCCTGGCCGCTCACCAAAACCCATGAATTCTTTGAACAACTTGATTTGGAAGGCAACAAAAAGCAGATTGCCGAAAAAATCCTTAAAGAAATCACCGAGCGCTTAGGCTTTCTGATTAACGTCGGCCTCGACTACCTCAACCTCGCCCGTTCCGCCGAAACCCTCTCCGGTGGCGAAGCCCAGCGTATCCGTTTAGCCAGCCAAATCGGCAGCGGCCTAACCGGCGTGATGTATGTACTCGACGAACCCTCCATCGGCCTGCACCAGCGCGACAACGACCGCCTGCTGGCCACCCTCAAACGCCTGCGCGACTTGGGCAACAGCGTGATTGTGGTCGAACACGACGAAGACGCCATCCGCGAAGCCGATTTCGTGATTGATATGGGCTCCGGCGCCGGCGAACACGGCGGCAACGTGCTGGTGGCCGACACCCCCGCCAAAGTCGCCGCCTGCAAAGAATCCGTTACCGGCCAATACTTAAGCGGCAAAAAGAAAATCGAAGTGCCCTCTGAAAGAACGCCTGTCAACTCCGAAAGAATGCTGGTGTTAAAAGGCGCGCGCGGCAACAACCTCAAAAACGTTACCCTCGAACTGCCGCTGGGCTTGATTACCTGCATCACCGGCGTATCCGGCAGCGGCAAATCCACCCTGATTAACGACACACTCGCCAAAATCACCGCCCGCGAGCTTAACCGCGCCCACGAAGAACCCGCGCCCTACGACGATATCAGCGGCCTCGACCATCTCGACAAAGTCATCAACGTCGACCAATCCCCCATTGGCCGCACCCCACGCTCCAACCCCGCCACCTACACCGGCCTGTTTACCCCCATCCGCGACCTCTTCGCCGGCGTGCCGCTCTCGCGCGAACGCGGCTACAACGTCGGCCGCTTCTCGTTCAACGTCAAAGGCGGCCGCTGCGAAGCCTGCCAGGGAGACGGCGTGATCAAAGTCGAAATGCACTTCCTGCCCGACGTGTATGTACCCTGCGAAGTGTGCCACGGCAAACGCTACAACCGCGAAACACTGGAGGTGCAATACAAAGGCAAAAACATCAGCCAAGTGCTGGATATGACCGTAGAAGAAGCCCGCCAATTCTTCGACGCCGTGCCCACCGTATCGCGCAAACTGCAAACCCTGATGGACGTCGGCCTCGGCTATATCCGCCTCGGCCAATCCGCCACCACCTTATCAGGTGGCGAAGCCCAACGCGTCAAACTCGCGCTCGAACTCTCCAAACGCGACACCGGCCGCACTTTGTATATTCTCGACGAACCGACCACGGGTTTGCACTTCGCCGATATTGCCTTGTTATTAGAGGTAATAGGCCGTCTGAAAGGCAAAGGCAACTCGATTGTCATTATCGAGCATAATCTGGATGTGATTAAAACGGCGGATTATATTGTAGACTTAGGGCCGGAAGGCGGCGATGGTGGGGGGAGGATTATTGCCAAGGGTTCGCCGGAAGATGTGATGAAAGTTAAGGGGAGTTATACTGGGAAGTATTTGAAAAATGTTTTATTCAATTCTAAATAAAATTCAATTACTACGATTAAATATCTCCATTCGCAAATTTATTAATCAAAATGAGTTGTTTATTGTTAACTCACTTAAAGAACCCCAGAAAAGTATTGCATTATCAAGTGTAATTCGTTGGCATGATTGGCAAGATATAGATTCTTATTATTTTCATCACCCATATGGAGCAGCAAAAGGTTGGGTATATGAAGATCATAGGTATCAATTTCGTGAATTACGATTAGATGAATTCAAGTTTTTCGGAATATGTGAAATCATAGAAAACTGGGAATGTGAGCTTCAAGATGTTACAGGTTTAGCAGCTTCCAAGTCTGAATTAAGAGACTTTTTCAGCTTAGATGAGTTAGTTGAAAACAACTCTAAAGAAATGATTTTTCCAATCAGTCATGAGAAACTTGAGCAGAACCTAAATTGGCGTGAAATAAGGATTTTTCATAAAAATTCTTCTGATTACTTTGCAACCTATGTATGGGATAAACGTTTATTCCTCATCAATGCTGGCGGATCCCATCATTTTTCTGCTGCTCGCTATCTAGCCAAAAAGCTTAACAAAAAAATTTTCTTAAAAGGTAAACTACATAGTTATAAAATTAATGAAAACTCTGTATATTCACTTATTCAAAAATTTGAAATGTTTATCGTATCCAATCATTATAGCTTTACAAATGAATTTAGAGAGATAATGGAAACTTTCAAGGCTGATTACTTTATGCGATATTTGCCTGAACCATACAAAGAAAACTATTGTGTATTACTATTACCTCGTATCAACAGGCGTTCATTGCAAGTAGCTGAAGTACTTAAGCTTAATAATACGCTAGATTTTAGTGTATTTCTTAAGGAGCTTTTGAAAATACAAAATAGCAAATGGTAGCAAGCCGGAACAAGCGTAGCCTGAATAACCCGCACCACCGCGTGCGTGGCTACACCACACACCCTTGCTGCTTAAATCGGGAGACTAAGAATGCTGCAATATTCAGAAGTAGTGAAAACAATTGTTGTAAATCCGATTGCCCTGCTGGATGATGAGTTGAATTTCAAACTTGAAATTTTGAAAAACGGTAACGGGGAGTTTTACGCACGTTTGTTCAGATTGGAAACATACCAAGTAAAACCATCTTTCACCCAGGATATACTCGCAGATGAAGCGCAATATGTACTGGATTTGCATACCGTACCCAAACTCGGGGATACTGCTGCGCTTTCTGCGGAAGAATGTTTAAATTCAGCACTACAAGCATTACAAACGAAATTCGGCTAATGGTTATTTTTAATCCCTTTTAAAAGCAAGCGTAGCCTGCATAACCCACACCATCACGTGCGTGACTGCGCCACACACCCTTGTATGTTGAAACCGATACATTTCAGGCGGCCTTTTGCTTTCTCACCGCCTTTGTTATGATAGTGCAAATCGAAATAATAACAAAGGAAATAAATGTCGCACTATCGCCGCAACTACATCGAAGACGGCACGTTTTTCTTTACCGTTAAACTTGCCGACCCGAAATCGCGTTTACTAGTCGAACATATCAATCTGCTTCGCGAAGCCTAAGCCTCGGTGCAAAAACGCTATCCGTTTGAAACCCTAGCAATTTGCGTTATACCCAACCATTTTCATGCGGTTTGGCCTTTACACGATGGCGATTGCGATTATTCGCTGCGCTGGCGCTTGATGAAAACCCGTTTCTCACATCATTTCGCTGCATCGGATGGTTTATCCGCCAGCAAACAGCGGCGGCATGAAAAAGGGATTTGGCAGCGCCGTTTTACGAACATACCGTGCGTGATGATGCGGATTTGCGGCGTGCGGTGGATGATGTGCATTTCAATCCGGTGAAACATGGTTTGGCGGTTAAGGTAAAAGATTGGCCGTTTTCTTCATTCCACCGCTTCGTGCGTGATGGTTTGCTGCCGCCGGATTGGGGCGGGACGGCTGGGGCTCGGATAATGAATTTTGGGGAATGATGGAAACTTAAATAAACAACCGCGTGCGTGGCTGCGCCGCACACTCTACCGCCGACTCAACGATCGCTGATTCCGCGTGTAGGGCGTGTGCCCCGAAGCATAGGCGCATTCGTTGGGCTTCAAACTCGAATGCCGTCTGAAATCTTTGAGACAGCATTGCTTTATTTCCAATTCTTAAAGCGGCTGAATCAGGTTATTTTTGTCTCGCTGTTCCCCCTAAACATTCGCATACCGGTCATACCTCCTCATCACAAACAAGCCATCTGAAAGGTTTCAGACGGCTTGTTTTATTCCAGCCCCTTAAGCTCGTTGCCCGAGCATAGCAAATAATTTTGCAGTTTTGGGCTTTTTCTTTAACTGTAGCGGTTAGGCTTACGTTATCTGCGGTTTTAACCAAACCGGCTTGGTGCATAAAATCGGCCGCCCTTATTCTTCCGGCTCTGACCCAATCAACGGCTTGGTGTTTTGGCCGCCCATCATGTTGAATACGGTTATCAGGGTAACACGGCCGTATTCTTCGCCGCTTTTTCTGCATTTTTAACCCCGTCTGCGCTGCTGCCGCTTTTACATTGAAATTAGGGTAAAATGTTGTTTCCGATTCATATCCCGATTAAGGAATACTTAATGAAACATTTCGCGCCGCCGCATTAAGCGCGTGCAACGGACATTCTGCGCCTCATACTCAATCAGCGGATGCTGCGGTTGCCACAGACGGCTGGCGTTTGGGCCGTGCGGATATGGAAGACATTGCCAATTCGGATAAGCTGCACTGGCGCATTTTTTACGAAAAGCCTTCGGAAAGCAAAGATGCGGCTTGGTTTGATGCGGTAAAACGCGGCGATTTTGCCAAGGTTAAGCAGATGGTGGAAGCCGGTCAGGATTTGGAAGCAAAAGACGAAGCGGCTTTAGGGCAAACGGCTTTCGGCTGGGCGGCATTTATCGGTTATGAAGACATTGCCGACTATTTGATTGAAAAAGGTGCCGACCTGCGTGCGACCGACCGCGGCGATGTGTATAACGTTTTGAAGTTGGCGGCATTGGGCAAAAACACCAATATCGTGAAGAAAGTGCATCATATGCTGCGCGCGGAAACGGATTTGAACGACCAAACGGTGGAAGACGACGGCGAAACGCTGATGATTGTGTCAGCCAGCAACGGGGGCTTGGAAACGGTGAAATATCTGCATTCGCAAGGTGCGGATTTGAATTTGGTCAGCAAAAAAGACCAAAGCGCGCGGTCGTTTGCTTGTGAAAAAGGCCATAAGGCGGTAGTGGAATACTTGGTTGCGCAAGGTGCAATCAACCATAAAACGGGCAAATCGGATTGTCAGAAATAAAAGCCGCTACACGTCTATCCTATAGGCCGTCTGAAGCATCGTCAGATGTAGGATGTGAGCCCTAAGGCACGCGTGTTGGTTGGGATCGGTCAATCCATACCCTCAAAGCCGTCTGAATCATTGATTTCAGACGGCCTTTTTCTATTCATTTTTATAAACTCGTTGAGATAAAAAACAACCCGAATCCCCGCATAACCCGCCCACCGCTTCCGTGCCTGCGCCATACCCCTTTGTTTCACAAGGTCTTGCCATCAGTAAAGCTTTGCCTGTACGGCAAGTAAGTTGGCTTTCCATCATCAAGCGCATATACTGAAATCTACCTCCCACCCTGTTTGCCAAATCACCCAACAATCTTTATAATTCCTACTTCTCAACCGGAATGTAGCGCAGCCTGGTAGCGCACCTGCATGGGGTGCAGGGGGTCGGAGGTTCGAATCCTCTCATTCCGACCATTTAAAAAAGCAGCCTGATTTATTTTAGGGCTGCTTATTAATTTATTGGCCGCCTGAAATCTTTCAGACGGCCTTTTGTTTATCTTTTATAAAACTTTATGCACACTCTTCTGTTTTTTGAATACCCAGTTTTATAATGACAAAGTTCATTTTTTTAAAGGAATCTCATGATGAATCATGTTTTCAAATGGTTGCTGCTGGCAGCAATGGCTGCTTCGGCTTCCGCCGCTTCGGCGCGCAGTATGCACAAACACAAACCTTTGGCTTTGGAAGAAATGCCGCCGGTCTGTCAAGAATATTTCAAACGCGCGGAGGCGTGTTATCACAAGGTAGGCGAGAAAAAGGCGTTGTTCCAAAGCGGGAACACGACATTTTTGCGCCAATCGCTGCCTGCCGCCGATGAAAAACAGCGGGTGAGAATGTGTGAAATCGCGCTGCATGATTTTCCGCAAAAGGTCAAAAATTTGAATTGCGAATAATCATGCCGTCCAGGCCGCCTGAAAAGCAGCAATATGCTGCCGCCTTTCAAACGGCCTTCTTTATTTTTGTAAGAAAACTTTTATTTTTGCCATATTGTTGCGGAGGACAGCATTTATTATAACCCCGCTTCTTTAATCTTTTGTTTTTCTTACAGAGATTGATGATGACTTTGAAACCCCCTATCCGTATTGCGGCCACCGGTGCGGTGGGCAAATTGCGTATGCGGCTTTGTTCCGCATTGCCGGCGGGATTATGCCGGGACGCGGCCAGCCGATGATTTTGCAGTTGCCGGATTTGCCGCATACGCAAAAAGCTTTGCAGGGTCATGGAAATGCACGATTACGCGTTTCTGCTGCTGCTGGGTGTGTTTGCCGCCGATGATCCCGGAAGTGGCGCGTTAAAGATGCAGATTGCGATTTTGATTAGTGCCCGCGCTTGCGCACGCTTTGTAAGCCTCTAAATTTGAACGCAGTTCAAAGCGATAGCATCGCAATATGCGCAGATAATATTTGAAATATTTTCAAACGTACGAAAAGTGTATCGCGAAGAAATGTGCCCAAGATAAAAGGTTACAAAGGTTTCAGGCAGCCTGAAAACAAGCTGCCTGAAATTTTACCATTTTTATGACTTTACGGCTTACGGAATTTTACAGCATAAGCAATACCCAAAACACCGAACCAAACGGGCATATACAGCATACCTGTGAGCGTATCCGCGTCGCGCGAGAAAAGATAAAGTGAGAACACCAAAAATGCCAAACATGCCCAAGCCATCATCACGCCGCCTGGCATTTTGTACACCGATTGCGCGTGTAATTCAGGGCGCGTTTTGCGATATTTGATGTATGCCAACAAAATCATCATCCACACAAAAATAAAACCAATACTGGAAATGGTGGTAACGATGGTAAACATTTCCATAATGCTGGTGTCTTCGCCCACATAAAGCAAAATCAAACCCAATAACAACAAGCTACAAGAGAACATCAATGCGGGCGCAGGCACACCACGTAAATTCAATAAACCAAATACGCGCGGTGCAGATTGCGTTTTTGCCAAGCCGTATAACATACGCCCTGTGGAAAACATACCGCCATTGGCTGAGGATAAAGCAGACGACAAGACCACCAAATTAATCAAACCTGCGGCAATCGGAATGCCAATCATGGTAAACATGTTTACAAATGGACTGATTTTGGGATCTACCATATCCCATGGCGTAACCGTCATAATTATGCTCAATGCCAACACATAAAACACAATCACGCGAATCGGAATGCGGTTAATCGCTTTAGGCAAATTGGTATAAGGGTCTTGCGTTTCTGCTGCTGCGGTGCCTACTAATTCAATGCCCAAAAAGGCGAAAACCGCAATTTGAAATGCCGAGAAAAAGCCCCCAATGCCGTGTGGAAAAATCCCACCTTCACGCATCCATAAATGACTCAACGACGCAGGAATGCCTGTATTTGGATTCACAAAACCCGTTGCAATCAAATAAACCCCTACCAAAACCAAGCCAACAATGGCAACAATTTTAATCAGCGCAAACCAAAACTCCATTTCGCCAAACAAACGTACCGTCAGCATATTCAACGACGCCATAATGAAAATACACGCCAAACCTGGCAGCCACAGCGGTACATCAGGCCACCAGAATTGCACATAACTTGTAATCGCAATAATGTCGGCAATACCAATCACAACCCAGCAGAACCAATAGGTCCAGCCGACAAAAAAACCCACACCGCGCCCTAAAATATCGTGGGTAAAATCGGTAAAAGATTTATATTCGAGATTTGATAACAGCAATTCACCCATGGCGCGCATGACGAAAAATAGAAAAAAACCAATCAGCATATAAGTCAGCAACACCGAAGGTCCTGCCAAGCTAATGGTTTTTCCTGAGCCCATAAACAAACCCGTGCCAATAGCACCGCCAATGGCAATCAGTTGCAGATGACGATTTTTAAGATTGCGTTGTAATTTGACTTCTTGTACTTTACTCATGATGGGTACCTCTTGCATAGTGTCAAACAATTGATGAACCATTGAGCTCATCGCGCTTTGTGTTAAAGAAAACACAATATAACTGAAAAATATGAAAAATAACAAGATTGTGTTAAGTTGATTTTTTAGAATGAAACTTTTGCACAAAGGTATGGAGCGTTCGGATTTGCTCAATGCCAACGCGGCGATTTTCAAAACACAGGGCGAAGCATTGAATAAAGTGACCGGTCGTGAAATAGGTCACCATTGGTGTGCCGCCGGATGGGTCATACAGCATCCCTGAAAACGTGATTTTCGGTTTTCCTGTGATTTGTGAAAACAGCAATTATCAAATTGTACAAGGTTTGGGTTTATCGGATGACTTCAGCCGGCAGCGCATTGCCCCACCTTGAACGAATTATTGGAAAAGCAAGAAGCAGTTAAAGATTTGGTGTAAGCCGCTATAATTGATGAGACCGTCTGAAAAGTATGGTTCTATTTACACCCAAAATATGGCACAATCCAAAGCCCGATTCATCCATATTTATAGGAGCATCATGTCTGAACGGCACGCCTTACATGCTGCACCGCTGCTGGTAGCCGGCTGCATTATTTTCGGCTTGGGCAGCCTGATTGTGAAATTTGTCGATGTTGGCTCTTATGCCATTGCCTTCTGGCGGTTGGCCATTTCTGGTGTGGTGTTTTTCTTCTTGGCGCGCTTTTTCGGTCAAAAATTACCCCAAAACAAAAAAGCGGTTTACACCGCCCTGCTCTCCGGCGTTTTCCTTGCCTTTGATTTGGCGCTGTGGCATGAGAGCATCCACGCTGTCGGCCCCGGTATTTCGACCCTGCTCAACAGCCTGCAAATCTTTTTCCTATCCGCCATCGGCTTTTTCTTTTTCGGCGAGCGCTTAAGCAAACTGCAAATGCTCAGTTTGCTGATTGCCGTTACTGGTGTGGCCTTTATCGGCAGCCCGGAATTCAGTTACAACAGCGATGCCGTTTGGGGCTTCGTCAGCGGGATTGCCTCAGGTGCGATGTTGGCTTTATCGATGGTATTTATCCGTAAAACCCATCAAATCGAACATACCGCGCTGTTTCCTTTAATGATGATTTTAAGCTTCGGTGGCGCATTGTCGCTGATTTTGCCGGCCTTGATGTTCGATGCGGGCGCACTCTACCCGGCCACTTTGCGCGATGTCGGCTTGGTATTGATTTACGGCGTAGTGATGCAGTGTTTTGCTTGGGGTTTGATTGCTTATGCCATTCTATTACTGTCGCTCTCGCTCACCGGTCTTTTACTGCTTTCCGAACCCGTCGCCGCCTTAGTTATCGACTATTTCTGGCTCGACAAACCGATCAACGGCTTACAGTGGCTTGGGGCGGCGATGACGCTGCTGGCGATTTATTTGGGCTCGCTTAAAAGCAAACCGGCAGATTAATCGATATGGCAAAAGGCCGTCTGAACATGGTGTTTCAGACGGCCTTTCACATCAACTTTTATTTAATCGATGTACCGATTCGGCTCATATCGCCGAAGTTCATCCACACAAAAAATGCTTTGCCAACAATCAGTTTATCACTCACAAAGCCCCAGTAGCGGGAATCTTCACTGTTGTCGCGGTTGTCGCCCATCATAAAATAATGACCTTCCGGCACCGTGCATTTAAAGGCGGAGCCGTCTGGCGCGTATTCGCAGTTTTCACGATAAGCAAAATTGGCGCGCACGGCTTGCGGCAGGAAGCTTGGCTGCTCGGCCATTTTCAACACTTGGTAGCTGTGGTTGCCGATGTTTTCACGGAAGGCTTCGGCTTCAATATCCACCATGCCGTATTGGCGGGTGTTTTCGGCGTAAGTCTGCATGCCTTCGGATTGCTCGGTAATGGTTTGGCCGTTGATGCTCAAGACTTTGTCTTTGTATTCAACCACATCACCCGGCAAGCCGATGGCGCGCTTGATGTAGTTGATGCTCGGATTTTCCGGATAGGTAAACACCACCACATCGCCATGCTCGACTTTACCGGTCGGAATCAGCAAATTATTGATAATCGGGGTGCGGATGCCGTATGAAAACTTATTCACCAAGATAAAGTCGCCTACCACCAAGCCCGGACGCATCGAACTCGACGGAATTTGGAAAGGTTCGGCGATAAAGGTACGCAATACAAATACGATTAAGATAATCGGGAAAAAGCCGTTCATGTAATCGGTAAAGTGGCCTTCGTCTTGATGCGCCGGATCTTTTTTCAGACGGCCTTTATGGATAAACCACACAATGCCGGTAAACACGACAAACACCAGCAATACGGCGGTAAAACTCATGAAAAAAGACAATACACCGAACACGCCGATCATCATCAGCAGATAGCCCCATTGCAGGCCGCTGCTCCATTCCCCGTTGTCTTCACGCACTTTGCTGCTTTTCAGATACAGCACCACGCCGAACACAAAGGCAGCGATGGCTGCAAACAATAAATTTGTACCCATTATTTGTCACTCACTTGCAAAATCGCCAAGAACGCGCTTTGCGGAATTTCCACATTGCCCACCTGTTTCATACGGCGTTTCCCGGCTTTTTGTTTTTCCAATAGTTTTTTCTTACGCGTGATGTCGCCGCCGTAACATTTCGCCAATACGTTTTTACGCAGGGCTTTGACATTTTCACGGGCGATAATCTGACTGCCGATGGCGGCCTGCACGGCGATGTCAAACATTTGGCGCGGAATCAGCTCGCGCATTTTGGCAGCCAATTCACGGCCGCGGTGTACCGCGCTTTGACGATGCACAATCAGGCTCAAGGCATCGACTTTTTCTCCGTTGACCATAATATCCAGCTTAATCAAATCAGAAGCTTGGAATTCTTTAAACTGATAATCCAACGAAGCATAGCCGCGGGAGGTGGATTTGAGCCTGTCGAAGAAATCCATCACTACTTCATTCATCGGCAAATCGTAGGTCAGCATCACTTGGCGGCCCATGTATTGCATATTGACCTGCACGCCGCGCTTTTGGTTACACAGCGTCATCACGTTGCCGACATATTCCTGCGGTACGAGAATGGTTGCGGTGATAATCGGCTCGAGAATGGTCTCAATCTGGCTGATGTCGGGCAGTTTGGACGGGTTTTCCACTTCGATTTTTTCGCCGTTTTTCATCACCACTTCATACACCACTGTCGGCGCAGTGGTAATCAGATCCATGTCGAATTCGCGTTCCAAACGCTCTTGAACGATTTCCAAGTGCAGCAGACCCAAGAATCCGCAACGGAAACCGAAACCCAAGGCTTGCGACACTTCCGGCTCGAATTTCAAAGCCGCGTCGTTAAGTTGCAGTTTTTCCAAGGCATCGCGCAAGGCTTCGTAATCGTGGCTTTCCACCGGATACAGGCCGGCAAATACCTGGCTTTGCACTTCTTGGAAGCCCGGCAGCGGCTCGGCGGCAGGATTGGCCGTCAGCGTGATGGTGTCGCCCACTTTGGCCGAACCCAATTCTTTAATACCGGTTATCAAAAAGCCTACTTCACCGGCTTTCAATTCCGCCTTCTGCACCGATTTCGGCGTGAACACACCCAATTGCTCGACCTGCGTTTCCGCTTTGGTGCTCATGAAACGCACTTTGTCTTTGAGTTTCAGACGGCCTTGTTTGATGCGGATCAGCATCACCACGCCGACATAGTTGTCAAACCAAGAATCGATAATCATCGCCTGCAAAGGCGCATCTTCGCCACCTTCAGGTGCCGGCACTTTGGCCACGATTTCTTCCAACACATCTTCCACGCCCACGCCGCTCTTGGCCGAACACTGCACTGCGCCGATGGCATCGATGCCGATGATGTCTTCAATTTCCTGCTCCACACGCTCAGGGTCGGCGGCAGGCAAGTCGATTTTGTTTAACACCGGTACGACTTCCACGCCCAAATCAATCGCGGTGTAGCAGTTGGCCACGGTTTGCGCTTCCACACCTTGCGACGCATCCACCACCAACAGCGCGCCTTCGCAAGCAGACAACGAGCGCGACACTTCGTAAGAAAAGTCAACGTGTCCGGGAGTGTCAATCAGGTTGAGCTGATAAGTCTGGCCATCACGCGCTTTGTAGCTCAAAGCCGCGGTTTGCGCCTTAATGGTGATGCCGCGCTCTTTTTCAATATCCATAGAATCCAGCACCTGTGTGCTCATTTCACGCAATTCCAAACCGCCGCAATACTGAATGAAACGGTCGGCCAGCGTTGATTTACCATGGTCGATGTGGGCAATAATGGAGAAATTTCGGATATTTTTCATGTAGTTATTTTGATGAAAAGTTCAATGGTTCAAAAGGCCGTCTGAAAAAACACGGTAAGCTTTCAGACGGCCTTCCAAATAGAATTAAAATAGCTGCGTATTTTAGCGGAAATTTACTGTTTTTGCATGGGTTTTTAAAGCTTGGCAACAACCTCCGTCACCATCTTCGCCGAACTCACCGCTGCCGTTTTCAAAAATTCTTCAAAACTAATATCCGCTTTTTCATCGGCAGAATCCGACACCGCACGAATCACGACAAACGGCGTATCCAATTGATGGCAAGCCTGCGCAATCGCGGCCGCTTCCATTTCGACCGCCTGTACATCATTAAAATGACCACGGATTTCCGCCACACGCTCGCTGCTGTGGACAAATTGGTCGCCGCTGACAATCAAACCGCGGTTGACTCGGGCGTGTTCAAACGCCTGCGCCGCTTCTTTGGCCACGGCCATCAAATGTTCATCACTTTCAAATACGGCAGGCTGCTGCGGTATTTGTCCCCACACATAGCCGAATGCGGTCACATCGACATCATGATGAGCGATGCGTTCGCCAATCACGACATCGCCGACTTTCAAACCCTTGCCTAAGCCGCCCGCGCTGCCGGTATTAATCACGCAATCGGGTTGGAACTGATGAATCACCCATGAAGTGGCAATCGCGGCATTGACTTTGCCGATGCCGCTCAATACCAACACCATGCGCTTACCGTTGAGTGTGCCTTCATAGGCATTAAATTTGCCGAATTGAAACGCTTTAATGTCGTCCATACGCGTTTTCAACAATTCGATTTCCTGCGCCATCGCACCGATTACGGCCACTGTGTTCATGCTCATTTCTTGCCTTTCTGAAAGATTTGCTCCGATTATAACCCAAAGCCGTCATCTTGCCGGTCTGTGTAAAACACAACAAGGCTTAATTTTTTATCGGATATAATCGGATATATTCGATGATGACACACCGATAAGCAGCAAGCTTGCTATAATATCCTTCTAAACTAATCTCCTTCCAAACTATTTTAAATACGAAAACGCAAATGTTTGATCCAAATAATCCACCCGGCGCCAAGGAAGAATTATTCGGTTGGCTGCGCCACATGAATAAATACAAAGGTTCAGATTTATTCATCACCACCAATTTCCCGCCTGCCATGAAAGTGGACGGCAAAATCACCCGCCTCAACGACACACCGCTGACGGCTGAAAAGTGCATGGAATTGGCTTTTTCGATTATGAATACCAAGCAAATCGAAGAATTTTCCAGCACCAATGAATGCAACTTCGCCATCAGTCTGCCCGACACCAGCCGCTTCCGTGTCAATGCCATGATTCAACGTGGCGCCACGGCGATGGTGTTCCGCGCGATTACCAGCAATATTCCGAAATTCGACAGTCTCAATCTGCCGCCGGTATTGAAAGATGTGGCCATGAAAAAACGTGGTTTGGTGATTTTCGTCGGCGGCACAGGCTCGGGAAAATCGACATCGCTGGCTTCTTTGATTGATTACCGCAACGAAAATTCGTTCGACCACATCATCACCATCGAAGATCCGATCGAATTTGTACACGAACACAAAAACTGCATCATCACCCAACGAGAAGTCGGCGTAGATACCGAAAACTGGATGGCAGCGCTGAAAAACACGCTGCGCCAAGCACCGGATGTGATTTTGATTGGTGAGATTCGCGACCGCGAAACCATGGATTACGCGATTGCCTTTGCCGAAACCGGCCACTTGTGCATGGCCACACTGCACGCTAACAGCACCAACCAAGCGCTCGACCGCATCATCAACTTCTTCCCAGAAGAACGCCGCACGCAGCTTCTGACTGATTTGTCGCTGAACCTGCAAGCATTTATCTCGCAACGTCTGGTGCCGCGCGAAAGCGGCAAAGGCCGTGTGGCCGCGGTGGAAGTGTTGCTCAATTCTCCGCTGATTGCCGAATTGATCAATAAAGGCGAAATCCACGGTATCAAAGAGTTGATGAAGAAATCCGCCGCCCAAGGCATGCAAACTTTTGACCAAGCCTTGTACGAACTTTATGAACGCGGCGACATCAGTTTCCAAGATGCCATTCGCAATGCCGATTCCGCCCACGATTTACGCTTGGACATCCAATTACGCAGCCGTCGCGCGCAAAATGCGGGTCCGGATTTGGAGCTGATTTGAATCATTAAAATATATCAAAGGCCGTCTGAAACATTTTCAGACGGCCTTGATTCAATCCATCATTTAATCTCAATAAGCTTTTTCCAATCGTAATACCCCGTTTGCCATGTGCCAAATTTCCTGCCCCAAGGCTTCCGCATCGGCCCGGTCATGGGTAATCAGAATCATCGGCACACCCGCCATCTGCTGCAAATCCAATACTTCGCGGCGGGTGCGTTGGCGCAACTGGGCATCCAATGCGGAAAACGGCTCATCCAGCAGCAACAGTTTCGGCCCGGTAATCAACATCCGTGCCAAGGCTGTGCGCTGTTTTTGCCCGCCGGACATTTGGTTGGGATAATGGTCGGCAATGTGTGCCAACTCAAGCAAATCCAACCAATACTGCGCTTTTTCAGACGGCCTTTTGTTCGGATTGCGCCAACCTGTTGCCAAGCCGAAATCGATATTCTGCGCCACGGTCAAATGTGGAAACAGGGCATAGTCTTGAAACAGCAAACCGGCTTTGCGCGCTTGTGTGGCCAACTTTACGCGCTCATCCCACCATGTTTCGCCGTCGATGCGGATATAGCCGCTGTCGGGTTGCATCAAACCGGCCAGCAATTGCAAGGTCAGGCTTTTACCCGAACCGGATGCCCCTAAAATCACGATGCGCTGCGCATCAGATTTCAGGGCGACATTCAAGGCTAACGACGGCAATTTCTTGTGCAACTCGATATCAAACAACATTATTTTCTCCCGTCTTTCACGCACATTAAATGTCCGGCGGCCAGTAAAATCACAATACACACCGCCGACACCAGCACCACCAACCCATTGGCCAGCGCATCATCTCCGGCCTGCACCGCTTCGTAAATCGCAATCGACAAGGTCTGTGTCTGCCCCGGGATACTGCCCGCAATCATCAATGTGGCACCAAATTCGCCCAACGCGCGGGCAAATGCCAGTAAAATACCGGCCAAAATCCCACGCCACGCCAAGGGCAGGCTGACGCGGAAAAACACCGCCGCTTCACTCAGGCCCAACACCCTCGCGGCCTGCTCCCATTGCGGATTCACTTCTTCAAACGCCGCCCGCGCCGGTTTGAAAATCAGCGGGAAAGTCACCACCACCGCCGCAATCACCGCGCCCTGCCATGTAAAAATCAGGTTAATGCCGAACGTATCTTTCAGCCACACACCGAATGCGCTGTTGCGGCCGAAGGCCACCAACAAATAATAGCCGAGTACCGTCGGCGGCAACACCATCGGCAGGGTGAGCAATGTATCCAGCACATTGCGCCCGACAAAACGCCGGCGTGCCAAGGCAAAGCCAACCGCCACCGCCAACACGGTATTCAACAACGTGGCGGTCGCCGCAATTTTGAGCGAGAGTAATAAAGTTGTGAGTAAGGTTTCGTTCATAAGCGGGTGATGATTGAAGGCCGTCTGAAAGCATAAAGCATATAGCCGTTTAAAATAGAAATAAGACAAAGCGGCAGCTGCCGTGTACATCCGGTACATAAGGGAGCTGGCAACGCTGTATTATTTTTATTTTTAAGCCACTAGATTTATATTCTTTTTCAGACGGCCTGTTTCATTTTTCATTCGAAGCATCAAGGCTTTCTAAAACCATAACGGTTCAACACCGCCTGCCCTTGCGCCGACAACACATATTGCACAAACCGCTTGGCTTCCACCGCCTGCTTGGTGCTTTTGCTCACCGCAATCGGGTAAGACACGGCGCTTGGCGTCGGCACCGTCGCCAAAATTTTGACCTTGCCTTTCATCAACACGGCATCGGTGCGGTATACAAAACCGGCATCCACCTCACCGCGCGCGATGTAATCTAAAGACTGGCGCACGTTTTGCGTGGTGATGATTTTCGGCTGCAAACCCGCCCACAAACCGGCTTTTTCCAAACTGGCTTTGCTGTAGCGGCCGGCCGGCACGCTGGCCGGATTGCTCACGGCAATGCGGCCGAAATGTCGGCTTTGCAAATCGCCGAGTTGGTTTACCGCATACCGGCTGCTCTTCGGTGCAGCAATCACCAAAGCATTGTGCGCAAACGTTTTGCGGCTGCCGGCTTCAATCACATTCTTCTGCTGCGCCTGATTCATGGTCACTTCATCGGCAAAAGCCAATACATCCACCGGCGCACCCCGCACTGCCTGTTGCAGCAAAACCCCCGAACCGGCGGTATTGAGCTTGATTTTACTTTGCGGATATTGTTTGTGATAGTGCGTGATGATGTCATTGAACGCATCTTTTAAGCTGGCGGCTGCAGATACGGTGATTTCCGCCGCGGATATTTGGCCTGCGGCAAAAGCGGTCAACAAAAAGGCATAGGGGATTTTCATACGGCCTACCCGATGAATAAAAAACGTTGTTGTACCATTTCTCTTCATGCCCTTTTATAATCCTAAAGAACTAATCAATTGGATTAACACCTCAACAGACCGTCTGAAAATCAATGGGTGTATAATGCGCTTTTTTCATATCGAAATGTTTCCCCATACCATGACGGCTTCCCCGAAACAAGAATTTTTACGCGGCATCAAAGACTGCTCGCCCATGCTCATCGGCTTGTTGCCGTGGGCGATTATTTTGGGTGTGCAAGGCGGACAGAAAGGCATGAGTTGGCTAGAAATGATGCTGATGACAGGAATGAACTTTGCCGGCGGCTCGGAATTTGCCGCGGTTGATTTATGGACTCATCCGCTGCCCATTCTGCTGATTGCGGGCGTGACTTTTATGATTAACTCACGCCATATTCTGATGGGCGCGGCCTATGCGCCGTATATGAAAAATGCACCGATGAAAAAAGTGTTGCCGTCGCTGTTTTTCATGTGTGACGAATCGTGGGCGCTGGGTTTGGCTGAAGCACAAAAGCGCAAAGCGGCCGGTTTGGGCGGCTTTAATTTTGCCTATTACGGCAGCACGTGTTTCATTATGTACACTACCTGGATTCTGTTTGCCAGTATTGGCGCGGCGGTCGGTCCGATGTTCGGCGATGTGGCCGCTTGGGGCTTCGGAATGGCTTTTCCGGCGGTGTTTTTGGTGATTATGCGCGGCTTGTGGAAGAGTTTTTCGGCGGTGCGGCCTTGGTTTGTCAGCCTGATTGTGGCGGCCATCACCTGTTTGAGTATTGACGGGCCTTGGTATGTACCGGCCGGCGCATTATCAGGCCTGCTCACGGCTTACCTGCTGGGAGCGCAAGAATGATTACGCTCGACTCCTTCCTGCTTTTTTGCGCCATGCTGTGCGTGACTTATTCCACCCGCCTCATCGGCTTTTTCGCCCTGCGCAACCGTACCTTGGGCAAACGCGCCCAAACGGTGATGGAAGCCGCTCCCGGCTGCGTGTTGATTTCGGTGATTGCGCCGTATTTTGTGTCCGACAAACCGCACGAACTGATTGCCATCGCCTTGACTGTATTGGCTGCCAGCCGTTTTTCGATGTTGGCCACCGTCATCGTCGGCGTGGCATCTTCGGGCATACTCGGCTATCTGATGCGCTGATGCTGCCGTATATCGGCTTAGGCAGCGCATTGTGCCGCAATAACGTATAATCTTGTTCATAATCCGTTTATTACCCCAAAAGGATGATTCAGATGGCCTATCAAGAAACGTATCAAAAATGGTTGGATTTTGCCGGCATGCCCGATTTCTTAAAACAAGAATTGTCGGCCATGGATGAAAAAACCAAAGAAGACGCATTCTATGTACCGCTGGAATTCGGCACCGCCGGTATGCGCGGCGTGATCGGCGCCGGTATCAACCGCATCAACCGCTATGTGGTGCGCCAAGCCACCGAAGGCTTTGCGCAACTGATTGCCGGCAAAGGTGAAGCCGCAAAAAGCGCCGGCGTGGTGATTGCCTATGATTCGCGCCATTTCTCGCAAGAATTTGCCTTTGATTCCGCTGCTTTGCTGGCACAACACGGCATTCAGGCTTATGTATTCGAATCTTTGCGGCCAACCCCTGAATTATCCTTCGCCGTGCGCGAACTCAAAGCCGCCGGCGGCATCATGATTACCGCCAGCCACAATCCGGCAGAATTCAACGGTTATAAAGTCTACGGCGAAGACGGCGGCCAACTGTCGCCTGATGATGCCGCTGCGTTGACCAAACTCATCCGCGCCGTGGATGATCCCTTCACCATCCAAGTGGCCGATTTCGAGGCTGCCAAAGCCGACGGCAAAATCAAGCTGTTGAGCGAAGAAATGGATCAAAAATACTTGGCCGCCGTCAAAACCGTCACCATCAATCCCGAATTGATTGCCCAACACGGTAAAGACCTGAAAATCGTCTATACCCCGCTGCACGGCACCGGCGAAATGATGGTGCGCCGCGCGTTGAAGCAGGCCGGTTTTGAATCGTTCGAATTGGTGGAAGAACAAGCCATCGCCGACCCGAACTTTACCACCGCGCCTTCGCCCAACCCCGAAAGTCAAGCCGCGTTTGCTTTGGCGGAAAAACTGGGTGCAGCAGTCGGCGCCGATTTGCTGCTCGGCACCGACCCCGACGCCGACCGCTTGGGCGCGGAAATCCGCCAAGCCGACGGCAGCTACTTAACCTTAACCGGCAACCAAATCGGTGCGGTCATGGCGAAATACATTTTGGAAGCCCACCGCCAAGCCGGTACGCTGCCGACAAACGGCGCGATATGTAAATCCATCGTTTCCACCGAATTGGTCGGCAAAATCGCCGAAAGCTACGGCGTAACCGTATTTAACGTTTTGACCGGCTTCAAATTCGTGGCCGAAAAAATCGCCGGATTCGAGCGCACACAAGCCTATAATTATTTATTCGGCTTTGAAGAAAGCAACGGCTACTTAATCAAACCGTTTGCCCGCGACAAAGACTCGGTACAAGCCGCAGTGATGTTTGCCGAAATCGCCGCCTACTACCGCTCGCGCGGCATGACATTGGCTGACGGTCTCGACGAAATCTACCGCGAATACGGCTATTATTTCGACAAACCGATTTCCATCACTATGACCGGTATTGACGGCGCAGCGGAAATCCAAGCGATTATGGGCAAATTCCGCGCCAACGCGCCGAAGCAGTTCAACGGCACCGACATCATCAAAGTGGAAGATTTCCAAGCGCAAACCGCCACCGATTCAGACGGCAAGGTCACCGCTTTGAACACATCGCCGAGCAATGTATTGAAATACTACTTGGCCGACGGCTCTTGGGTTGCCGTGCGCCCTTCCGGTACCGAACCGAAAATCAAATTCTACATTTCCGCCGTCGGCGGCAGCATGAACGAAGCCGAAGGCAAATTCAAAGAAATAGATAAAGAAATCAAAGCCTTTATCGCTTGATTAGTTTGTTTTTTTGAACAATAAGGACGAGGCCTTTGCAATACCCTAGACTTGAGTGCAGTGCGAAGTGAGAGCAGCACGGAAAACACAGATATATCATAAAGATAGGCAAGTTTTCGAGCAGCGCATAACGAAGAAATGTGCCAAAGATAGGGATGTTGCAAAGGTTTCAGGCCGTCTGAATCATTGATTTTCAGACGGCCTTTCGCTTATGTATCGATCAAATCGTTATTCATCCACGCCACAATTTTCACGCGCCGGCATGCAAATCCCGTATAATGCCGTCTGAAACATTTTCTTAAGTAAAACAATGGCCAACCAAAGATTGATTTACGGCTTCCACGCCGTTAACGCCCGCTTGTGGCAAAACCCGAAATCCATTACCGAACTCTACGTTCAAGAAGGCAAAAACGATGCCCGCACACGTGAAGTGTTGGAAAAAGCCGCCACCGAAAACGTGCGCCTGCATTTTGCCGATGCCGGCCGTCTCGACACCATCGCCAAAGGTGCGCGCCATCAAGGCGTAGTCGGTTTTATCGACGCTTCCAAAAACCACGTCCACTTGGAAGACGTCTTGGAAAACCTGAGTGAGCCGGCCTTTTTATTGGTGCTCGACGGCATCACCGACCCGCACAATCTCGGCGCGTGTCTGCGTACCGCCGATGCCATGGGCGTGCATGCGGTGATTGCGCCCAAAGACAAAAGCGCGGGCTTGAATGCCACCGTCAGCAAAGTGGCCTGCGGCGCGGCCGAAACCGTGCCTTATATCACCGTCACCAATTTGGCACGCACCTTGCGCGAATTGAAAGAATACGGTATTTGGATTGTCGGCACCGATATGGGCGGCCAATCCGATTTGTACCACACCGACCTGCCCGAAAGCGTGGCGTGGGTGATGGGCAACGAAGGCGAAGGTATGCGCCGCCTGACACGCGAGCATTGCGATATGCTGGTATCGATTCCGATGTTCGGCACAGTCGAGAGCATGAATGTGTCAGTATCCGCCGGTATGGTGTTGAGCGAAACGCGCCGTCAGCGCGTGTTGAAAGCAGAACAATAAACCTACACATCAAAATGCCGTCTGAAAACTGTTTCAGACGGCATTTTTTCTTATAAAAAATGACTTTTACAAAACTCTTTATCACACTGGCAATATTAAACCCACGTCATTCCCGCCTGCGCGGGAATGAGGTCATCTTTATCTTTGTAATGATAAAAATCTAAAGCAATTCAACAGCCTCAGTTTTCAATATTACTCCTGCCAAGACAACACATAGCGCGTAGCAAACATCCGCATTTCCCCCGCCTGCAATACCTGCAGGCCCAAACCATTATTGAAACCGTCGGGCGCGCCGCTCAAATTTTCCAATGCAACCGAATCGCGCGTTGCCGGAATATAGATTTGCAGATAAGGATAGCTTGAATCCGGATAAATGCGCAGTTGCAGCTTTTCGCCGATCAACACGCAAGCCGGTTTGTCAAAATCGGCCAACACGAAACTGTTGTCCAGCGCGATGCCTTGCATACTCAAGGCCGTCTGAAAGCGGGTGTCGGGCAGAATATTGCCGTTGGCAACCAAATCTTGGTCAAATTCCAACCGCTCGCTGCTGTTGAGCTGCATCGTCCAATCATCAACTTTGCCGCCGAGTGTGAAATAAGGATGCCAACCGTCGGCCAACGGCATGGCGCGGTTGCCGGTGTTGGTTGCGCGTGTGGTCACCGTCAGGCCGTCTGAATCCAATCGATACACAATATTCAAACGATAGGCAAAAGGATAGCCGCTGTCGTCCTGGCGGTAATCTGCCGCCAGCTCCACCCAAGCCGATTGGGCATCCTCGCCACTTTGCACAACGGCAAAATCACAGTCATACATCAAGCCGTGCAAAGCGTGGCCGGCTGCCTGAAATTTACCCTCAAGCTGATAAAGCTGCCCGTTAAACTCATATTGACCATGCCGCACGCGACAGGCAAACGGGCTGAGTTTGACGCTGTGAAAACCATCTGTCAGCGTTTGGCGGCATTGCTGCGGCGATTCATGTCCTTTGACAGCGTTGAACCAAGTACCGTCAGGCCTCATGATTTCATAGCGGTTGAGCAGAGCGCCAAAGGTGTAAATTTCGGCACGGCATTGGCTTCGATGGTTTAATACAATGGTTTCTTCAGATAAATCAAGGCTGAACATCTTCGCTCATTTCTCCATACACAAAATGAGACCTTTGCAAAACCTTATGAACCATCAATAAAAACCAAAACAGCCGTCATTCCCGCGCAGGCGGGAATCCATCTTAAAATTTTAAGAAACCTATTTTATTCAATAGTTTGCCATGCTCAAAAATGGCTTCCCGCCTGCGCGGGAATGACGGCAGTTTTAAAGCAAACTGGCTTTTGGAGTTTTGCAAAGATCCCAAAATGCCGTCTGAAAATCATTTCACAGACATTCAGACGGCATTGATTTAACTGAACAGCTTACGAACGGCGGCGGTATTCGCCCGGCAGCAGCATATCCGCCCACTTCATAATATTGGCGACTTCTGCCGGATTCAATTCATAAAACTGGCCGCGTTTCAAGCGGTTCGGCAGACCAATCGGGCCAAAGCCCACACGCACCAAACGGCTGACAGTCAGGCCTTGGCTTTCGAAAATACGGCGTACTTCGCGGTTGCGGCCTTCTTTAATCACCACGTTATACCATTTGTTCATGCCCTCGCCGCCCTGCTCGTAAATACGCTCGACCTTGGCCAAACCGTCTTCCAGCATCACGCCTTCCTGCGTCAGCATACGCATTTGCTCGGTGCTCAGTTCACCCAACACGCGCACAGCGTATTCGCGCTCGACTTCAAAGCTCGGGTGGGCAAAACGCTGCACCAATTCGCCTGAAGTGGTCAAAATCAGCAAACCGCTGGTGTTGATGTCCAAACGGCCAATCGCCACCCAACGGCTGCTGGCCGCTTGCGGCAAACGGTCGAAAATACTCACGCGGCCTTGCGGGTCGTCGCGTGATACGATTTCGCCTTCTTGTTTGTAATACAGAATAATGCGCGGCAGGCGGTCGGCCCATTTCAGCTTGATGACATTACCCTTCACCGTCACATGGTCGTCGGGCGTGACTTTTTCGCCCAACTCGGCCACGCGGCCATTGACCGTCACCCAACCGTTGGTAATCCATTCTTCCATCTCACGGCGCGAACCCACACCCGAAGCAGCCAGCACTTTTTGCAAACGCTCCGGCTCAAAACGCGACAAATCGCTGCGCCGCTCTTTCAAATCGCGCGCGTGTTCCATGATTTTTTGGTTCGGATTGCGCACCATCAGCTTTTTGGCTTTAGAGACACGCTGTTTCGGCACACGCGGATTTTGCTCGGCCGTTTGGTCGCGGAAACTTGATTTCGCCGTTTTGCCTGCTTTCAGGCCGTCTGAAACGGCTTCGCCGCGTGCACGGCGGCCGCCTTTGAATTCGGTTTCTTGTGATTTGGATTTAAAGCCGGATTCGGCTTTCGGTTTGCTTTTGAACGATACGCTTTTCTTGGCGGGCTTTTGGGCGGCGGTGGACACGCCGTCACGCCATTCGCGCTTGCTGGTCGGCTTTTTGGCCATGATGAATCTCCTAACACGTTGGATATTTTGAAAACAACGGTTCTTCTGCGGCAAATGCGGCAGGACAGTTGGACAATGGATACTGAGGGAATACTGAGGCCGTCTGAAAAATTAAGCGCTTTCAGACGGCCTTTTATATCAACCGCGATTTTACCCTATTTTATTGAATTTGTGTTGGTTTTAATTTAGAAAAGGCCGTCTGAAAACAAATGGTTCAGCGCTTCATCTTTATTTCCAAGCCAATCCGATTAAGGCGACAACCGCTCTTTCACCCACACACCGTTTTCCAAGCGATACTGAATGCGGTCGTGCAAACGGCTTGGGCGGCCCTGCCAAAATTCAATGCGGTCGGGAATCACGATATAGCCGCCCCAATGCGGCGGGCGCGGCACATGCAGCGGGTGTTTCGCGCCGACTGCCGCGGCTTTCGCCACCAACATGGCTTTGCCGGAAATTACTTCACTCTGATTGCTCGCCCATGCGCCGATGCGGCTGGTGTAGGGGCGGCTGTCGAAATATTCGTCGGAAGCAGCCGCATCCAGTTTTTCAATGCGCCCTTCAATGCGCACTTGGCGCTCCAATTCAGGCCAGAAAAACGTCATCGCGGCAAACGGGTTGGCGGCAAACGATTTGCCCTTGCGGCTATGGTAATTGGTGAAAAAGACAAAACCTTGCGCGTTCACTTCTTTGAGCAGCACCATGCGGCTGTTGGGGCGGCCGTCTTCGCCGACCGAAGCCACGTTCACAGCCGTCGGCTCGTTGGCCTGCGAATGCATAGCTTCTTGCAGCCATTGTTCGAATTGGGTAATCGGGTTGCTGTCGCACTCTGATTCCGACAGCTCGCGTTTGCTGTAGTCTTCGCGGATATTGTGCAGATCCATGATGGTTCTCCTGTGGTTTGCTCTAATGATACGCTTTTTTTTCAGACGGCCTCAAGCTTGTTATAATGCCGTCTGAAAAATATCAATGCGAGAAAAACCATGCAAATAGAAGTCGAACTGAAAATCTTAAACCCGAAAATGGCCGAGCAGCTTCCCGCCTATGCCACCCCCGGCTCCGCCGGCTTGGATTTGCGCGCGTGTTTGGACGAAGCGGTGACGCTGCAACCGGGCGAAACCTATCTGGTGCCGACCGGCTTGGCCGTGCATTTGGCCAATCCTGCCTACGCCGCCGTATTACTGCCGCGCTCCGGCCTCGGCCACAAACACGGCATTGTGTTGGGCAATCTGGTGGGCTTAATCGACTCGGATTATCAGGGCGAATTGAAAGTGTCGGTATGGAACCGCAGCCAAACCGCCTTCACCATCGAACCGATGGAACGCATCGCGCAAATGGTGATTGTGCCGGTGATTCAGGCGGCGTTTAAAGTGGTGGACGACTTTGCCGCCAGCGAACGCGGCGAAGGCGGATTCGGCAGCACCGGTAAGGCTTAAAGTTTTCATTTAAAAGGCCGTCTGAAAACTTTTGTTTTCAGACGGCCTTTTAAATGAAAACCGATTAACCGTCACCACGCTCCAACAGCATCACCATCATCACGGCATTCAACACCAGCACATCATCGCGCTCATCGGTTTGGGCGAGTTTGTCCAAGCTAAACTTGCGCTCGAAAAACGACGGCTCTTTTTTCAGGCAGTAAACTTCCTGCCCATCCGGTGCGGTGATTGCGTAAGTCGGATTGAGAAAATAACCGGTCAACGAGCCGAGCAGCGGAATTTCACCGATCAAGCCGTTAACCAAGGCCACCATCGGATTGGTTTCGCGCAGTTGATACACTTCACAGCCCTGCTCGTCGAACAGCACATAGCTGGTTTTCCACAACGATTTCATGCCGTGGCGCTGAATTTTGCCGATCGCATTTCCGCTTGGATCGCGCACGGTATAAACCGCATTGAAATCAATAATGCGGTCGGCTCGGATGTTGAACAATTCGGTTTTGTCGCTGCTGCTGCGAAAAATCTGCACCGACTCTTTGATTTTAAAAATCTTCTGCCGCGTGTAGGCAATTTCTTTGCCGTCGGCATCGAATACGGAAAAATCGTTTGACGGCGTAAAGATTTTGAATTGGAAATTTAAGGGAAAACGGATATTCTGCATGATGTTCTTCTCTGAAAACGGACAAAATTGCGCTATTTAAACCATCAATTTACTCTGTGCCCCATTCTCGCACACATACATCCGTTTCCCAAATCAATCCGATCCGATTTATCAAAAATTTATCGTCAATGCATAAAACGGTGTTTACTGCGAATCACCTTCGGGATTTATTTCTTTGATCTGACCATTTTGATAAGCAACGTGTTTCGCCAGTTCTTGTTGCGCTTCTTGCCAGGTGTGGCCGCATTGCGTGCATTGCAGCAAACCGTCTGGTGTATGGTGGCAATAAGGGAATTGACAATTCGGGCAATAAATATGGCTGCGGATTTCCATGGCTGGCTCCTTTCATTGTTTGCGAAGCTTATTTCAATATGCCGTCTGAAATGTTCAGACCACATATTGGCGGGTGAAAGCGATCGTTCTTCTTAATGAGACTGTTTGAAACTTGATTTGTTTTTATTATAAACATATTAATGGAAATATTTGCCAGATTCTTTAAAAAAAAACTTGCCTAATCCTGCGAAATATTTAGATTATTTTATCGTATCAAAGGATTTTGTTATGGATTCCGCCGCTGCTGAAACCGTCATCCGGCATATTCAAACCCTTAATCAACCGGGTCTTACACCCTTTTAAAGGAATCATGTTGCATACTGCTGAGCCGCCGGTCAAAATCGATGTAATTTCCGAATACACCACCGTAACATTTATTTCATCGGGCGAGCAAAATATGCGGCTGGGCGAACGCTCTTTCATGGCGCGTATCAGTGATATGCTGTTTATTCTGTTCCGGCTACCCATCTCAAGCCGCTTTCTGCCTCAAATCAAAAAAACCTGCCATGTTCTGCAAGAGGCCTTGAACCCAAAAATGAACCGTTGCCCGCTTCATCAAATTATCGGGTATGGAGAAATCGGCTTTTTATCAGCATTTCAAAATGATTACCGGCTGCACGCCCTTGCAGTACCAGAAATCGATTCGTCTTAATCATGCCAAAAGTCTGATTCTGAAAAGTGATTTGCCCATTACCCAAACCGCCTATCAAGTGGGCTATGAAAGTGCCAACCAATTCAGCCGCGAATACAAACGCATCTCCAGCACCATCTAAAGAAGACCAGCAGGCCGTCTAAAAAAAAAAAAAAAAAAAAAAATAAAATAAACTGCCCCCCAAAGTTGGACGATCTCTCCAACCTTAAAAGATGCAGTTTTCTTATTGACAAATATTCATCAGACTTCAAATGCCTAACCTTACTCCATTATTACCAAAAGCACAACCGACATAGTTCGTTTTCAGACGGCCTTGAAAACAAATATTCGACTTAAAACAGCTCAGTCAAGCCAAATCAGGATATAGCGGATTTAGAAGGTATAGCGCAAGCTGCCGACTACGCTGCGCTCGGCACCCCAATAACAATAATAGTCACATCCCGCTACATATTTCTTGCCGGTAAGGTTGGTGGCGTTGATTTGCGCCAACCAATTTTTGCCGAATCTGTATTGTGCCGAAGCATCAAGCAAGGTGTATGACGGCACTTTGTAGCCCGGTGAGTATTGCTCATCCGCCGTGCTACCGACGTATCTTAAGCCTGCGCCCAAAGTCAGACCGTTTAATGCGCCTTGGTCAAAGGCATACTTGACTTGCACTGAGGCTTGGTGTTCCGGAATCAGCGCAGTACGTACCGATTGATTGTAACTTAAATCTTGTTTGGAATCGGTGTAAGTGTAGGCCAAGGTTGCGCTTAGGTTATCGTTCAGGGCGACATCGGCTTGAAATTCGATGCCTTTGCCGCGGCGCTTGCCGATTTGGCGTTGAACAGCGCTGGCATCGGCCACCAAGGCATTTTTCTCTTCCAAGTCAAAGTAGGCAGCGGATAGCTTGCCATCCAGCCATGACGGAATGTATTTGATACCGGCTTCATATTGGCGGCCTTCGTACGGTTTGTAACCATTACCGTAAGCATCGGTGCCGGAAACCGGCTTAAATGATTCGCTGTAGCTAATGTAGGGCGACACGCCGGACTTGAAGTTATACATTAGACTCCCTTGATAGGAAGTATGGCTGACATCATAGCCGTCTGCGGTACCGTTGGAGAAAGAATCGGATTTGGCTTTATCGTGACGCATGCCGAGATTGGCTACTAAACCGCCATAAGTGAATTGATCCCGCAGATAGAAGCCCAATTGCTTTTGCTTGACTTCATAGCGTGTACCAGATTTGACGATACCACTGCTGCTGTTATCAGGTGTGAACAAATTGGTAGCCGAAACGCTGCCAAAACCGTTGTTAACACCGCCTGTGTTGGAGTGCAGGTAATCAATACCGCCCAAGAGTGTATTTTTCCAGCCATTGCCTTTCCACTCCTTGCTCAGGCGGTTGTCAACGGTGTGGGCGTTGACCGTGCCGTCGGTGTAACTGTAGCCTCGGTAGGCGGTGTCAACGCCGTCAGTAGACCAGGCAAATGTCCCAAGCCAATCTAAATCTTGATGGTTATAGCGGTAGTTTTGGGTAAATTTATAACCGTTGCCAAAATCGTGGTTCAATTCGTAGCCAATGGAATATTGGTTGCGGCGGATGTAATCGGCATCAGAATCTTGGTAATGGATGCCGTATGCGGTTTTTTTACCTGAAATCGGATACAACACACCTGCCGACGGTAAATGTACGCTGGTCGGTGTACCTTGTTGGCGCGAAATACTGCTTAAAACCGTCAATCCGGTTTGGTCGCTGATGTCCCAAGTCAAGCTAGGCGCAAAATAATAATCGTTGATTTTGCCGTTGAAATCCCCTTTGCGGCGTTCGACTTCGCCGACCATACGATAACGGACGCTGTTGTCGGCAGCCAGCTTGCCACTGTAATCACCGAATACACCGGCACGGCCTTGGGTACCGATACGTACGCCGACTTCACCTTGGGCTGTTCTGGTGGGCCGCTTGGAAATCAGATTGACCAAACCACCGGTTTCAGACGAACCGTAAGCTAATGAGTCCGCACCTTTGACTACTTCCACTGCTTCTAGGCCGTAAGTATTGGGAATTACGGTAAAAAAGCCGTTTTGCATTACAGGCGAACCGTCGACAGCAACCGAAGCGTCGAATCCGCGGATTTTAATCCATTCCTGCTTGGTGTCGGTGCCGAACTGCCCCGTGCGTGCGCCCGATTCGTAAGCCAAAATATCTTCGACTTTCTCAGGAGCTTTATCGGCGATTTCTTGATGAGTGATGACGGCATTTGATTGTGCCGACTTGAATTTGAGGCCTTCGATTTTGCCGGCGGAACCGACGACTTGAACGGTATCAAGCTCGGCCGTTTGTTCAATATCCGCAGCCAAAACTGTACCTGCATAAATGCCGAGAATAGCGGCTGCCATTGCATTTTTTGTGAAAGTGCTGTTTTTAATCATGAGATTTTCCTAAAGCCCTCCGAAATCAATATCTTGTAAGGAGGATGCGCAAGACAAAAAAGTGTAATGATATAGGTTTTTATTTATATTTACAAACATAACTTATGTAATAGCCCAGCTCAAACAGAGCCGTTACCCAACATTTACTCAAATCAACTTGAGGCCGCCTGAAACTAGCCTGCCCCCAAAATTGGATATTCCCTCCAACTTTAAAAGGTGCAGTTCAAATTGTTCAGACGGCCTTTCGGTGCTTAACCTGCCAAAGATTCTACTCAACAGTATGCCCGTTTTCAAAACTTTTGAAACTTTCCCTACCAAAAGGAATACACATCGGCGTACCGTAAATCGGATCAGCAATCATCATGCTTTTAAGGCCGAACACGGTTTGCACGGTTTCGGCGGTCATCACTTCCTGCGGCGTACCGCGTGCGTGGACATTGCCTTGGTATAATGCAACTATTTCATCCGCATAGCGGCATGCCAGGTTCAAATCGTGCAATACCATCAGAATGGTTTTGCCTGTTTCACGGTTGAGTTGTTGCAGTAAATCGAGGATTTCGATTTGATACGACAGATCCAAAAAGGTAGTCGGCTCGTCAAGCAGCAGATAAGGTGTATCTTGTGCCAAAGCCATGGCAATCCATGCCCGCTGCCGTTGTCCACCGGATAAGGTTTTCACCGCCTGCTCTGCAAAAGCGTCAGTTCGGGTCAGGTGCATGGCGTTTTCGACGGCGGCATCATCGCCGGGCTGCCATGCCTTACCGAATGTACGGTGCGGATAGCGGCCATAGCGCACCAATTGGCGCACGCTAATGCCCTCGGGAGTGGCCGGACTTTGCGGCAACATGGCCAAGCGGCGGGCGAATGCTTTGCTGCCGTATTCATTTACTGCTTTTCCGTCCAATACAATCTGCCCGCCCGTCGGCTGAATCTGCCGCGCCAAAGCTTTGAGCAGGGTGGACTTGCCGCAGCCGTTGGTGCCGATGAACACGCTGATTTTGCCTTGGGGGATTTGATGTGACAAATCGCGGATAACGGTATGGCTGTCGTAGGCAACGACCAAGTTTTGACCATGAAGCATAATGTTTCCTATTGAAAATGTTTCAGACGGCTTTAGGCTTAAGCGAAAGCAGAAAAACCAGATACAGTCCGCCCAAAGCCGCCGTAACGATGCCGGCAGGCAACGGAGCTGGCGTCGGCAGCAGACGCGCAGTCAAATCGGCGGCCATCATCAACACGGCACCGGTAAGCGCGGCGGGCACCACCATCGGCCGGTCTGTCTGCATCATGCGACGTACAATGTGTGGGGCTGCCAAGGCCAAAAAAGATACAGGACCTGCCACCGTAACCGCTGTAGCCGCCAATGCCGTCGCCGCCAACAACAGCAGCCATGAACTGCTTCTAACCGGCACACCCAAACCCGAAGCGGTATCGCGTCCCAATGCCAACAGGCTCAAACGTGTGTTGAGTAGCATTAAGCCCGCCAGCAACAAGGGCATGAACGTCCACACGGTGACAACGTGCTCCCACGACCGCGCTTCGAGACTGCCGCTCAGCCATGCCGTCATCTGCTGCGCGTTTTCCTGACGCACAGCGGTCAAGCCGAACTGCACCAGCGCCATTGCCGCCGCATTCACCGCCAAACCGCTGACGATAATCTCCATACCAAAATTCAGACGGCCTTTGGTGCCCAGCAGCACCAAAACCAACACCGACAGCGCGCCCAGCAGCGCGTCTTGCGCAATACCCAAATACCCCGGCCAAAGCAATCCTGCCGCCACCGCCCCGACTGCCGCGCCCGCATTGACACCGATGATGTCGGGGCTGCCCAAAGGATTGCGCGTCAGGCTTTGAAATACTGCCCCCGCCGCACCCAATGCCGCACCCGCGCCCGCTGCGGTCAGAGTGCGCGGCAGCCACAAATCATAAAACAGCCATTGCTGCATCGGGTTAGCGGTACTGCTCAGGATATCAGCTATATTGCCGAGCAGGAAATGCTGTTTGCCCCAAATGGCAGACAACACCAGCAATCCGGCCAAGATAATGATTAAGCCCGTCTGAATCTTGCGTTGGCGCTTTAAAGGCAGGAACAAACTTTTCATTTTGCTGCCCCTTTCAAACGCAGCGCGACCACATACAGCAAGGGCGCGCCGGCCAAGGCGGTAATGATGCCGGTAGCGACTTCCGCCGGTGCCGATACGACCCGTGCCAAAATATCGGATACTACCAGCAGGCACGCACCAATAAACAAGCTGTAAGGCAACAGCCAGCGGTAGTCGTTGCCCGTCCAGATTCTCGCCAAGTGTGCAGCCGCCAAGCCGACAAATGCCACCGGCCCCGCCACCGCGACGGACGAACCGGCCAATACCGCCGCACATACCAACACCGCCAGTTGAACAGGTAACACTTTTGTACCCAGCGCACGCGCCGTATCCGTCCCCAGCGCAATCAGGTTGAGATGATAGCCCAGTAGTAAAGCAGTGACGGCAGCCGGAACGGCAAAAGGCAGCATTTGACCGAGACCGGCCAAGGTCACGCCGCCGAACGCACCGCTGTTCCAAAAGCGCAAATAGTCAAATAAAACCGGATTGAGTTGCGACAGCAACGACACATACGCGCTCAAGGCCGCACCAATAGCTGCCCCCGCTAACACCAGCTTGCCATAAGCTCCCCGCCGGCTGCTCAAGCCAATGCTGCAAATCACTACAGATACCACCAACGCACCACCTAAAGCCAGCCAGAATTCGGATACGTTTTGCAGAAAAGGCAGCGGCAGCGCAGAGACGATGGCCGCCGCCGCACCCGCGTTCACGCCGAGCAAACCCGGATCGGCCAGCGGGTTACGCGTCAAGCCCTGCATCAATGCGCCCGACAAGCCCAAAGCGGCACCGCAACAGGCGGCGGTAAAAGTGCGCGGCAAACGAGAATCGATTACCCAATCGTTATACACACGCAGGCCGTCTGAAAACAGGTAATGCTGCAAATCGCCGAAGGCCAAAGGCTTAGTGCCGAACACCAAGCCACACGCCAGCGCGACGACGGTCAACAAAACGACGGCCAACAGGCCACAAAATAAGGTTGCCGTGGATTTCACAGCTGCTCCTTGTCGGGAAAAAATGATTTATTGTTGAGACCGTCTGAAACCGGAAAAAAGTTTTCAGACGGTCTTTCCGGTTTTACTGCCCTATCGGATTAGCGGCTTCCAAACAGATATTGTTTGAAGCGAATGCCGTGTACACCCAGTAAATAAAGGGCTGGCAACGCCGTATTATTTTTATTGGAAACCACTATATTCCACCCATGTTTTCAGACCGCCTCAATCCAACGCGTTTTCAATACGCGTCCAATCCGCTTCCAAACGCCTCAAGCCCCAGCGCAAACTCTGCGGAGTGGCCTGATACATGGCGGCATTCACTTCGCGGTCGAGCAGCGGCAGGTATGTGCCACGTTTGACAGCCTTGATTTCACGGAATAACGGCCTCGCCTCCACCATTTTTTGATCTTCCTCGCTGAAAAACCAAGTGATGACGATGTCGCTCTGATTGAGTTTGTCGGCGTTTTCCAAGCCTAAAGCCACCGACCACGAGCCTTCATCGACACTCATCTTCACCAAATCAGGCGACATTTTCAGACCGAGTCCGTACAAGGCGTCCACGCGCGGTTCACCTTCGGCATAAACCGACAATTGCGGACTGCGGGCACCGGAGTAAATATAGGCGAAGGTTTTGCCCTGAAGTTTGGGGTGGCGACGGCGGAAATCGGCATATTCCGCGCCGATTTGGGCTTTGAGGGCGGCCGCTTGTTTCTGCTTGCCGAAAGCGGCGGCAATGATGCCGATTTGTTCATCTACTGTCGTCATCCACGGTTTGTGCGGATGGGCAATGACAGGGGCGAACCCTGACAGCAGACGGTAGTTTTCCTCGGACAAGCCCGATTGCGTGGCTATAATCAGATCTGGATTGAACGAAACCAGTTTTTCCGCATCCAATTCGGGATACATCACCACCGTGGGCGGCAAAGGACGCTTCTGTTCAGCCATAAACTCTTTAAACCATGGCATGTAGCCATTTTCATCCCCTCCCCAAAGATTGGCTTCCATCGCCACCGGCTGGATGCCCAAAGCCACCACCAAATCAACCGTACCCGCACCCAACACAACTACGCGCTCGGGTGCTTTTTGCAAAGTCACGCTGCCCAAGCTGCCATTGAGGGTGACCGGATATTGATGGCCCGCCCGTTCGTAAACCACAAACGGCTTGGCGGCCTGCTGCGCTTGTGGGCGGCAGGCCGTCTGAAAAATAATGCCGGCGACCAATAATAACGCCGTCGACAGCTTGATGATTCGATAAAACTTGAATGTCACGATATGCTTAGGAAAACAGAAAATAACAAAAAACAACTTACAAATGATAATTATTATTTATAACATGTGCGGTATTATACACATTTCCAAACATATTTCATCCTGTTTTTAACCTTAATCCGCATGGTGCTTGGCATCGGGCAATCGAGTACCGATACCTTTAAACTGGCGAAATCAGAAAAAACCCTGCCCTCATACAATCTCTGCTTTTCAGACGGCCTCCCCCTCCAAACCAAGCTTACAAATACTTTAATTTTCCATACTTTCTTTCAGTCAACTAATGCTAAAATCTACTGCCCTACTCCCACCGAACCACTTAAATAATTTATTATTTGCAATCTGTAGAGCAATCACCGACCCATCCACGAGAATACTTATGCTTTTTTTATCTGCCAACACGGCCAAACCTGTAGCCGAAGCGGCCAATCATCTTTTGGAATCGACCGGCAACGGCTTGAAAGAATTTTTTTTCAATCTGTTTGCGCGTAACCAATTTACTTCCCACCTGCTCGAACGCAGCTTCAGCGAACCCATCGGCTGGCTGGAAATCGGCATCACCGTTGCGCTGATGATAGCGACTTATTATTTATCGGAATTTCTGATTCGCAAATATCCCGTTCTGCCCGACCGCAAGTGGGCAAGTGCACGCCATATTGCCAACCGCCTGCTGTGGCCTTTTCTACTGCTGATTTGCTCGATTATCGCGCTTTATACGTGGAACTTGTTTGAGCTGCGTTCGGTATGGCTACGCTTGCTCATAATGGCGGCACGCTGGATGATTCTGATTCGCTTGGTGTTGTCTTTGGTGCATGCCGCGTTGCCGAGACATAAAGTAACCGACTGGCTGGAACGCTTCTTATCCGGCACATTGTGGGTATGTTTTGTCATTTGGTTGTCGGGTATCGATGATTTGCTCATTGGCATTTTGCAAGATACCAAGCTCAGCCTCGGTTCGATTAATCTAAGCGTGTACACCATTCTCACCGGCCTGTTGTGGGTGGCGGTGGTATTGACGTTTGCCATGTGGCTCAGCCGCCTGATTGAAGGCTGGTTGATGAAAAACCACCACATGGACATGAACTTGCGCATCGTGATGTCAAAAGTGGTCAAAGCTTTCTTAACCGTGCTGGCGATTCTGATTGCGCTGCCGCTGGTAGGCATTGATTTGACTGTATTATCGGTATTTGGCGGCGCACTCGGTGTCGGCATCGGTTTCGGCCTACAGAAAGTAGCCAGCAACTACATTTCGGGCTTTATCATTTTGGGCGACCGCTCTATCCGCCCGGGCGACCGTTTGACAGTGAATAACTTTACCGGCTACGTCACCAAAATCACCTCGCGCTTTGTGGTCTTAAAAAGCGCCGCGGGTGGCGAAGCCTTGATTCCGAACGAGACTTTCATCACATCCACCGTAATCAACGAATCTTACACCGCCAAATCTTTGTGGCAGAGCATCGACGTACAAGTCGCCTACCACACCGATTTGGCCTTGGCGATGAAGATTATGGAAGAAGCCGCCAAATCGCAGGAACGCGTACAGGCCGACCCATCGCCAAAAGCCTTTTTAATCAGCTTCGGCGATAACGGCGTTAATCTGCGTGTCGGCTTTTGGGTAAAAGACCCGGAGAACGGCTTTGTCGGCCTGTTTTCAGCAATTTTGCTGGATATTTGGAAACGATTTAACGAAAGCGGCATTGAGTTCCCGTTCCCGCAACGCGAAATCCGCATTCTCAATGAAGAGCGCGCACCTGATAATGCCGCCATGATACGCGCCGGTATGGAAGTGAAAAAGTATACGCGTTCCGACAAAAATTTCGAAGCGGAACACGACGACCGATGAGCAAACCGCTGAAATACCCTATCTCCGCCTTAGTGGTGCTGCACGATAAAGACGGCAACATTCTCTTAATCGAACGCACCACACCACAAGGCTTTTGGCAATCGGTCACCGGCAGCATCGAGCCGGAAGACAACAATATTTTTGCCGCCGCCAAACGCGAAGTGTGGGAAGAAACCGGCATTTCACTTTCAGACGGCCAATTGCTTGATTGGCATCAAAGCACGGTATATGAAATCTACCATCATTGGCGCCACCGCTACCCCCAAGGCGTGTTTGAAAACCGCGAACACATCTTCTCCGCCGAAATCCCGCGCGATACGGCCATCACGCTGCAAGCGGCGGAACATGTGGCTTATGGCTGGTTTAACGCCGAAGAGGCGGCGGAAAAGGTGTTTTCGCCGTCAAATAAACGCGCGATTTTAGCTTTGCAAAAAAGGCTGGAGAAACAATAACCAATGCCGTCTGAAACCTGTTTCAGACGGCATTTTTTTCGGGAAACGCAGCAGATTCATCTCCCCAAACCTTCAGACGGCCTTAAAAATTCTTGTGAATCTCATCCACCGGCACATGGCGCACATCAATACCGCGCACCAGATAAACCACATGTTCGCAAATATTTTTCGCATGGTCGCCAATGCACTCGGCCGCTTTGTTCATCAACATCGTTTCCATGCCGATGCCGTACGGGTCTTCCATCATATAGGTCAGCAAGGCGCGCGACTGATTGTGGTAAGCCATGTCTAAAGATTTATCCAACTCGTTGATTTTCAGAATGGTTTCATCGTCCAAGCGCGCAAACGCATCCAAAGATTGGCGCAACATCGGCACCGTCATTTCCAGCAAACGGTGCGTATCATAAAGCTGCTTGCAGCTGACATGGTGTTTTGCAATCAAACCGTTGGCGTGCAAAGCGATTTTCTTGATTTCATCGCCCATACGCTCCAAATCCACAATCACGCGGCTCACGGTCAATACCAAACGCAAATCGCCGGCAGTCGGCTGGCGGCGCACCAAAATCGTTTGGCAGGCATCATCAATCGATACTTCCAACTCATTGATTTTATCGTCGTTTTGCACCACTTGTGCCAAGATTTCCTTGTCGGCATCATTAAATGCTTCCAGAGTTTGTCCGAGCTGCTGCTCAATCAAACCGACCATGGCCAATACATCGGTGCGCACCTGTTCCAATTCCTGATGGAAATGCGATGAAATATGCTCGGACATTCTCGTCTCCTAGATTAAGAAGCCCTTAAAATATCAGGTTTTGATGACAATATTTTGACAAAAATATTTCAACGCGCATCTGTTGTCATCAATCATCCCCTTCCCGTCACACAAACCCTGTTCAATGTTCAGACGGCCTTTTGTTTGCTATACTTTACCCGTTTAACCCAACCTATTTTCAAAGGAAACATACATGGCAGATTTTAACCAAATCCTGACCCCGGGCGACGTAGACGGCGGCATCATCAACGTAGTCAACGAAATCCCTTGCGGCAGCAACCACAAAATCGAATGGAACCGCAAACTGGCCGCCTTCCAACTAGACCGCGTAGAGCCGGCAATTTTCGCCAAACCGACCAACTACGGCTTTATCCCGCAAACTTTGGATGAAGACGGCGACGAACTCGACGTATTGTTGGTGACCGAGCAGCCGTTGGCCACCGGCATCTTCTTAGAAGCCCGTGTGATCGGCGTGATGAAATTCGTCGACGACGGCGAAGTGGACGACAAAATCGTCTGCGTACCGGCCGACGACCGCAACAACGGCAACGCCTACCAATCATTGGCCGACCTGCCGCAGCAATTGATCAAACAAATCGAATTTCACTTCAACCACTACAAAGACCTGAAAAAAGCAGGCACCACCAAAGTCGAATCTTGGGGCGATGTGGAAGAAGCCAAAAAAGTGATTAAAGAATCGATTGATCGCTGGAACAAACAGGCTTGATTTGAATTGAAATAAAAGGCCGTCTGAAATTTCAGACGGCCTTTCCCAATCTTACCAATCTGCCCTTTCCTCCATCTCCGCCACCGCTTCTTTCAACGCCGTATCCAACCCCTCGTCAAACGCAGAATGACCGCCCTGCACAATACGCAATTCGGCTTCGGGAAAGGCTTGCGCCAGTTCCCATGCGCTTTGCATCGGGGTGCATAAATCATAGCGGCCTTGGCAGATGATGGTCGGAATATGGCAGATTTGATTGATGTTGTTCAAAATCGCTTTATCGCCTTGCAACCAGCCTTGATACACAAAATAATGCGTTTCTATGCGGGCGATGGCGAGTGATTCTTGCGCGCCTTCGTCCACCTCTTTCGGCTCAAACCGCACCAAATAGCTTTCCCAATCTGCCCATGCCTTGGCCGCTTTCAGACGGCCTGGTTCGTCTTCACCGTGTAATAATTCGTGATACGCGGCAATCAGATTGTTGCGTTTGTGTTCGGGAATTGGGGCGAGAAACTGTTGCCATTGGTGCGGATAAATTTGGCTGACACCGCCCTGCTCGTTCAGCCAAGCGGTTTCAGACGATCTGCACAGGAAAATACCACGCAGCACCAATCCGGCCATGCGCTCGGGATGGGTTTGGGCATAGGCCAAGGCCAACGTGCTGCCCCATGAGCCGCCGAACACCAGCCATTTTTCAATGCCGAGCATGCGGCGCACGGCTTCAATGTCGGCCACCAAATCCCAAGTGGTGTTTTCTTCGACGCAGGCATAAGGCAGCGAGTGGCCGCAACCGCGCTGGTCAATGATCACAATCCGGTACACATCGGGATGAAAAAATCCGCGACACGCCGGCGAAGCGCCTGCACCGGGGCCGCCGTGCAGAAAAATCACCGGCAAGCCGTCGGGATTGCCGGATTCTTCCCAATAAATTTGATGGCGTGCGGATACGGGCAGTAAGCCGCTGCGGTGCGGTTCGCAAATCGGGTGCATGGGAAAATCCTGATGTAAAGTGGAACAAAATTTTAGCATTGAAAATAGGCCGTCTGAAAGTCAGGATAAAGGTTTCAGACGGCCTGTTTTCATCGTAAAATAAAGTTTGATTTGCATGACAACAAAGGAAGAAACATGAGCGGAAACCAAACCACCCACGCCAAGCCCGAAGGCGAATTGATGCTGCGCACGGTCGCGCGGCCGAAAGACACCAACACCAATTTAGATGTGTTCGGCGGCTGGATTATGTCGCAGATGGATTTGGGCGGCGGCATTTTGGCGGCGGAAATCGCGCAAGGGCGGATTGTCACGGTTTCGGTGCAGGAAATGAGCTTTCTGCGGCCGGTCAAAGTCGGCCATGTGGTCGGCGTGTATGCACGTTGTTTGGGTGTGGGCAATACCTCGCTGAAAATTGAAGTGGAAGTGTGGGTGAAACCGTTTGTCGCCGATGAGCCGAATATTCCGCTCGAGCTGGTCACAGAAGCGGTATTCACTTTCATTGCCATCGACCACGAAGGCCGCCCACGCCCGATTCCGCGCGACAATAATCCGCGCTTGGATGCATTTTTATCGCCGAAACAGGCCGTCTGAATATGAATCAGGCCACTTTATTCAGCGGCATTACAGAACGCTTCGGTGCCGAGCCGCAGTATTTGTGGGCGAAATTTCCTGAATACGCTGTGTTCCGCCATACTGGGGGAAAGCAGAAATGGTTTTGCGCTTATCTGCCGGTGGCCGCTGAAAAAATCGGTCGCAACGGCAATGATAATGTGGCTTTGCTGAACGTGAAATGCCCGCCGGAAATGGTCGGCGGCTTGCGGCAGATGCCAGGTGTTTTGCCGGCTTATCACATGAACAAAACGCATTGGATAAGCTTGGTCTTGGCGGAAGTGGATGCGGATTTGGTGTGGCAATTGCTGGCGCAGAGTTTTGCGCTGACGAAAAAGTGATGAAACGCGAATCTCTTTTTTTAGGCAAATAACCATGCCGCCTGAAACGTTTCAGACGGCATGAGACCTTTGCAAACCCCGGATTTGAGTACAGGTCAAAGTTATAGCAGCACAGAAAGCGCAGACCTATCATTTAGATAAACAAGTTTTCGAGCAGCGCATAACGAAGAAATGTGCCAAAGATGGGGATTTTGCAAAGGTCTCGACATGATTATTCTTCATCCTACAACACTTCCACCGCAAAATCCGACAAACGCGAGCGTTCGCCTTGCTGCAACGTGATGCGGCCATAGTGCTGCCAGCCTTTAAACCGCTCAACCACATAACTCAAGCCGCTGCTGCCTTCGGTGAGATACGGCGTGTCGATTTGCGCCAAATTGCCCAAGGATACCACTTTCGTGCCTTTGCCTGCGCGGGTAATCAGGGTTTTCACCTGCTTGGCGTTCAGGTTTTGCGCTTCATCGATGATGACGAATTTGTTTTGAAACGTGCGCCCGCGCATAAAATTAAGCGAGCGCACTTTAATGCGGGCGCGGATTAAGTCGGACGTGGCTTTTTTCGCCCATGCGCTGAATTCGTCGCCGTCATTTTGCTGGGCCAATACTTCCAAATTGTCTTCCAGCGCGCCCATCCACGGATTCATTTTCTCTTCTTCCGTGCCCGGTAAAAAGCCGATGTCTTCGCCCACCTGCACAGTGATGCGGGTCATGATGATTTCGTTGTAGCGCTTGTCGTCAAAGGTTTGTGTCAACGCGGCGGCAAGCGTCAGCAGCGTTTTGCCGGTGCCGGCCTGCCCTAGAATCGTTACCAAATCAATTTCGGGATCCATCAATAAATTCAAGGCGAAGTTTTGTTCGCGGTTGCGGGCGGAAATGCCGAATACATTGTTGCGGCCGCTGTAATCTTTTAAGGTTTCGAGCAACACTTTACCTTGGTTTGCTCGATAACGCGTGCGCTCAAAGGTGGTTCGCCGTGTTCGTCCACCAATAATTCGTTGAGCAGTAAATGCGGCGTATCTTTGCCTTCGATATGGTAATAGGCGCGGCCGTTTTCCTGCCATGAATTCAAATGCGTGCCGTTGTTTGCCCAAAATTCCGGTGTGAGTCTGCGCAAACCGCTGTATAGAATATCGCTGTCTTCCAATACGTTATCGTTAATGTAGTCTTCAGCATTCAAGCCCAGCGTGCGCGCTTTGATGCGGATATTGATGTCTTTCGACACCAATGCGACATAACCGTAATCACCGCAAATGCGGTACGACAGGCTCATCACCACCGCTAAAATCTGATTATCGCCGGCTTGTCTGCTCAATACTTCGGGCAAATCGGCCTGCAGCATTTCGGTTTGCAGAAACAATTTACCCTTGGCATCGGCGTGCCCCAATACATTCAGCGCAATACCCTGATGCAGCCCATGCAGCTCGGCGTTGAGCAGTTCATCCAGATAACGGCTGGTCTGACGGGCATTACGCGCTACGTCAGACGAGCCTTTTTTGTGATTGTCCATTTCTTCCAAGGTCACCATCGGAATAAAAATGCCGTGTTCCTGAAAACGGAACAGGCAAGACGGGTCGTGCAACATCACATTGGTATCGGGAATAAACAGCTTGCGGCTGCCACCGGTGAGCTTTGGAGACATGGTGCGTTCCTTTTTGTGGTTGAGATGAAATCGGCTTCAGTTTGGCAAAGCTGTGTTACAAAGGCATGAAATAAATATCAACACCTTGATACCTTTGAAAAATTTTCATTTTGGACATTTCTTCGTTATGCGCTGCTCGAAAACTTGTTTATCTAAATGATAGGTCTGCGCTTTCTGTGCTGCTATAACTTTGACCTGTACCCAGATCTGAAGTTTTGCAAAGATCTCACCTTAATTTTATTGGGTTTAGAGATTGGTTGATTGTGACAAATATGAAAAAGGCCGTCTGAAAAAATAGTTTTCAGACGGCCTTTGATGATTTAAACCCGATTAGTTTTCAAGCGGAATGATACCGATTTTGGCTTGCCATTGTTTCGGTGCGATGGCGTGGATGGATTGGCCGTCGCTGTCGACCGCCACGGTCACCGGCATGTCTTTGACGTCAAATTCGTAAATGGCTTCCATGCCCAATTCAGGAAACGCCAGCACCTTGGCACCTTTGATGGCTTTGGCTACCAAATAGGCCGCACCGCCCACCGCCATCAGATACACGGCTTTGTTGTCGGCAATGGCTTCGCAAGTGGCGGCACCGCGTTCGGATTTGCCGATCATACCGAGCAGGCCGGTTTGTTCCAGCATTTGGCGGGTGAATTTGTCCATGCGGGTTGCGGTAGTCGGGCCGGCCGGCCCCACCACTTCATCACCCACCGGGTCAACCGGGCCGACGTAGTAAATCAGGCGGTTGGTGAAATCAACCGGTAATGGCTCGCCTTTGTTCAACATATCGACCATGCGTTTGTGCGCAGCATCTCGGCCGGTCAGGATTTTGCCGTTGAGCAGCAATACGTCGCCGGTTTTCCATGTAGCCACTTCTTCTTTGGTCAGGTTGTTCACGTCAACGCGTTTGCCGTTGTCGGGATTGTAGGCGATATCCGGCCAATCTTCCACGCTCGGCGGTGTCAGCCCTACCGGACCTGATCCGTCCAATTCAAATTCAATGTGGCGGGTGGCCGCGCAGTTCGGAATCATGGCAATCGGCTTCGACGCAGCATGGGTCGGGTAATCCAAGATTTTCACGTCCAACACGGTGGTCAATCCGCCCAAACCTTGTGCGCCGATGCCCAATGCGTTGACTTTCTCAAATAATTCCAAACGCAGCGCTTCGGTGGTCGACAGCTCGGCGCCTGATTCTGCTTTGGCTTGCAAATCTTGAATGTCGATATGATCCATCAGCGATTCTTTGGCCATCAACACGGCTTTTTCAGGCGTACCGCCGATACCGATGCCCAAAATGCCCGGCGGACACCAGCCCGCGCCCATGGTTGGAATGGTTTTCAATACCCAATCTACAATGTTGTCAGAAGGATTCAGCATCGCCAATTTGGATTTGTTTTCCGAGCCGCCTCCTTTGGCTGCGCAAGTCACTTCTACTTTATCCCCCGGCACAATGCTCATGTGAATCACGGCCGGCGTGTTGTCTTTGGTGTTTTGGCGTTTGCCCGCAGGGTCGGCCAATACGGAAGCACGCAAGGTGTTGCCTTCCCAAGTATAGGCACGGCGCACACCTTCGTTAACCATATCTTCCACGCTCATTTCGGCATCCCATTGCACATTCATACCGACTTTCAAAAACACGGTGGCAATACCGGTGTCTTGGCAAATCGGGCGGCGGCCTTCGGCACACATGCGGCTGTTGACCAGAATTTGTGTCATCGCATCTTTGGCGGCCGGATTTTCCTCTTTCTGCCACGCCTGATAGAGCGCGTCGATATAATCTTTCGGGTGGTAATAGCTGATAAACTGGAAAGCATCGCAAATGCTGCGGATGAAATCCTCTTGTTTGATGACGGTCATGGCAGTTCCTTTATTAAATAAAAAAGTTTGGTTTGTGTTGTTGTGGGCAGAGCCTGTTTTCAGACGGCCTATTTGTAAGCGTTATAGTGCTTGTTTTTAAGGCAGAAAAACAGTCTATATTTGCTAATCTTTTGATTTTCCTTTAATTTAATAACTGATAAATTTACTCAGAATTTGATAACCTAAATCTTTTGCCTGTATATCAATTGGGAATAATCTTACATTTCATCGAGGCAATGGTTAAACTTTGTCTATGCCGGCCAACTTTTGAATACAGGGCTGTTTTCAAAATGAATTACCTATCATTCTGTTTTCAGACGGCCTTTTGCGGTAATTTAAACTACACAATCGCAAAATCTTTGTCATCTTTTTAACAACAGCGTTTGACCAACATCAAGTTACATGCGATTAGTGAAATTAAACAACACAACAGCCCATGTTCTGTGATTTCAATTTTTCATAATAATATTCAATTAATTATGAAAATATCTGATTTATAAATAATGGTATTTATTTTTAAAAATATTCCGATTTTTTTCTATTTCTATTTTTTATGAAATTATTTTTCTTTGGTAATCAGTTTTTTAGCATTCAACCGGTTTAAAATCACGCTTTTTTTGTTCACAATCCTTCAAACAGCCTCGCCATCCCCGCCTACCATCAAATTTACCTTAATTTCTGCTACACTTATTACATTAAATAAGCCTTGATTTATAACAAAAAATTCCTGACGAATCTACTCAGGTTTTAAAAATCAAAACTTATGTAATAAAAATACATAAAACAACACGCCACTATTACTCTTTCTTTTCAACAGGACACAACCCATGAGTGATTTGATTACCCTCACCATCGACGGCCACGAAGTACACGCTTCTCCCGACTCGTCCATTATTCAGGCCTATGCCCGTGCCGGCAGCGCGCTTACCGCAAACGTCGGCTGCATGGGTCAAGGTGTCTGCGGCTCGTGCCGCTGCATGGTGCGCAAAGAAGGCGAACGTGATGTCACCACCGCTCTTGCTTGCGAAACCAAAGTTGAAGCCGGTATGCAGGTAAGCTTTATTGATTACTTTATCCCCGAGCATATTCAGTATTACGACATCAAAGAAATCGGCGATGGCTGGAACTGGCTCGACGACACCGCCAAATCTTTCCCCGAAGCGCAAAACTGCCGACACTGCGGCGGCTGCAACCGCGCCTGCCCGAAAGGCTTGCAGGTTGAAAACGGCGTAGCACAGGTGGTATTGGGCGATTTCGGCGCGGCGGCGGATACTTTCGACCAATGCGTGATGTGCAACTTATGCACTCTCGCCTGCCCCGAACACATCCGCCCCAACCATCTAGGCTTGTTTGCCCGCCGCATGAAAGCCGCACGTACGCTGCGTCCGGTGGATTTGATGCGCCGTCTGCGCGAAATCGACAGCGGCAAAATGCGCGTGGAATTTGAAGAGGAGGCCGTCTGAAATGGAAAAGCAAGTAACAGGTATTGATTACGAAACCGCTTTGGCCAATTTGCACGGGTCATCATTGGAAATGCGCACTGATTTGCCACCGAAAGACGAATTATTAAGCCGCTTCCACCCCGACTACCAACCGAGCGCGCGCGTGAAGCTGCCGATTGGTCCGAATGCCGGCGACTATTGCCATCCTGATTTGGCCAAACTGTTAATCAGCCGGCCTTTGATTGACGATTACGATTTATCGCGTGCCGAACACGTTAATACCGATGTATTGGTAATTGGCGGCGGCGGTGCAGGTGCGGCAGCGGCCTTGTCGGCCAGCGAAACCGGCGCCCGTGTGATGATGGCAAACAAACTGCGCATCGGCGACAGCAATACCGTGATGGCCGAAGGCGGCATTCAAGCGGCAGTCGGCACCGAAGACAGTTTGCAACAACACTTTGACGACACCATCAAAGGCGGCCACAACGCGGCGAAAAAGGCTCTGGTGGCACAAATGGTTACTGACGCACCATCGGCCATCCGTTGGCTGATTGGCTTGGGCATGACTTTCGATTTGGCGCAAGGTGCCGACAGTAACGGCCATCTAAGCCGCAAACGCGCCGGCGGCACCACCGTGCCGCGCATTCTGCACTACCGCGACTTTACCGGTTTGGAAATGATGCGCGTGTTGCGTGAAGCGGTGGAGCTCGATGAAAACATCACCCAATTCAACCGCCATCCGGCCATCGAATTGTTGTCCGATGAACACGGCCGTTGCGTCGGTGCGATTTTGTACGATTTGGAAAAACGCAGCCTGCTGCTGGTACACGCCAAATCTGTGGTGTTGGCAACCGGCGGTTCAGGCCGTCTGCACTTGCAGGGTTTTGCCACATCCAACCACTACGGCGCAACCGCCGACGGTTTGGTGATGGCCTACCGCATCGGCGTGAAATTGCGTGATGTCGATTCCTTCCAATACCACCCCACCGGCGTGGCACACCCGCCGCACTTGGCCGGCGCTTTGATTTCCGAAGCTGTCCGTTCGGCAGGCACCAAATTGGTGAACGGTTTGGGTGAGCGTTTTGTCGATGAATTACAACCACGCGACGTGGTCGCCGCCGCGATTTTGCGCGAAGTGGCAGAAGGCCGCGGCGTGGTGCGCGACGGCCAAGTAGGCGTGTTCTTAGATACTCCGCGTTTAATTGAAAACGATCCCGAAGTGTTGAACCGCTTGGTTACTTTAGGCCACGTTGCCCACAAATGCGGTGTGGATCCGAAAGTAGAACCGATGATGATTCACCCGACGCTGCACTATCAAAACGGCGGCATGGAAATCAACGGCGACGGCTCGACCACCGTACCGGGTTTATACGCGGCAGGCGAAGTCACCGGCGGCATTCACGGCCGCAACCGCCTGATGGGCAATGCCCTGCTCGACATCATCAGCTTCGGCCGACGCGCCGGAGTGGCGGCGGCCAACTGCGGCTTACCTTTGAAAAAAGTACGCGGCGGTGTGGATCATGTGCATGATTTACAACGTGAAATGACCCGCGCCGGTTTGAGCAGCGATGTCAAAGCGCCGGTATTGTATCCGGATTACGGTAGATTCGATTTACGCGAACACGCAGGCTTGAAGGAGGTGCAATCATGAATCAGGCCAACCAAAACTTATTACACCCCGCCCGCCGGGTAGGCGCAGATTTGGCTGCTTGGCGCAATGTCGGCGGCGGAGAAGGCTTGCTGGCGGCATTGGCCGACCCGCAAAATATTGTGTCGAAGCTGCAAGAAGCCAACTTGTGCGGCATGGGCGGCGCCGGTTTCCCGACTTGGCGCAAATGGGAAGCGGCGGTCGCCGCACAAAGCAAAAACGGCGACAAATACGTCGTGTGCAACGCCAATGAAGACGAACCGGGCACTTTTAAAGACCGTGTGTTACTGGCGCAAACCCCGCATCAAGTGATTGAAGGCGTATTGATTGCGGCCGTAGCCTGTCGCGCCAACAAAGCCGTTCTGTATGTAAACCCGCACCAAACTGAATCGATTGCTTCGCTGATTCCGTCGATTGAACAATGGAAACAAAGCGATTTGTTTATCCGCATTGAAAACTATCTCGGTAAGCCTTTGGATCTGCAACTGGTGGAAACATCCGGCCGCTACATCGGCGGCGAAGAAACCGCGGTGATTTCGTGGCTGGAAGGCGGTTTCCCTTTCCCGCGCCGCAAGCCGCCATTCCCTGCGGAAAGCGGTGTCAACGGCGAACCGACACTGATTAACAATACCGAAACGTTTGCCAATATTCCGCAAATTTTGGCCAAAGGCGCAGAATGGTACCGCAGCTTAGGCTTGGGCGATGCGGTCGGCACCAAACTGTATTCGTTATCAGGTGACGTGTTAAACCCGGGCTTATACGAATTGCCGATGGGCACCACGCTTTACACGCTGATTTTCGAATATGGCGGCGGTATGCTCGAAGGCCGAACCTTCAAAGCCGTGTTTACCGGCGGCCCGTCGAATACCCTGCTGACAGCCAAAGATTTAGATGTACCGCTGGATTTTGTGTCCGTGCGCGAACGCAAATCCAGCTTGGGCACCGGTGCAATGATTGTGATTTCGGAAGGTACCAGCGTGGTACGTAAGGTATCGGAATACGTGGAATTTTTTGCGGCCAACTCTTGCGGCCAATGCCCGCCTTGCAAGGGCGGTACGTTCCAACTGTCGCGCCTGCTCAACCGTGTGGACACCGGCATCGGCACCGCCGACGACTTGCGCGCCTTACAAAGCCTGTGCCAAATTTTGCCAAAAAGTGGCCGCTGCGGCTTGATTGACGGGGCGGTTACCGTGTTGCAAAGCTCATTGCGCACCTTCCCGGAAGAATACGGTTTGGCATCGGCTGAGCAGGACTAAACCTATTTTTCAGACGGCCTTGACAGCGCATGTTGTCAAAAAGGCCGTCTGAAAATTGATGTATGCCATCCATCGTTTTAGTGTTGGCCAAGATTTCAGACGGCCTCAAGGTTTTACGCTATGATACCGCCTGAATCGCTACCCAACATCAAAAACACACCCCGACAGACTGCTTTGGCTTTTTTCAAAGCCGTCTGAAAAACATAAGAAAAACATCAAACTGCACATTATTTTAATCTTTCAGACGGCCTGATTGAAAAAGGCCGTCTGAAAACAGTTTTGACAATACTTCATGATTGGAGATGAAACATGGGTTTTAAACCTATACCTGCGGCGGTCGCGCTGGCGCTGACGCTGCTGATTTGGTTCGGCATCCCGGTGCCGGAAGGTGTGTCACCGCAAGCGTGGCACTTGTTGGCGCTGTTTGTCGGCATTATTGCGGGCATCATCGGCAAAGCCATGCCGATTGGCGCGATGGCCATGTTGGCCATTACTTTGGTTGCGCTCACCGGCGTGACCGTGCCTGAATTGGTTGACGGCAAGCCGGTAAAAAATCCGGCCGGCCAAGCCATGAAAGATGCTTTGAGCAGCTTGAACAACTCGCTGATATGGATGATTGGTGTCGCCATCATGATTTCACGCGGCCTGCTGAAAACCGGATTGGGCGCGCGCATCGGTTATTTGTTGATTTCATGGTTCGGCAAACGCACTTTGGGCGTGGGCTACAGCTTGGCGATTGCCGATTTGTTTATCGCACCGGTCACTCCGAGCAACACCGCACGCGGCGGCGCGATTGTACACCCGATTATGAAATCCATTGCTTTAAGCTTTGATTCCAATCCGGAAAACGGCACTGAAGGCAAAATCGGTAAATATCTGGCCTTGGTCAACTACCACGCCAACATCATCACCTGTTGTATCTTCATCACCGCCACCGCACCCAACCCTTTGGTGGTTGAGCTGGTTGCCAAAGCCACCAATTCCGATATCCACCTGACTTGGGGTACTTGGTTTATGGCGATGGTGGTGCCGGGTTTGGTCGCCTTGCTGATTATGCCTGTGGTGCTGTATTTCCTGTATCCGCCTGAAATCAAGCAAACACCGAATGCCACTGCGCTGGCCAAAGAAGAATTGCGCAAAATGGGTCCGATGCAGCGCAACGAAAAAATCATGCTGGCGATTTTCTTGTTGCTGCTGGTGTTGTGGGCAGGTGTACCGGAAATGTTGTTCGGCGTGAAAATCGACGCCACTGCCACCACTTTCTTGGGCTTTTCATTGTGTCTGCTCACCGGCGTATTGACTTGGGAAGACGCCTTGAAAGAAAAAGGCGCATGGGATACCATCGTTTGGTTTGCCGCTTTGGTGATGATGGCCAACTTCTTAAACAAATTGGGCTTAATCGGCTGGCTGTCTGATTACCTGCAAGCCGGTATTTCCGGCATGGGTTTGGATTGGGCCGGTGGTTGTGCCTTATTGGTGGCGGCTTATGTGTATTCGCACTATATGTTTGCCAGCGGCACTGCCCACGTTACGGCCATGTTCGGCGCATTCTACGGTGCAGGTTTGGCATTGGGCGCTCCCCCTATGCTGTTTGCCTTAGTGATGGCTGCATCGACCGGTATTATGATGTCGCTCACCCACTACGCTTCCGGTTCTTCTCCGGTGATTTACGGTTCTAATTTCGTCACCATGCAGGAATGGTGGAAAGCGGGCTTTATCATGAGCGTGTTGGAACTGCTGATTTTCGGCACCATCGGCATTATGTGGTGGAAGGTGCTGGGTTACTGGTAATCAACACCGTAAATTGACCTAACATGAATAAAGGCCGTCTGAAAATTCGTTTTTGCTCCGCAGAAACTTCGTTTTCAGACGGCCTTTGTTATACAATAAACGCATTCTGTTTATTCTCAATTCAATTACCGTGAAAATCCTGATTCTCGGCAGCGGCCAAGTCGGCTCGACCGTTGCCCAAAACCTTGCTTCCTTATCCAGCAATGACGTTACCATCGTCGATGTCGATGAAAAAGCCCTGCAACAGCTCAGCAAGCTCGATGTGCAAACCATCATCGGCAACGGCGCATCTCCTTTCGTGTTGGAACGAGCCGCCGCCGCCGATGCCGATTTGCTGCTTGCGCTGACCCGTAGTGACGAAACCAATATCGTTGCCTGCAAAATCGCTGCTGATATTTTCAACGTACCCAACCGCATCGCACGCGTGCGTTCGAGTGAATATTTGGAATACAGTTTTCCCAACAAAGAAGGCGAAGACAGCAACAGCTTAAATATTTTCGACATCACCGAAACCATCAGCCCCGAGCAATTGGTGACTGAGCAATTGGTCGGCCTGCTCAGCTATAGCAGCACGTTGCAGGTCTTGAATTTCGCCGACAATAAAGTGCAGATGGTCATTGTTCAGGCGAGGCAAGGAGGCTTACTCGTTGGCAAGGAAATTGCCGACATCAACGCTCATCTGCCTGAAGGCATCGACTGCCAAATCTGCGCCATCTACCGCAACAACCGCCTGATTGTGCCGTCATCGAAAACCGTAATTATCGAAGGTGACGAGGTGTTTTTTGTCGCCAACATCGACAATATCGATGCCATCATCCGCGAATTGCGCCCGAAAGAACAACGCAGCCGGCGCATCATGATTGCCGGAGGCGGCAACATCGGCTACCGCTTGGCTAAAAAACTGGAAAACAAATACGACATCAAAATCATCGAATACAACGCCACCCGCGCCGAATGGCTGGCAGAAAATCTCGACAATACCTTGGTGCTACACGGATCGGCGAATGATGAATCGCTGCTCAACGAAGAATACATCGACGAAATCGATATTTATTGCGCGCTGACCAATGATGACGAAAACAACATCATGTCGAGCCTGCTGGCAAAAAACCTCGGTGCCAAGCGCGTTATTGCCATTGTCAACCGCTCCAGCTACGTTGATTTGCTGGAAGGCAACAAAATTGATATCGTGGTTTCTCCCCACCTGACTACCATCGGCTCGATTCTGGCACACATCCGCCGCGGCGACGTGGTGGCCGTGCATCCGTTGCGCCGCGGTACGGCCGAGGCAATTGAAGTGATTGTGCATGGAGATGAAAACACTTCCGCCATTGTCGGCCGCAAAATCAGCGATGTTAACTGGCCGACCGGTTGCCATTTTGCTGCGCTTGTGCGCGGTGAAGAAGTGATTATGGGGCACCATACCGATGAAATCCTGCAAGAAGGCGACCATGTGATTTTCTTCGTTTCCCGCCGACGCGTGTTGCGCGAACTGGAAAAACTGATTCAAGTAAAAATGGGGTTCTTTGGCTAAATAAACCGCCGGTTTTATAAACATAACCAAGACCCTCGAACACAAAATCGCGACAAGTGAAACGTATTTTCAGACGGCCTGATACCATTTTGTATAACAATATGCTAGATTATTGCCCTATAAATCACCCGAAAGGAAAAGCCATGCTCCGCCCGACTTTAACCGCTTTATTATTTGCCGCGGCCCTGCCCGCCGCCGCCGAACAATTAAATTACAATATTGTCGAATTTTCCGAAAGCGCTGTGATGGAAGTGCCGCGCGACACCATGACCGCCCGTTTCCAAGTGCGTGCCGAAGGCAAAGATCGTCAGGCAGTGAATGCGGCATTTATCAGAAAATTCAATAGTTTCAACCGACAAGCCAAAAACAGCGCTTTCAAAACCGAGCTACTCAGCCGCAACGTTTCACCGCGTTATCAATACACAAACGGCAAGCGCACGCAAACCGGCTGGGAAGAACGCGCTGATTTCAAAGTGGAAAGCAAAGACTTCGCCGCGCTCAACCGTCTGATTGCCGATACCCAAAATGATGCCCATGTCGAATACACCTATTTCAGCGTATCCAAAGAAAAACGCGAATCAGTGATTGACGAAGTGAGTAAATCAGCCATCATCCGCTTCAAGCAACGCGCGCAAACTTTGGCTGAAACCTTAGGCCACCGCGATTACAAAATCGTCAAAATCAACTTAGGCCACATCGGCAGCAACAGTGTGCAATCAGGTCAAATGGCCGAAAGTAAAATGTATCGCGCCGCCGCACCGGAAGCCGCCATGATGATGGATACAGTGGAAACTGCCTCGCCTGGTACGGAAGAAATCAGCATTACGGTTGATGGCTCGGTTCAGATGTAAGGTTTCAGACAGCATATCAACCGAGGCTTTTGCAAAAGTCTCAACTTGCCTATCTAGATGATATGTCTTCGCTTTCTGTGCTGTTGTAACTCCGAACCGTATTCATCAAAAAAGGCCGTCTGAAACGGGCCATTCGTTTCAGAGGGCCTCATCATTTCTATTTCAGCTTTAAATCAACGTTTGTTGCGCTCGTAAATCGGCATCACCTCCGGCAGCATTTTACGGATGGCGTTAATGCGCGCATCGTTAGCCGGGTGTGTGGATAAAACCGAAATCGGTGTACCGCTTTGTGCTTGATTCATTTTCTGCCAAACACTGATGGCCGCTTGCGGATTATAACCGGCCTGTGCCATCAGGCGCACACCGCCGGCATCGGCTTCATTTTCCTGATAACGCGAAAACGGTTTGGTCGCCGCCAAGTCCGCACCCAAACCGATCAAATTACCGTCTACTCCGGTTGCGCTGGCCAAAATCGAGCCGCCGATACCGGTCAAGACTTGGCCGCCGATGGCCTTTTTGCTGTGCTCTAACAAAGCATGGGTCATTTCATGACCAACTACAGCAGCAATTTCATCATCAGTGAGCTTCAGTCGCTCCACCATGCCGGTGTACATCGCCATTTTACCGCCCGGCATCGCCCATGCGTTTATTTCATTGCTGCGAATCACATTCATCTGCCAACTAAACGGCACGCCGGTGCCGTTAGCCTGATTGGCATAAGGCTTCATGCGGTTGAATACGGCATGAACGCGATGTGCGGTTTGCGATGTGATATCCAAAACGCCTTGGCTTTGCGCCTTTTGCATGACCTGCGTATAGTTTTTCGCGGCGCTTTGGTTTAAAGCAGCAGAATCATAACCGACCATGTCCGCCACTGAAGTACAACCCGTCACCGCCAACAAAGCAGCGGTTAACCATGCATAATGTTTGTTTTGAATCGTCATAAATGGCTCCCAGTTACCAGTTAATGGACACAATATAACGTGTAAAGGTGGTTTCAAATGCTTTTATACGTAAAATATACGTAAAAAGGCCGTCTGAAACCTTGTATCTTTCCGATGATCTTCAGACGGCCTTTTTTAACCAAATCATTACGAACGGGTTTGCAACATCCAGGATTGGATACTGCGCGCGTCGTTTACTCGTGTCAGCGAGCTTGGTGAATTCAGCAATACGATGGTGACCGGCTGATTTTGCACATTGGCTTTTACCACCATTGAACGGCCTGCCTCACGGGTGTAACCGGTTTTCTGTAATTCGATATTCCATGAGCCTTCTCGAACCAAGGCATTGGAATTTTTATAGCTTTGACGACCGCGAACGGTATAAACCGAGCCATAATTAGACGTTGAATTTGAACGAATCGACGGATATTTACTCGCTGCCGCAACCAAACGGCTCAAATCATGTGCCGTAGAGACATTACGGAAATCCAAACCGGTCGGCTCATAGAAACGACTGTTGTACATACCCAAGCTTTGTGCCTTGGCATTCATCGCTGCGACAAACGCGCTCATACCGCCCGGATAAGTGCGCCCCAGAGCATGTGTCGCACGGTTTTCGCTGCTCATCAGGCTCAAATGCAGCAATTCGCTGCGGGTTAAGGTAGTACCTATACCCAAACGGCTGCCGGTGCCTTTCAAACGGTCAATTTCAGCCGGTGTAATTTCAACCATTTGGTTCATATCCAACTTGGCATCCAAAATCACCATCGCACTCATCAATTTGGAAATCGACGCAATCGGCATCACACGATTGGCGTTTTTCTGATACAACACTTCGCCCGTGCGGTTATTCAGAATCAGCGCAGATTGCGACAAAAGCAAAGGCCCTGCCATCATGGCTTGGGCTTCCACCTTACCGGCTTGCGTTTCGGCAAATGCGCCCAACGGGTCTTGCTGGGTTGGGAAATTCTGTTCTAAAAACTGGCCCAATACGTCCATATCATCGGCGGCAGCCGGAAATACACTTGCCGCGAGTGCCACGCCCAAGCAGGCCGCACTTAATTTGTTACACCATTTTTTTACTGACATAGCGGTATCTTTCACAGATTTGTTCAACATTTCAATCAATATATTCCAACATTTTCGGCAATTTTAAAAAAAATGTAAAGCAACTCATTGAATTTTTGCGTTTGTTTGCAAGCTTTCCTTAAATTTAATGCGATGTGGAAATTTTCGCAACAACTCACCGGCAAATTTGATAAACCCAGCGATACTTATTATACTTAACCGCTTTACTAAGAAATCATGCCGGAAAGATTTCTTCGCGGCTTTCATATTAATATCTTAAAGAATAAATTATGTCTGAAGAAAAACGCTCATGCTCGTTCTGCGGCAAGTCAGAACACGAAGTCAAAAATTTGATTGAAGGCGAGCACGCTTTTATTTGTAACGAATGTGTTGAAACCTGCGGTGTTATGCTGCAAGACTCCGATAGCGGCGCACCAGCCGAATCAAGCGACATCAAAACTACCGAAAACAGTGCGCTGCCGACTCCTGCCGAAATCGTGGCCAACCTTAACGACCACGTTATCAGCCAAGAGCACGCCAAAAAAGCCTTGGCGGTTGCTGTTTACAACCATTACAAACGCTTACGCCACCCCAAAGCCAACGGCAATGTTGAATTATCCAAATCCAATATTTTGCTGATCGGCCCGACCGGTTCCGGTAAAACCTTGTTGGCGCAATCCTTGGCGCGCAAATTAGACGTGCCTTTTGTAATGGCCGATGCCACCACCCTAACCGAAGCCGGCTATGTCGGTGAAGACGTGGAGCAAATCATTACCAAGCTATTGAGCAAATGCGATTTCGATGTCGAAAAAGCACAACGCGGGATTGTGTACATTGATGAAATCGACAAAATTTCCCGCAAGAGCGACAACCCGTCCATTACTCGAGACGTATCGGGAGAAGGTGTGCAACAAGCTTTGCTGAAACTGATTGAAGGCACGGTTGCCAGCGTTCCGCCACAAGGCGGCCGCAAACATCCGAATCAGGAATTCATCAACGTCGATACCACCAACATCCTGTTTATTTGTGGCGGCGCGTTTGCCGGACTAGAAAAAGTCATCCGCCAACGTACGGAAAAAGGCGGCATCGGCTTTGGTGCAGCGGTACACAGCAAAGACGAAAACATCAATATTTCCGAATTGTTCGAAACCGTCGAACCGGAAGACTTAATCAAATTCGGCCTGATTCCTGAATTAATCGGCCGTTTGCCGGTGATCGCCACCTTGGCCGAACTGGACGAAGATGCCCTGATTAACATCCTAACAAAGCCGAAAAACGCCTTGGTTAAGCAATATCAAATCTTATTCGGCATGGAAAATGTCGAATTGGAAATCGAAGAAAATGCCTTGCGCAGTATTGCCAAGCAAGCGATGGAGCGCAAAACCGGTGCGCGTGGCTTACGCTCGATTGTCGAACGCTGCCTGCTCGACACCATGTATCAATTGCCGGACTTGAAAGACGTGAAAAAAGTCGTTATCAATCAAAATGTCATTGACAAAGGCGAAGACCCAATATTGCTGCTGGCTGACGGCAGCGAATACAAAGAGCTTAACGCAGCCGCGAAAAAAACGCGCAAAAATACCAAATAAAGAGCTTTGCAAAACCCTAGATTTGAGTGCAGTTCAAAGTTGTCGCAGCACAGAGGACGAAGAGATATCATCAAGATAGGCAAGCTTTCGAGCAGCGTATAATGAAGAAATGTGCCAAAGATAGGGATTTTGCAAAGGTCTCAAATAATTTGCAATATCAAATCATTGCGTAAACAGGCCGTCTGAAAAATCTGTTGTTTAAAGTATCGCTTTACGCTCAGATATTTTCAGACGGCCTAATTCTTAATATGAGAAAAAATCTTTATTACATCTTACAACAAGAGTATTTTCATTTCTTTAAAATTAGTCTATGATGATAAAGAAGGATTGTTCACAATCTTTAACGCAAACTTTCGCAATCCCTCAGAAGAAAAACACCATAAAGGAACAAAGAGATGTTAGAAGCCTATCGCAAAGCCGCTGCTGAGCGCGCCACCCTTGGTATTCCTCCCCTCCCTCTCGATGCACAGCAAACTGCCGACTTGATCGAGCTGTTGAAAAACCCGCCTGAAGGCGAAGGTGAATTCTTAGTTGACCTGTTGGTTAACCGTGTTCCGCCGGGCGTAGATGATGCCGCCAAAGTGAAAGCCTCTTTCTTGGCTGCCGTTGCCGAAGGAAGCGCTTCCAGCCCATTGATTTCTGCAGAATACGCCACCGAATTGCTCGGCACCATGCTCGGCGGTTACAACATCCATCCGTTAATCGAATTACTCGACAATGACCAATTGGCACCTATCGCTGCCAAAGGTTTGAAACACACATTGTTGATGTTCGATTCATTCCACGATGTACAAGAAAAAGCCGGAAAAGGCAATGTTCATGCTAAAGAAGTGTTGCAATCATGGGCTGATGCCGAATGGTTTACTTCTCGCGAAGCTGTTCCTGAAAAAATTACGGTAACCGTATTCAAAGTTGACGGCGAAACCAACACTGACGACTTGTCTCCCGCACCTGATGCATGGAGCCGTCCCGACATTCCTCTGCATGCCTTGGCTATGCTGAAAAACCCGCGCGACGGTATCAACCCTGATAAACCGGGCGAAGTGGGTCCAATCAAATTATTGGAAGAATTGAAAGCCAAAGGCCACCCTGTCGCTTACGTTGGCGATGTAGTGGGTACCGGTTCTTCGCGTAAATCAGCGACCAATTCTGTAATCTGGCACACTGGTGAAGATATTCCTTTCGTACCGAACAAACGCTTCGGTGGCGTATGTTTAGGCGGTAAAATTGCCCCGATTTTCTTCAATACCCAAGAAGACTCTGGCGCATTACCAATCGAAGTAGACGTATCAGCTCTGCAAATGGGTGACGTTGTCGACATCTTGCCATACGAAGGCAAAATCGTGAAAAACGGCGAAACTGTTGCAGAATTTGTGTTGAAATCTCAAGTATTGTTGGATGAAGTGCAAGCCGGTGGTCGTATTAACCTGATTATTGGCCGTGGTTTGACTGCCAAAGCGCGCGAAGCTTTGGGTCTGCCTGCTTCTGATAAATTCCGCTTGCCGCAAGCACCTGCTGAAACCAAAGCTGGTTTCTCATTGGCGCAAAAAATGGTTGGTCGCGCATGTGGCTTACCTGAAGGTCAAGGTGTTCGCCCGGGTACTTACTGCGAACCACGCATGACGACTGTCGGTTCACAAGACACCACCGGCCCGATGACCCGCGACGAGTTGAAAGACTTGGCTTGCTTGGGTTTCTCTGCCGATATGGTTATGCAGTCGTTCTGTCACACCGCAGCTTATCCGAAACCGGTTGACGTACGTACCCACAAAGAATTGCCTGAATTTATCTCTACTCGTGGCGGCGTATCGCTACGCCCGGGTGACGGTGTGATTCACTCATGGTTAAACCGTTTGCTGTTGCCGGATACAGTCGGCACCGGTGGCGACTCACACACCCGTTTCCCAATCGGCATTTCATTCCCTGCCGGTTCTGGCTTGGTAGCCTTTGCCGCGGCAACCGGCGTTATGCCTTTGGATATGCCTGAGTCTGTATTGGTACGCTTTAGCGGCAAATTGCAACCGGGCGTGACCTTGCGCGATTTGGTGAACTCGATTCCATTGTATGCCATTAAAAACGGTTTGCTTACGGTTGCCAAAGCCGGCAAGAAAAACATCTTCTCCGGCCGCATCTTGGAAATCGAAGGTTTGCCCGATTTGAAAGTTGAACAGGCATTTGAATTGTCTGACGCTTCTGCAGAGCGTTCCGCAGCCGGTTGTACCGTGAAGCTGAACAAAGAGCCGATCATCGAATACATGACTTCTAACATCGTGTTGATGAAAAACATGATCGCAGATGGTTATAAAGATGCCCGCACTTTGGAACGCCGCATTAAAGCCATGGAAGCTTGGTTGGCTGATCCGCAATTGTTGGAAGGCGATGCCGATGCCGAATATGCGGCGGTTCTCGAAATTAACATGGACGACATCAAAGAGCCAATCATCGCCTGCCCGAACGATCCGGACGACGTATGCTTCATGTCTGAAAAATCAGGCACTGTGATTGACGAAGTGTTCATCGGTTCTTGTATGACCAACATCGGCCACTTCCGTGCGGCTTCTAAATTGCTCGAAGGCAAAACCGATACTTCGGTTCGCCTGTGGATTGCGCCACCGACCAAAATGGATGCAAAACAACTGTCCGACGAAGGTCACTATGGTGTATTGGGCCGTGCCGGCGCACGCATGGAAATGCCGGGCTGCTCATTGTGTATGGGTAACCAAGCACAGGTGCGCGAAGGCGCGACTGTAATGTCGACTTCAACCCGTAACTTCCCGAACCGCTTAGGTAAAAATACCAACGTGTTCTTAGGTTCGGCAGAATTAGCCGCGATTTGCTCTAAACTGGGTAAAATCCCAACCATCGAAGAATACCAAGCCAACATCGGTATCATCGATGAAAACGGTGATCAAATCTACCGCTATATGAACTTCAACGAAATCGCCACCTACAACGAAGTTGCCGAAAAAGTGAATGTATAATTAGCGTAGGCTAAACCATCAAAGGCCGTCTGAAAGTATTTCCTTTCAGACGGCCTTTTAGTTTAATTGTCATTAATCAATCAGTAGCGGGAGCTTAAAGCATAAAATCACAAAGCCATCTGAAACATATGTTTCAGACGGCTTCTTCCAAACAGTAGCGTGATGTAAATCACATCCTGACTAATTAATCCGCAATCAACACCACTTTCATGGCTTGATTTTCAGATGCATGTTTGAACACATGATACGCTTCTTCCAATTCACTGAATTTAAAGCGATGGGTAATCATTTTGGTATAATCTACCGAGCTGGTCGAAATCGCTTTCAGCAGCATTTCGGTGGTATTGGTGTTCACCAAACCGGTGGTAATGGCAAGGTTTTTGATCCACAGTTTTTCCAGTTTGAAATCAACCGGCTGACCGTGTACACCAACTACCGCGATATGGCCGCCCGGTTTCACGATTTCTTGACACATGTCCCAAGTAGCCGGAATGCCGACTGCTTCAATCGCGCAGTCTACGCCGTCCTTACCAACAATATCGAATACTTGTTTTTCCACATTACCAGAGCTTGGATTAATTAAATGGGTCGCCCCCAACTCTTTTGCCATTTTCAGACGGTTTTCGTCCATGTCGCAAACAATCAATACTGCAGGACTGTAAAGCTGTGCGGTCAACAAAGCCGACATACCCACAGGACCGGCACCGGCGATAAATACGGTATCACCCGGCTTTACATCGCCATATTGCACACCGATTTCATGTGCGGTCGGCAGGGCGTCACTCAACAACAAAGCCACTTCATCATTTACCGAATCAGGCAACGGAATCAAGCTGTTGTCGGCATAAGGCGTGCGCACGTATTGGGCTTGTGTGCCGTCAATCATGTAGCCCAAAATCCAGCCACCATTACGACAGTGTGAATAGAGTTGTTTTTTACAGTTGTCGCAAGTACAACATTTGCTTACGCAAGAAATGATAACCTTGTCGCCTGCCTTGATATTTTTTACAGCCGAACCTACTTCCTCTACAATACCTACACCTTCATGACCGAGAATGCGGCCATCGGCAACTTCCGGATTTTTACCTTTCCAAATGCCTAAGTCAGTACCACAAATTGTGGTTTTAACGATTTTTACTACCGCATCGGTCGGGTCGATAATTTCAGGGCGCGGCTTTTCTTCAAAACGGATATCGTTCGCTCCGTGGTACACCATAGCTTTCATAGTACAGCTCCTTTTATTGTTTGATGAAACGAAAAAAGATGAAACTTCACATTACAGTATACCTTATTTATAGTCCTACTACTGATGAAAGTCAATTTCAGTTTTGCCAAATGTTATAATATATCACCCTGTTTTTAAACTATTTTTGATACAACGCAAACCCTCCTGATTTAATCTGAAGCCATGCCCCAACCCCCTACTTTTTCAGACCGCCTTATTCAATGGCAACGCCAACACGGCCGCCATCATCTACCTTGGCAGACCCAAAACCCCTACACCGTTTGGTTGTCGGAAATCATGCTCCAGCAAACGCAAGTGGCCACCGTATTGGATTATTATCCACGCTTTCTGAACCGCTTTCCTGATGTTGAAAGCTTGGCCAATGCTGCCGAAGATGAGGTTTTATCACTATGGGCAGGCTTAGGCTATTATAGCCGCGCACGTAATTTGCACAAAGCTGCCCAGCAAGTGGTAAAACAATTCGGCGGCGAATTTCCGCAAACGCGAATCGAATTGGAAACCCTATGCGGCGTCGGTCGCAGTACTGCCGCCGCCATTTCCGCCTTTGCATTCAATCAGCGTGAAACCATATTAGACGGCAACGTCAAACGTGTGTTGTGCCGCGTATATGCACTTGACGGCAATCTGCAAAACAAGAAATTTGAAAATCAGCTCTGGCAGCTTGCCGAAAGCCTGTTGCCGCCTAAAAACAACGATATGCCCGCTTATATCCAAGGCTTGATGGATTTGGGTGCAACCGTGTGCAAACGCACCAAACCACTTTGCCACGAATGCCCGATGAACGACATTTGCCAAGCTAAAAAGCAAAACCGCATTACTGAATTGCCGCGAAAAAAAGCAGCAGTCGAGGTACACACCCTGTCTTTGTATTGGCTGATCGTACGCAACCAGGATAATCAAATCCTACTGCATAAACGCCCGACCAAAGGCATTTGGGGCGGCCTGTATTGTGTGCCGTGTTTTGAACACTTAACAGGCTTATACCAATACACCCAAGAAGCCCTAAATCTCGATTTAGACAGCCTCAATGAAGAAGCCGCGTTCACACACCGCCTGACCCATCGTCTTTTGATGATTACCCCGTTTACCACAGACGAAAGGCCGTCTGAAAAGATTTCAGACGGCCTGTGGGTCGCACAAGAAGATTTGGCCGCTTATGGTTTACCCAAACCCTTATTGAATTATCTCAATCAAGCACAAAAAAGCTTATTTTAATGTTGCGGGTTCACCCCAATAAAAAGGCCGTCTGAAATATTTCAGACGGCCTTTGTTCAAACTTATTTTACTGACAAAACAGATTTTACGGTTGCAACCACATTGTCTGTGGTGAAGCCAAACTCTTTAAACAGCAATTTTGCCGGAGCTGATTCACCGAAGCGGTCGAGGCCGACTACTTTACCGTTTAAGCCGACATATTTGTACCAACCATCGGTCACGCCTGCTTCTACTGCGACGCGCGGCAGATTGGCCGGCAATACGCCGGCTTGGTAAGCGGCGTCTTGGCGGTCGAACACGTTGGTTGACGGCATAGACACTACGCGCACGGCGATACCTTCTTCAGCCAAAGCAGCTTGCGCATTCAAGGCCAATTCGACTTCCGAACCGGTGGAGATGATCACAGCTTTAGCCTCGCCTTGTGCTTCGCTGATCACATAGCCGCCGCGTTGGATGTTGTTCAATTGTTCATCGCTGCGTTGCAGGAACTTCAAGTTTTGACGGCTGAAAATCAGGCTGCTCGGGTGATCGGCAGCTTTGACTGCTTCTGCCCATGCCACCAGCGATTCGGCGGTGTCGCAAGGGCGCCATACGTCCATGTTCGGAATCAGGCGCAAGGTGGCAGTTTGCTCGACCGGTTGGTGTGTCGGGCCGTCTTCGCCCAAACCGATGGAATCGTGGGTAAACACGAAAACCGGGTTGATTTTCATCAGTGCCGCCATGCGCAAGGCGTTGCGTTGATATTCACTGAACATCAGGAAGGTGGCGCCGAAAGGTTTCACGCCGCCGTGCAGTGCCATACCGTTCATGATGGCGGCCATGCCGAACTCGCGTACGCCGTAATGCACATAATTGCCCCCGTTTTGAGCAGTAACGGCTTTGCTGTGTGACCAGTCGGTCAGGTTAGAAGGAGTCAAATCTGCCGAGCCACCAACAAATTCCGGCAATACTTTGGCCAAAGTTTCGATGCTGTTTTGGCTGGCTTTGCGGGTAGCGATGGTTTCGGCTTTGTCGCACACTTCTTTCAAGGCTGTCTGAACATAAGCGTTGAAGTCTTTCGGCAATTCTTTTTCCATGCGGCGTACGAATTCGGCAGCTTCTTCAGGGAAGCGGCTTTGGTATTCAGCAAACAGTTTGTTCCATTCGTTCTCCAATTGGGCGCCTTTTTCTTTGGCATCCCAACCTTCATAAATTTCTTGCGGCACTTCAAACGCGGCATACGCCCAGCCCAAATGTTTGCGCGTGGCTTCGATTTCTTCTGCGCCCAATGGTGCACCGTGGGTTTTGTGGCTGCCTTCTTTGGTTGCGGCACCTTTACCGATTAAGGTTTTGCAGCAGATGATAGAAGGCTTATCTGTTTGAGCGCGTGCAGCGTCAATGGCCGTCTGAATCGCAGCGGTATCGTGACCGTTGACATTCGGGACAACATGCCAGCCGTAGCTTGCAAAACGTTGCGGAATATCTTCGGTAAACCAGCCGTCTACTTTACCGTCGATGGAGATATTGTTGTCATCATACAAAACAATCAATTTGCCCAAGCCCAAAGTACCGGCCAAAGAGCAGGCTTCGTGAGATACGCCTTCCATCAAGCAGCCGTCGCCCAAGAACACGTAGGTGTAGTGATCGACGATCTCCAAACCGTCTTTATTAAACTCGGATGCCAAGATTTTCTCCGCCAAAGCCATGCCGACTGCATTGGCAATACCTTGACCCAACGGACCGGTAGTGGTTTCCACACCATCGGTGTAGCCGTATTCCGGGTGACCGGGGGTTTTACTGTGAAGCTGGCGGAAGTTTTTCAAATCTTCAATAGAAACATCGTAACCGGTCAGGTGCAACAGGCTGTATAAAATCATCGACGCGTGACCGTTAGACAACACAAAGCGGTCACGGTTGTAGAATTTCGGATTGGCGGGATTGTGGTTGAGATATTGCGTCCACAAAACTTCGGCCATTTCAGCCATGCCCATCGGCGCACCCGGATGGCCGGAGTTGGCTTTTTGTACCGCGTCTGCGGAAAGGAAGCGGATTGCGTTTGCCAGTTGTGACATCAGTACCTTCTTTCTTTTAAAGATGTGAATGTGGGGAAACGGTTTGAATTATCGCTTTATTTTCCAGGGCTTTCAAGCACAGTATTGCGACAAAACCAAAGGCCGTCTGAAAACCATGCAGAAAATTTTCAGACGGCCTCTACACTCAATATATGGTTTTACGGTCTGCATTGAGTGTAGAGGCAATATCGTCGGCCAAACGTGCGCAATCCGCCAAATCGAGATTGCTGAACTAATGCGCACCGAACCGCTTTTACCAAAGTGAAATGCTGCACAACTTTGCACCGCCCAGCCCTTTGCTGCCAAAAACTGAATCACCTGCACTTCATTGACCACCGGCAGCCAAATATGGAAACCTTCACCATTTTTGCCCAAGAGAAAAATGCCGTGTTGATTCAAACATGCAAACAAGGTTTAACGGCGGATGCGATAGTTTTCTGAAATTTTATACATAGCCTCCCCTTCCAGCTGCCGCCACAGTTGCCAAGTCAAATGTTGCAGGATTTTGCTGATCCAACGCGACCCCAAGGTGAAACGCTTTTTCATGGCATGCAGGATATTGCTGTTGCCGGCCGCAATCGCTATGCGTGCATCGGTGCCCAGAAATTTGCTGGTAGACGTGGTGTATATCCATTCACCTTCAAAACCTTGCATGCCGTGAAAAGGCTGCTGGCTTAAAGCCGCCCAATGGTCATCGACAATCAGCAAGGCAGCACGCTGATTCAAAAATGCCTGCCATTGCTGCCAACGCGCGCGGCTGTAATTAATACCGGTCGGGCTATGCGCCCGCGGCGTGAGAATCACCACAGAAAAATCATTGATCAATGGCTCAGGTATCACCGCCCTCTCATCATCCATCCGTAAAGACACGGCTTCTAACCGTAAAGTAGCCAACAACGCAGGCAGCGGCGGCCAGCATGGATCTCCAATCAAGACTTTACTGCCGCTGATGCAGCGTTGCATGAGAATACGCTCGATAATATCCAAGCTGCTAGAAAGCAACATCAATTCGCTCTCAATGCCGATATATTCGGCCAACCATTTTTTTAAAAATTTCATCAATTCAGGATGGTCGCCATAATTACCCATATCGGCATTCAAGCTGTAATGATCGAACAATTCCGGCGTCAGCGGCAACAAGCGGCGATCGACATTGCCCGAAGCCAAATCGACCAAACCCCGCGGAACAGCGGTTTCGCTGTGAAGAATTTCAGTTTTATGCGGTACAAAACTGCCGCAGCTGCCATCGGTATGGATGATGCCGGCTTCACGCAATTGTTTATAAGCGGCTGATACCGTATTGGGATTAACACCTATCAGCTAAACTGCGCACCGTCGGCAAACGGTAGCCTTCAGACCACACTTTGCGGCGGATAAGCTGTTCAATGGATTGAGCAATATTGGCAGCGGTATTGCCTTTAGGCTTCAATTGATTCATACAAATCTTTTTTTGTATCAGTTCAAAAAACATTTTTTGTATCAGTTCAAAAAACATTAGATGAATTTCTAAATATCAGCAAGCAGTTTGGTCGGCAGGAGCAGTAGAAAATGTTATGATTACAAAGTTCCCGCTGCAAACATTTTTCAGATTGCCTAGGCCGTCTGAAATGGATTGCAAAACACACCACCATGATCAAAAAATATTATATTAATATTTATTAAGGAACAAGCTATGTCTGCCGAAGAAAAACCAACCCCGGCCGCCGAACATCATGTGAACGAGCCGCAAGCCGAGCCTAAACAATACAGCCAAGCGCAAGCCAAAACGGAAAAATCAGCGCCGCCGACACCTGCCAAACCGAAATCGGCTGCGATTCAAATTCATCCGGTGGGCGAACGTATTCACCCGAAAAAAGCCGAAGGCCGCTTTGCCAAACTGCGTATTGCCGCAGTATTGGCCACGCAATTCGTATTTTACATCATTCCATGGTTTAACTGGTCTGACCGCCAAGCGGTATTGTTTAACATTCCCGAGCGCCATTTCTATATCTTCGGCTTGTCTCTGGGCATGGGCGACTTGATTTACCTGGCATTATTGCTGATAATTTGCGCCTTCGGCCTGTTTTGGTGGACAACCATCGCCGGCCGCTTGTGGTGCGGTTATTCTTGCCCACAAACAGTTTATACCGAAATTATGCTGTGGATTGACAACTCAGTCGAAGGCGACCGCAACAAACGCCTGAAGCTGGACAAATCGCCGTGGAATTTCACCAAAATCCGTATTAAAACGACTAAATATCTGCTAATTTTCCTGTTCTGCGCTTGGACAGGCATTACCTTTGCCGGTTGGTTCACGCCGATTCGCGAATTTGTACCGGCTTTGTTTAACGGCTCGGCAGGCGGCGGGGCTATGTTTGCCGCAGCCTTCTACGGATTCATGACCTTCTTCATGGCGCACATCATGCGTGAAAAAGTGTGTCTGCACATGTGCCCTTACGCCCGCTTCCAAAGCGCCATGTTTGACAAAGACACGCTGATTATTTCTTACGATTACGAACGCGGTGAGCCGCGTGGTGCGCGTAAGAAAAGTGTTTCGCGCGAAGAAACCCCGCTGGGTGACTGTATCAACTGTAATATGTGCGTACAGGTATGTCCGGTCGGCATCGACATCCGCGACGGTCTGCAATACCAATGTATCGGTTGCGCCGCCTGTATTGATGCCTGCGATGAAATCATGGATAAAATGAACTATCCGCGCGGCCTGATCCGTTACACCACTGAAGGCGCATTGGAACATGAGTATCCTGAATCCGACATCAAGAAACGCTTGAAGCGCCCACGCGTAGCCGGTTACGGCGCAGTATTGGCCGTCGTGATTATTGCCTTTATCACCGGTATTTCTACCCGCAAAATGGTTGAAGTGGATATCTTGAAAGACCGCGGCGTAATGGTTCGTGAAAACAACCAAGGCTGGCTGGAAAATGCGTATAATCTGCGCATCATCAACAACAGCGAATATGACCAAGTTTTGACCGCAAGCGTCAAAGGCTTCGAAGAAATCACATTAACCGGCTTACCGGAAGAAGGCTTGAAACTGCCTGCCCGTGAAACCATCACGATTCCGGTGCAAGTCTCCACCATTCCGGAATATGCCGACAAAGGCAGCCACCCTATTGAATTTACCTTCGTTTACCAAGAATCAGGCAAAGCCGATTCGGATAAAGTGGTGATTGAAGAAGAAGCAACCTTTATCGGAGAGTAATGTGCCACAGAAAAAAAATGTCCAACCTTGGTATAAAAACTTCTGGCCGTGGTTTCTGATGGTCGGCCCGATTTTTGTGGTGATTGCCAGCGTATCCATGTTTTTTGTTGCCAAGCAAAACATGACCGACTTGGTATCCGACGATTACTACAAAGACGGCAAACACATCGGAATTGAATTGCATCGCGATGAAGAAGCAGTCAAACGCCACATTCAGGCGCAGGTATTGATCAGCCCGGATATGGATAAAGCCAAAGTATTTGTCAGTGGCGATTTCGATACTAAGCAGCCGGTTCAACTGCAATTGATGCATCCGGCCAAAAAAGCGGAAGACCAGACCATCACGCTCAAAGCAGTGGAAAGCAACGGAGCTGCCGACCGCATGGAATACGAAGCCGTATTCAAACCTTTACCTGTCACCAATCACTGGTATGTGCGTGTAGCTGACACAGCCGGTATCTGGCGCGTGGAAAACAAATGGATCACCAGCCAAGGTAATGCCATTAATCTGACCCCGATGGATAAACTCTTCGGTACGGATAACGGTCAGTAAAACTCAAGGCCGTCTGAAAGAAAATTTTTTCAGACGGCCTTTTAACATCTGTAATTTAGGCAAACTTTAACGAGGCTTATTTTTTTCAAACGGCCTTCTCTTTAAAATTCAGCTACAATCCACCATATTACGCCGTATGTTTCACTCCAACACCCATCCATGAACCAACCCAAGTCCAACGGTTTACGCCAAAAACTTCCCAACCGCCAGCAGATTTTCTCATCGCGCTGGAGCAAGCCTTTTGCACCACTGTTTGACAAACCCTATTTCTGGACGCTCAACCGCCGTCAAGCTGCGGTATCGGTGGCGGTCGGGATGTTTTGCGGCTTAATGCCCGGCCCCACCCAAATGCTGAGCGCACTGATTGTTGCCTATTTCTTGCGTACCAACCTGCCGGTGGCCGTGTTCAGCACGCTTTACACCAACCCTATTACCTATATGCCGCTCTACTACACCGCCTATAAAATCGGCTCGCTGATTTTGGGTGTGGAAGCAGCAGACTCGCTGGAATTCCCAAGCTGGTCGGATACACATTTTTTCAGCGAGCTTGGTACTTGGCTGTTGGGCGCGGGCAAACCTTTGTTAGTCGGCGTACCGGTTTTGGGTTCTATTTTGGCCGTAATCGGCTACGTCGCCGTATTGGTCGGCTGGCGATTGCGCACCCAATATCATTGGCGCAAACGAAAGGAAGCGCGTGAGTAAACATTGGCGACGCTTGACGGCAAACGAAGTCGAATTGGCACGCCGTGTTTTTTCAGACGGCATTGATTATGCCCGCGTCAAAATCTATCGCGGCATTCCCTATCTACCCGATATCAATGTGGCCATTGCCCCCAACGGCAACGTTTACTTCCCACGCCAAAACTGCCCTGCTGATTTCGCGCTGGCCGGCCACAGCTATCAAATGTGGCTCATTCACGAACTTACCCATGTTTGGCAGCATCAGCTCGGTTTCAAAACATGGTGGGCCGGCATATTGCTGATGGCAGTCGGCGGCTATGTGCGCCGCAAAGCCTATGTTTATCCTCCGCCACACGGCATCGAACATTTCAGCGACTTAAATATGGAACAACAGGCCGACCTACTCGCCCATTATTATGCCGCACGCTATTTGCCGCATAATCCCCATAGCCACCACCTGCACGCTTTTCAGACGGCCTTACATGCATTTTTAGACAACCCATTGCAGCGACAATTACTACCTCACTACCGAAACTTCAGCATCATCTAACCTACCCTGCGCAGAGCTTCGTGCCGGAATTTTTACCCTCAGAGATTATCGGTAGCCGATGAAATTCGCTATAATAGCCAACTTGATATCAAGCGAACCACCAGCCTACCGAAAAGGTCGCCCCAATGCCTTGGAATATTCCCATTTTTCTCACCTGGATGCGCGTTTTGCTCATTCCGGTATTTACCATACTTTTTTATCTGCCGGAAAACTGGGCAGATCCTCAAACCGTCAACTGGACAGCCGCCATTATCTTTGCCGTGGCTGCTATTACCGACTGGTTTGACGGCTTTTTAGCACGCCTGTGGAAACAAACTTCCGACTTCGGCGCATTTCTCGATCCTGTTGCCGACAAACTCATGGTTGCCGTCGCCCTACTGCTGCTCGTTAGCCTTGACCGTACTTACGTTATCTTCGCCATGATCATCATCGGTCGCGAAATCACCATTTCCGCACTACGCGAATGGATGGCACAAATGGGACGGCGCAACAGCGTGGCCGTCGCCACCATCGGCAAATTAAAAACCACCGCGCAAATGGCTGCCATCTTATTGCTGCTCATCGGCTTACCTAATTTCCACGGCTTCGACTTAATCATGATTGGTAACATATTGATGTTTATTGCATCCGTGCTCACGATTTGGTCGATGTTCTATTACCTGAAAATGGTTTGGAAAGAAATGGCGCAAAAAAGTTGAAAAAAATGATGCAAACAGCTTGACGATTGGAATCAAATCCATAATAATAGCGTCTTCCTTGTTACGGCGTGTAACAATCAGTATTAAATTTGAGCGGGAATAGCTCAGTTGGTAGAGCGCAACCTTGCCAAGGTTGAGGTCGCGAGTTCGAGACTCGTTTCCCGCTCCATTCAAATTTAATTAAATGCGGGAATAGCTCAGTTGGTAGAGCGCAACCTTGCCAAGGTTGAGGTCGCGAGTTCGAGACTCGTTTCCCGCTCCATTCAAATTTAATTAAATGCGGGAATAGCTCAGTTGGTAGAGCGCAACCTTGCCAAGGTTGAGGTCGCGAGTTCGAGACTCGTTTCCCGCTCCAAATAACAAAGTTGTTTGAAATAAAGCAACTTTTTTATTATGGCGGGATAGCAAAGTGGTTATGCAGCGGATTGCAAATCCGTCTACGCCGGTTCGATTCCGACTCCCGCCTCCACTTTCAATAGTTTTATTCCGATAAAACTATTGCCCGGGTGGTGAAATAGGTAGACACAACGGACTTAAAATCCGTCGACCCTAAACAGGTCGTGCCGGTTCGATTCCGGCTCCGGGCACCAATAATTCATTTAATTACTGATACTTACGAATTTAAATCCTTATTGAGGGCAGCCTATTTTTTTAAGCTGTCTTTTTGCTTTGTGCCTTATCTGTGTCAAATAGTACATTTCCTGTATCAACATGGTTGACTAAGTCATGCAGAACTTGCGCGTGTTGATGTAAATGCTCAGGCGAAAGATGAGAGTATCTTTGAACCATGGCAAGTGTCTTCCAACCACCCATTTCTTGAAGTACCCTTAGCGGAACACCACGCTGAACAAGCCAGCTTGCCCAAGTATGGCGCAAATCATGCCAAGTGAAATCTTCTATTCCTGCTTCCTCAAGCGAACTTTTCCAATATCGGCTATTTATATCCGTTATCGGCTTACCTCGCTTATTCACAAAAACAAAAGTTTCATGCCTTCCTATTTGACGTTCCAATACCGAAACTGCTGTTTGGTTTAGCGCAACACCTAACGCCTGGCCAGCTTTCATTTCATCAGAATGAAACCAACAGACCTTCCTTTCCAAATCAACCTGATTCCACTTCAATCCCAAGACATTAGCCTGACGAAGTCCGGTATTTAAGCTGAAAATGATTAGATCAGCAAAATATCGTGGCTTCGCAACATCTATCAATCGTTGAGCCTCTTCAGGTTTTAACCAGCGAATACGCCCATTATCCTCCTTATACTCTTCAATATATGGGGCTTTCTCTAACCACTCCCACTTATTGACGGCAGCACGGAGAATTGAACGTATTAGCGAAAGGTATCGGTTTTTGGTACTGTTTTTACAAGGTAGTTTCGCAACTATGCTATGTATCAAATCGCGGTCGATATGATGTAAAAAAACACCTCTCAGCTGTGTAAGGGTGTTAATTTTGGCCATATCGTCCGCTATGGTTTTTTTATGCGATTTTTCTTGAATCCAACGTAAGGCAGCTTCATCCCAAATCCGCTTAGGCTTTTCGCCTAGCTGAGAAATACGCCATGCTTCATATTTGAGTTTATCCCTCAATTCTTCCGCTTCACGCTTTTCTTTTGTTTGAGCAGACCGTCTAACTCTTTTACCGCTGGGTGCGATAAAATCGATATACCAGATACCGTTACGTTGGTAGATTCCGCTATTGCTTTTATTGTTAGGCATTTTTCTTCACTCCTGCTTTCGAGTGATGCCTGCACCTGAACATTCTCCAATGTGATTATAAAATCGTCAAGTGCGGCTTGGGTAATACAATAAGCACGCCCAGGTTTACTTGCCTTTAAGCGTCCTTGCTTTATATAGCTGCGAATTGTGTCAACATGGCATTTACAATACTCAGCAACCTCTTCAGCGGTATAACTTTTCATAAGCTACCCTTTTCGCATAATTTCGTAAATCTCATAATCCGCGTTTTCAAGCCATAACGACAACTTTTTAAGAGCCGCATACCGTTTGATGCGCGGCTCCAACATCAGGAAACTGTCCGGACCGATATAGAAAATCAGGCAGAGATAACCCTGCCTGTCCGTATCGAGCGGAACCAGCCGGTAGTGCGGAAACCGGTCTTCCGTCGGAACAAACGACGGATTGACTTTGACCGTAGCTACAACTGCCTTTTCTTCTATCAGCATGGCTAACCTCTCAAATAAATTTCAGTAACAGGCTCAACAAGCAGAAAACCAAAAAAGCAGCCAGCCAAGACCGGTTCGTCTTGGCGGCAATTTCGTCTGCCAACGCCTTGTTCTGAGCCGCAATCTTCGGCTGCATGGCCGCATAAATACGGCCTTCGGCATCTTGAAGCTGCCCGTCGCTTTTGGCCAATAAGTCTGCCAAAATCTGCTCCCGATAGGTTTTTAACTCTTTCGCCGCCGCCACCGTTTCTTTCAGCGCATCGTCCATTTCCGCCGCGTACTCGGCCAAGCTGTGCCGAATGCCGATACGCTGCTCTTCAAACAAGGCTTTCAGACGGGCTTCCTGCACCAACAGAATAGCGATAACGGGGTCATCTGCCGTCAACTTGATGCCTGAAACGCGGAATACATCGTTAATGATGGCTTCTACATCTGCCTGTTTAGCCATATCACGCCTCTTGTCCGTTCGGTTTTACTACGGTTTTTGCCGGCTCCGTCCCGGTAGCCAAGAACGGGATTTTGTCCAGTTGTCCGTACAATTCACGTTGCACGGTTTTGAGGCGTTGACGCTCCATGATGCCGAACGACCGGATGGCCTCGTCAAAAGTCAAACTGTTGCTGACCATCACTTCGATGTCTTTACCGTAGGTATCGGGATTGCGCAGCCCCAAGTTGATCATGCCGATAATTTTCGATTTATGTTCCTGATAGACAGGCAGTTCCGTGAACCCTTTGCCGTCCGGTGCTTTGATTTCGCCTTTGTATTCGTTGAGCCAAACCACAATATCGGCATCAATCCCTTCGGCGGTCTGTTTCAGGCCGGACAGACAGTCACGCAAATCCTGCCCGCCCGTTACCGGCACATGCAGTACCAGGCGTATTTTTTCTTCTTTCAGCAACTCGTCAACATGGTTTTCTGCGATGTACGACATCAGCGGCACAAATGTAGCCGCGCCGTTATCCACCACACCGATACCTTTTTCATTGATGATTTTTTCCATCAGCCCGTCAAACACACGGGTGTTGATGGTATTGTTTTCCGTCAGAATCTTAACCATTTCGGGCTTGAGTTCCTTAAAGCGGCTAAACGTCTTATTGACAGGATCGGTGTCAAAGCAATGGACAGTATCATTAGCGGCTTTGGCTTTCAAATACTGGGCAAGAATCGTTGAAGACAGCGACTTACCGACACCGCCTTTACCTTGCACGATGAAATGGACTTCTTTCATAGCATAAACCTTTCGTTTTGTTTGCGTATGTTTTTCACAAAAAGAAACCTGCTCGTCCGAACAGGCTTTCGTTTGTAAAAAAAGCCGTCTGAAAATTTCAGACGGCCTGTACTTATCGGACCAATTCCGACAATTCGGTCAATTTGTTTTCATAACATCTGTATCGGCAATGTTCGCTTTCCGTCCATGCTCTCCAGCGCAATTCGTCATCAGATAACGGCGCAGCCTGTTTCAAATAAACCTCCAAATCTACCGCGCGGTTCATCGTACGTTGAAACGGAAACGACACACCGTTGCGGTGTTCCAAAATACCGGCCAGCGTATAGCGTGCCATTTTATCGAAGAAGCCTTCGATAAAGCCCAAACCCTGTCTGGCCACATTACGCGCATATTCCGACATATAGCGTGGCGAAAACGACAGCGCGTGATAAGCGGATTCGGGATTGTTGCCGGCCAGTTCGATAACTTCGTCAAACCATGCTTCGCCGACGGCGTAGGCTTCGCCCCAATCGTACAGCCCCCTTTCATCGACAGGCGGAACCCAGTTGATCAGCCGTCCCTGTCCGTCCCGTCGGGTAAACGACAGGTCTTCACGGTTGCGGATTCGGCGTTTGACTGTGGCGGGGAGCCGTTTCTTTTCAGACGGCCTTTGCGCTTGATGCAGCTTTTTCTCGCACTCGATGAAATAGCGGCGTGCGGCGCGGCCTTGTTCGTTGCGCTCGACCATCGCCAGTTCTTTGGCCATGTCCAGCGTGATGTGGTATTCGGTTGCCGCTCTGCCTCCTTTGGGTTTTACTGAATTTTTAGTAAAACTCAAAAAGTCTTGATTTTCCTGAAATCCGTACTCGTTAATACGGTTTTTAATCCAGTCGTTAAAACGACTGGATACCTGCAAAAATCCGTGCAGTTTGCGCGCATCGCAAAGCAAGGTTTCGGAATCGGAAAGTTTGCCGCTGAATACGGGAATGAGGTTTTGATTGTTCATTGCTGAACTCCTAACGTTTTAGTTTCAAATTGCCCACTTAGTGGGTGGGCGGGCTTCAACTACCGACGTTAGACGGCGGAACTTATTCCCCTTGCGGGTATTGTATTAGGCTCTCTCAACCCGCCATTGCAAGATGGCGGCCTGAAACGGAAATTTCAGGCATAAAAAAGCCGCAACTGACGGGTGCGAATGAACCGCTAACGTTTTAGTAGTGCGGCTATCGTGCCTGTTTTGCGGCGGTTTGTCAATGGTTTTTCCGTGTTACCAAAACCAAACCCGCCTTGATTAAAGCGGGTTTGGTTTTGAAACAGTTTCAGACGGCCTGAGGTGGGCAAGAAACGTGCGGGTTGGCGGACCGTGGTATCAGACACGGCAAGCCTTGCGGCTTCCTACACGCGCCTGCCCATAGGGGCGCGTTATGCAAACAAAAAACCGCAAAAGCGGCATTGTGTGCCTGATACGAGAGAAACAGGCCGCCAAGCCTGCGCTGCTATTGAACAGCGCATTCATAGTAGCAAGTTTCTTTCTGTCAGGCAATAAAAAAACCGCAAATCGCGGATTTTAGGTGGGCGGGCTTCAACTACCGGTTCTAGACGGCGGAACTTATTCCCCTTGCGGGTATTGTATTAGGCTCTCTGGACCCGTCATTGCAAGATGGCGGCCTGAAACAGAAATTTCAGGCGTAAAAAGCCGCAACTGACGGGTGCGATATGAACCGCTAGAACGAAATAGTGCGGTCATCGTGCCTGTTCTGCGGCGGTTTGTCAATGGTTTTTCCATGTTACCAAAACCAAACCCGCCTTAATTAAAGCGGGTTTGATTTTGAAACAGTTTCAGACGGCCTTGTGACCTGCAAAAACTTATGCAGTTTGCGCGCATCGCAAAGTAGGGTTTCGGAGTCGGAAATTTTGCCGTTGAATACGGGAATGAGGTTTTTTGAATTCATTTTGTTTGCTCCGTTGGATTTTAAACTTCCGTCTCCAGCCGCCAAGCTGGGAGGGGCGGAAACTAGGCAGGTTGGCGGACTGCTCCAACGGTCGCAGCACACCTTGCGGTGTCCTGCCTAGCTCGCCCCGTAGGGATTTCCCCGAATTTGGGGAAAACTGAAACGGATTGAATTTGCAAACAAAAAACCGCAAAAGCGGCATTGTGTGCCGTTGGAAAGAAACAGGCCGCCAAGCCTGCGCTGCTATTGAACAGCGTATTCATAGTAGCAAGTTTCTTTCGGTCAGGCAATAAAAAAAACCGTTTTCGGCTGAAAACGGGTTTTGTAATGGTTTGTTAAGTTAGAAACCGTACGAACATTTCTGACGGTTTTGGGAAATTCTCAACCAACCATTTTGAGATTTGTCTTATTGCGCTTACGGCGAAGGTTTTTTTTTATGGCAGGCATTAGGTCATTGCGCTCTTCGATACGGAGCATGCGGATGTCTTTTACCGACTCTTCCAACCAAGCATATTCTGTACTTAAATCTTGCACTGCGGTAACACAGGTTACGGCATCAACGGTATCGTCGCCAAAATAGACCGATCCTTGTTGCCGAGTAAAACCGTAGTCGGTTAAGAAGTCGGCAATATCGTCGTATGCCTTCCGCCATGAAGCCGAAGGATACCGTTTTTCAAGTTCTTTTGTATCTAAGTCAAAGGTAATGGCATACATGTGAAAAGCCTTGTATCAGCAATAAAAGAAACAGGCCGCCAAGCCTGCGCTGCTATTGAACAGCGCATTCATGGTAACAAGTTTCTTTCTGTCAGGCAATAACCCGCTTCTGAAAAAGCCGCTTTCGTTTGTAAAAAAAGCAGCCCCGATTGAGGCTGCCAAAACTGCTTTAACACTTTATGCCGAATGTTGAAGCAGGAGTGAACTTAACGCACATCCACCCATCTGCCGCCGTTTTTCTCTTCGCCGACATAGCGGACGGCATCACCGGCCGTTGTCCATCCATGCTCAAAGTAGGCTTTGCAATACGACGGCTTAGACGGACGGATATAGGTTTTGCTGACAATCGGGCAACTGTCCCGGTCACGGGAATAGTGATAACGCGGACATTGCCGAACCTGTACCGTATAACGCATAACGCGGTTCAGTTCCTTCGCGTCGCAACGGCCCGCTCCTTCAGCAACGGCATTGACCAATTCAGGCATGCCCTGATTATTAGAGGTAGGACAGAGCTTTAAAAAATTCTTACGCGCGGTAATGGTTTTGTGCAGCCGTTTATGTTTGATACTGAAATAGCGGCGCAACGAATCCGTGCATTCAGACGGCCTGTCGCCTGACGACAAACACAGAATGGCTTCGCAAGCCAAACGGACATCGCCGGTCAGCAGATCGTCTGCCTGAGCCGGCAAAGCCGCCATCAGCGCAACGGCCACGGCCGCCGCAGGTAAACACTTCTTCATATTCACTCCCATTGCATTGATAGACGAAAAAAAGGATAATCACCGTACCCCTACGAGATTATCCGTTTCTCCTAAGAAAAAGCCGCTTTGGAAACAAAGCGGTTTTTTCATTGCCACGCGATTGTGCGGACTTCAAATTGATGGCCGACCTGCACGATGTTCACACACAAATCCATATTGCCGCGCATCAGCAAATCCACCTGTTTGGACGCGGCTTTCATCGAACCGTAACGCCCGAGCAGACGTTCACGACATTTTTTCAGACGGCTTTTTTTCGCAAACATTTCAATCTCCTTCCACATTCAGGATTGGTTTTCCAACTTGTCGGCAATGGTATCCGCGTATCCGGCATTACCGTTCATTTCACAAAAATCCACAAACATCTGCCAATGCTCGCCGAGAAAATCGGCCAACAGGCGTTTTTCAAAGTTTTCCAGCATGAAGGTTCCTTTCGGTTTTAAGAGTAAAGAAAAGGCCGTCTGAAACACACACTTTCAGACGGCCTTTGCCATAGGCGGGCATTCCGCTGCCTGTGTTAAGATTGGATTACCACATCTTCTCTTTCCACGAAACAGGAAATGCCCATGGAACTTAAACCATTAAAACTTGATTGGGATATTAAATACGAATTTACACTCAATAACAGTTCTCCAGTCGAACCCATTTTGATTTTTGAAATCCCGGTTAAAAGCAGAACAGTATATATGTTCCTGCCATTTCATGATTACCCTTACCACAGCGGATATATCCTGCTGCTTGACACCACCTTATTTCTCGATGCGTGGCGTATGTCGAAAAATGATGAGGACTACCCAAACTATCATTTAGGAAATGAAATATTGTGGTGTAAAGACAGAAAATTTCAGAATACGGGATTTCTGTTCAATCAAGGCAGAAAATCTCCCGTTCCAGTCATCAGTGAGTTAACTTTTGATAAAGATAAAGGCATTGTTTTCTCCGATAGCCTGACAAGAACCATTTGGCTACTTGCCAACGGAGCGGAATATTTACCGGTGTTCAGTAAAACCCGTCAGAATGCCATGCTCTTACAGCAAGCTGCGGGCAGAACCGGATGCAATATTTATGCCTGCCATGACTTTCTCACTCATCATTTCCAAACACTAAATCATCAATATCGGGAACTAATGCCCTGATTTCGTCCAAATACGCCCTAAAATAGTAACGTCCATCCGCATATTGCGGATTCAGCAGCAAAAAACGCTCCATACACCGTACCGTAAAGGCAACATCGTCCATACTTCGACCCGTAGGCAGGTTGTGCAATGCTTCGGCCAATTGCCCTGCCGGATTCAGCCGTTGCCGCAAATCGCAAATATCCAAATTCTTGACAGGCCGGTTTTCCGAATCGTACAAACCGCCACGCCCGAAGCCGAGATTTCTGATAACGGTAAATGCTTCCCGGGCAAGTAATACGGACAGAACCAGTATCTTTTGCCCACGGTTATTTTCCATCTCACCCTCCCAAATAATACCCAACCATCCGCCGTTTCGTTTCCGCAAACTCTTCCGTCCCGCGCTCGGCACTAATACTTTCGACATAATCGTCAAACAACTGCCCATCTACTTCCATAATCACGCCGTCTGAAAGTTTCAGTTCGTCGATAAACCACAACGAATGACGGCCATTAGAAGAAAACGGGTCTCCGCCGTATTTTCGGGCTTCTTTTTTTACGAACGCCCATTTTTCGGCAATCTCGCTGTCCGTCCAGCCGTTCTTCTTCAAGATATAATGCTCAGCCAGTTCAAGCGAATCAAACAAACCATGACGGTTGCCGTCGTCAGACACAAAATACTTGGTTTCCATTTCAACCTTCCTAAAAATAACTTTTGTCATTATTACAGCAGTCTTAGTGCTATAATGACCGTACCCATACTGAAACCCGCTTCATCAAACGGGCTTGGGTCTGGATACAGACCGAAGACGGCGTGTGAGGCCGTCTGAAAATGCGTGTTACCGGACACGCGCAAAGGGCATTACCGCCCTACATCTGCCCGACAGAGGCAGTTTTATCAAGTCAAATTGTCAGTCAGGGCTTCTCCGCAGATTTGCCCAACATCGGAATTACGTTCCGATTTTTTCCGTTCAACAGACCGCTTGACCCGGACGCACCCGCGCTACCCGGTTAGTCGGTCTTTTTTCTTTCAGGTATGTTGACGATACCCGCAACCGTTTGTCCGATTTGACAAAGGCTGTTCTGCCTCCGAACGGTTGCTACGTTAAATTCAGCCACAAATGATTTTCCCACACGACAACGACACAGACGGCGGTGCGGCATAGGCATTTAAAGGCTGGTTGTTAAAGAGCTTGTTATCGATATATTAGCCATAGGTAACATTATTTGCAAGAAAAATATTAGCCTTGGCTAATATTTTACATTCTAATTACCGCATAGCATTGAATTTAAATAACTTTATTTTTTAAAAAATAAAAGCCCCGAGAATTCGGGGCTTCATTCAAAAACTTCTATCATTTTCTTGAAACTTCAGCTAATAAGGCTTTCCTAATAGAGGAGAAAGTCAAATGACTTTTGATCTGATAAATTATAAAAACTGCTGCCAATAAGGCTACATACAATGGAAACACAACTGGGTTTAGAGCTTTTTCAAGCGAAGGAAAAATTGATAAAACGGGAGGCAATATAAATTTCAAAATTCCTGGGAAACCAAAGAGTAAAAATAATGTCGCCCATATTGCTGGCCATTTATATTTCTGTTTTATCACTAATTTTATATTATATAAATTAGGGGCAGTCTCATTTAAATTATCATTTTTTACAAGTACATATTCCCCAAGTTTTTTTCGTTTATCGAACAAAGCATACACTTGGACATTATGCCCAGGTCTCATTGAGACTCCCCAGTTATTCATCCTAAAGCAACTCTCATTACCTTCATCATCAAGTAGAAAAAACTCCGATGTTTCATGCGTTGTGCTTTTGATGGATACATAATCAAAACCGCCACCTGAAACATGGGTACTAATTTTAGTATTTGCATCAGCAACAATACCTGAATAGCATACAAGTTGAAAAAATCTATCTTCAAAGACAACTTCTGATTTCATAATTTTCTCTATTTTATGGCTTTTAAAATCTTTGAAATATCTGTGACTGGCCAAGAAGAACCTTTCCAACAACGACCATAGTAGATTTATCTTTAGGAGAAATTTCCCAGCTTTTATATTGCCGATTATCAGAAATAACTAACAGATTACTTCCAGCCATTTGTAATCTTTTTAGATGTAAGTGATTGCCTACTATAAATAAGTAAATCCCATCTCCATCATATCGATTGGTAGAAATATCTACAAATACCAAATCACCGGGTTCCAATGTACCCGACATATTGTCTACTTTGATATTAGTTAACCTGAGGCTGCTAGGATTTTTTGCTGTAAAAATTCTTCTGTATTGGTCTTCAGTATATTCAATATAAGATATATTGGCCGCAATATCAGACGTATTAATCAGATATTGCGCAAGAATATCTTCTCCAAGCATTTTGACTGTATAGGGGGACGTAACAGATTCATGAGGTTTTATATTTCCATTTTTAGTATCAGCCCAAAATCCTTTGCCACTAGCCAACCAATCTGGATCACATTCCAAGAATTCAGAAGCGCGAAGCAGATTCTGTCCTTGTAGCGTTTTAGTGCCACCACTCAACCATTTAGAGACAGAAGGCGGTTTAACTTTGCAATATTTGGCTAAATCAGCTTGTGTTTTATCCAAGTCTGACAAACGTTGTTTGATTCTATCAGCAAGTGTATTCATTTTTTAATTATCGCTGCCAATTATTTTCCTTTGGGAAACTACAATCATTCAGTTGTTGATTTATTTATTAGCCATAGGTAACATATAAACTCAAATTTTTCGATAGTAGGCAAATACTGATGAGCGAACGCACATTACGAGAATGGTTGAAACAACGCCGTGGTCGGGTAACAACAATGGCTAAGGATTTAGACATTAACTACACATGGATTTCCCAAATTGCGAGTGGCAGGAAAAAAGCTCCACTTGAAACGGCAATTAAAATCTCGGAATACACCAATAATGAAGTGACGGTGGAGGCAATTGCTAAAGCCTATAAGCCAAAAAAATAGGGCTATCTGCAATGTTCATCGCCGACCTGCGCCTCTACCTCCAAGACAAATTCATCCAAGTCTATGATGAATTTATGCCCCTGTGCGCGCACGATTTTCAGACGGCCTCATTCCTGTCCAACCTGTTTTGGTGGAGCGACGTGGCTGATAAAGAACCTAAAAAACAGGGCTGGGTTTATAAGACTGCCGACCACCTGAAAAAAGAACTGGGCCTGACCCGGCGCGGCTATGAGAAGGTGCGCCGTATCCTGTTGGAACAGGGTTTGGTTCAATACCGGCGCGGCGGCATCCACGGCAAAATGCACTGGTATATCAACCGTGAAGTGCTGCTGGCCAAAATCTGCGGATTACGCGGCGTTGCCGTACCGAAAACCGACAGCAAACATCACTATGACCGCGACAATTTCCGTATTCCCAAATTTATCCCGCTCAAACTTTGGCACGACTGGCTGGATATGGTGGCCGAGAAAGGCAAAACGGCCGGCCATTCCATGAAAAAGAAAGCCGTGAAGCAACTGGCGGAACTGCACAATAAAAAGCTGGATCTGAAGCCGATTATGGAAAAATCGGTTCTGACGGGTTGGATAGGATTCTTCTTTAATGACAAAAACCAACCGTACAGGCCGTCTGAAAAAACCGTACGGGAACAGGCGGAACAGGTAAAACGTGAGCGGGAGGCCGAATATAAAGCCAAACTGGAAGAAGAGAACAAACCGCCACCCGACAAGGAGGCTGTCCGCCAAAACGAAGGCTATCAAGCCATACAGGAATATCTGAAAAAGCGGAAACTAAAAAAATAACTCAGCGCAATAAGGTCTGAAGCCTTGTTGCGCTTTCGTGCTGTCCAAACCTGCCTAAAATCCGTCTTCACCCTGCTTTTGAGCCTGGCTCGGGCAGTTTTTTACGGCTGATACCCTGTATCGGCCGTTTTTTTATGCCGTTTTGATGATTTTAAGGTTTCAGGCCGTCTGAAAAGCCGTTTCGGCTTCGTAGAAACTGCGTTTTAAAAACCTTTATAAATCATGTCTTTGTACAATTATTGCAAAGTACAATGTACAGTTAAGACAAAGGTCTTTGTACGCTAAAGCCGATCACTATACAGACAGCCCTTTCAGAGACCCCTTTCAGACACTTAAAGTGCCTGATTTTTGTGCAACCGTCTCAATCATTGTGGATATGGGGATTTAGTGGATAGATGTGCTGTTTTTGAGGGGGGATATATACAGGTTTTGTGGATAAGTAGCGGTATGGATACAACACACTTGCAGTTTCTGCGGTTTGTATATATATTTTATATATATTCATTTAATCAGGAGATATAACATGGCTCAATTCATCATGAATGTTCCCGATACGGAAAAAGAAGCTTTTATGGAAGCTGCACGGCAGTCGGATCGAAACGCTTCCCAGCTTGTACGTGAGTTTATGCGCGATTATATTGAGAAGCAGCGTTATGAAGCTTATGTCCGAGCCGAAGTCGAAAAAGGCTTGGCTGATATTGCAGCAGGACGGATAACCGGTGATTCTGAAGTTCGTAGAAAAATGGAAGCGAAATTTGCTTTGTGGGCGGCTGAGGAGCCATCTGAATGAATATCAATTGGTCCGAACGCGCCGTCGAACAATTGGATAAGCTGCTTGAAGCAAGGAAAGATTTTGCCGGAACAGTCTCTGCGCAAAAGGCTTTTTGGGAAATTGAACGGCTGCTTGAGTTGGCGGCCACCCAACCCAAAATGGGCAAACCCGGAACCGTTAAGGATACCCGAGAGCTGTATCCGCTTCGTTACCGTCTTATATATCAAATTGACAAAGAAAATGTACTGAATGTCATTGCAATACTCCCTCAATGGCAAAAATGGCCTGTTGATGATTTTTAGAATCCGAGTGGTAAAAAGCCGTCTGAAATTTCAGACGGCCTTATTATTAAAGATGAATTTTCATTTGCCTGCATCAATAACCCTGATTCCGTATTGCGGGATATATCCGTCAACGGTCATCAGTTCCAAACCTTCCGCTTGGGTCTGGGCAATCAGCATCCTGTCAAAAGGATCTTGATGTATCGCAGGAAGCAGTCCGGCCTGCTTGGCGTGGAAGAAATCTATAGGGAGATTCTCAAAATCCTCTTGCCCTATCACATCAAAAAACTCTTCGGGCAGTTTCAGCAATCTTTTATTCAGCTTGATTGAAATCTCCCAAATACTCGCAGCACTGACAAAAATCAGATTGTTGGGGTTTTCGATCAGTTTGCGGGCATTTTTGCCTAATTTCCCGTCATCCAATACCCACCACAGCACAACGTGCGTATCCAATAGGATTTTTCTCATAGGGAAGATGTCTCAAATAAATCTGCGGTATCGCTATCACTTTCAAGGATTCGGGAAATATCGGTATTTTGGGCATGGCTGAATTTTTTCAGGCTGCCTGCTTTCCGTTCCTGTTTGATAATACCGGTCAATTGGACACATGGTTTTCCCGCTTTGGCAATAATGACGGTTTCCCCAGCCTCGGCTTTTTGAATCAATTGGCTGAGATTGGTTTTTGCCTGATGGATATTTGCATGGAACATGGCGACGCCTTTACTTAGTTCAGTTAGCTAATTATAGATTGTATTTAAACAGATCGCTACTGCTCAATAACCGAATCAAAGGCCATCTGAAAGCGTTCAGACGGCTTCTTCTTGTTTTGCCGGATGTTCAGGAGTTTGGTTTATCCCGAACAATTCATCGTCATCAGGTGGTATGTCAGTCCAACTGAATTTTCTGGGTTGGGATAGCTGCGACTGTTCGGAATCGTTTGACTGCTGTTCCGGCTCGGGAACGGTCTTCGGCTTAACCGTTAATTGATTAACATCATCTGATTTTTTCGATACTTTCACCGTCGCAGAAACCGTCTCCTGCCCCCGGGAGCGGATAAACCAGTTAATCGTCGTCAGTCCGGCACGGACACCGTTTTGCGCCAAAAACTGCTGAATCTGCTTTTGGGAAAACCCGTTTTTCTTGAGCAGCAAAATATCGGCTTTGAACGGCTTCAGCTTCGATTGACGGCCTTGCCCTGTTTGACCGGCCATAAAATTTTCAACAGAAATACCCATATCCAATCACAGTCTAATTAAAACTATCTATAACCTATTATACATCCAATATAATCTATCTTCAATCCAATATCATCTAATTCAGACTATATTTCAGCCTAACAAAGGCTAGTTATTGGATTATATAAAATCTAATTATAATCTAATATAAACCTATTTATAATCTAATTCAATCTAATTTAAAACTATAATTAATCTACTTCAAACTATCAATATCTAACTAATGAGCTAATCCATCTCCCCTCCGCGCGTACCTCCTCCTTCAAAAACGGATATTTTCTAAGAAAGAAGTGTATTTCTGCTAGAACGCAGGATATATTTGTATTACAAGCGATATTTTTACTGCGCCAAGTGCAGAATTATTTTTTTAATTGTATTTGCAACAAAAAGGCCGTCTGAAATTTTCAGACGACCCGAACCTTGTATACTAGCAAAGAAAGTTATACAATGTATAACATGCTTAAGATTAAGAAGGAGAGAACAATGCAACTGGCTATTAAAAAATGGGGGAACAGCGTAGGTGTTCGGATTCCTGCTTCCATCTTGGCAGCATTGCAGTTAAAAGCTGATGCGCTGGTCGATGTTCGCGAAGAAAACGGCAAAATTGTGATTGAACCTGTTAAAAGCAGGTATTGCTTGGATCAGCTTCTGTCTGCCATTACCGATGACAACCTTCATCAGGAAATTTCGAGCGGCGAACCCGTCGGCAAGGAATTGTTATGAGCAAAAACTATATACCGGATGTAGGGGATATTATTTGGCTGAATTTTACTCCCCAAGCCGGGCATGAGCAGGCCGGACATCGACCGGCTGTTGTGTTAACTCCGAAGGCTTATAACAAAAACACCGGGTTGCTGATTTGCTGTCCGCTGACAACTCAAGTAAAAGGTTATCCTTTTGAAGTTAATATTGACGGCAGCAGAAAGAATGTTGCCCTTTCCGACCAAGTGAAAAGTTTGGATTGGCGTATCCGGCAAGCTGTTTTTAAAGGGAAGGTCTCGGACAGCGAATTGGAAGAAATCCGGGCAAAAATTTCTGTTTTGATTGGATTGGGCAATCTTTGATAACGGGAATTAACTTCTTTGCATATTGAATAACCAGGCCGTCTGAAAATTTTCAGACGGCCTAGTTATTTCTAGTCAAGTTGCCCATTAAAGGTTAAAAGAATTAATACCGCCACGCCAAATTACCCTACTAAAGTATATAATGGTAATACCTTTTAATACTTTTATTCGGAGAATAAAATGAAACCGAAAACCGTGCCTGTGGCCGTCAAATTACCGCTGGAAATCAGAGACCGTTTGAAAGCAGTTGCCGAAACCCAAGATCGCTCTGTGCATTGGTTGATGCGGGAAGCGGTCAACCAATTTTTGGAACGTGAGGAGCAGAAAGCTGCTTTACGTGCCGCAGCCGATGCTTCTTGGGCCCACTATCAAGAAACCGGCCTGCATGTTACGTTGGAAGAGGCGAATGTATGGATGGGTGCAATTATTGAGGGAAGAGAAGCCGGGGAATTGAAATGCCACAAGTAATGTTAACCGAACATGCGACGGCTGATTTACGACGGCTCTACGATTTTTTAGCACTGAAAAACGAACAAGCTGCACGAAATGCGGTAAAAGCCGTTAGGGACGCTTTGGCAGGTTTGGCACAATTTCCTGCCGCCGGCCGTTTTTTTGATGATGAATACCGGGAATGGCCGGTTTCCTTCGGAGATGCAGGTTATACCATTTTATATCGGATTGATCCTGAAACCGTTGTGATTGTGGCGATTAAGCACCAATCGGGAATTGAGTTACAGTTTTCCGGTTAAGATTTAAATAAGGCCGTCTGAAACCGTTCAGACGGCTTTTTCTTGGTTTTCCGGATGTTCAGGAGTTTGGTTTGTCCCGAACAGTTCGTCGTCATCGGGAGGTGTGGCTGTCCAACTGAATTTTCTGGGTTGGGATAGCTGCGACTGTTCGGAATCGTTTGACTGCTGTTCCGGCTCGGGAACGGTCTTCGGCTTAACCGTTAATTGATTAACATCATCTGATTTTTTCGATACTTTCACCGTCGCAGAAACCGTCTCCTGCCCCCGGGAGCGGATAAACCAGTTAATCGTCGTCAGCCCGGCACGGACACCGTTTTGCGCCAAAAACTGCTGAATCTGCTTTTGGGAACCCCGTTTTTCTTGAGCAGCAAAATATCGGCTTTGAACGGCTCCAGCTTTGATTGACGGCCTTGCCCTGTTTGACCGGCCATAAAATTTTCAACAGAAATACCCATATCCAATCACAGTCTAATTAAAACTATCTATAACCTATTATACATCCAATATAATCTATCTTCAATCCAATATCATCTAATTCAGACTATATTTCAGCCTAACAAAGGCTAGTTATTGGATTATATAAAATCTAATTATAATCTAATATAAACCTATTTATAATCTAATTCAATCTAATTTAAAACTATAATTAATCTACTTCAAACCATCAATATCTAACCAATGAACTAATTCATCTCCCCCTCCGCGCGTACCTCCTCCTTCAAAAACGGATATTTCCTAAGAAAGAAGTGTATTTCTGCTAGAACGCAGGATAGGCAACGAGTGCCAAAAAACGCCCTAACGCGTTTTTTAAATTCCGCCATATAAAGCGGAAACGCCGCAGAGCGGCTGAAGGTTTGAACAACCATCGGGGGCAGCCGCCGCCGTGTTGTTGGTTGATGTCTAAATTTCAAAGCGCAAAAAGTCCAGACCAAGACGAGTGTCTTTGCACGTCTTCCACCTTTTCCACTACGCCGCAGAGGACGAACCGGACAAAGATGAAAGCCGCACAAAGCCAGTCTGGACTTTTTGCGCTTTGAAATTTTTTACGACATCACAACACGGCGGCGGCTGCCCCCGATGGTTGTTTATTTATGAACGAACCTTGATGAAAGGAGTATCCGATGGGACTGGATATGTACGGCTACACCATGCGTGCCGAGTTTGTCGGCGACCGTCAAACCGATGTGAATGTGCGTGAAGAAGAGCAGGAACAGGCAGGGCTTACGCACTTTGCCTACTGGCGCAAATTCAATCATCTGCATGGCTGGATGGAAAAGCTGTATCGGGAGAAAGGCGGCAGCAAAGAATCGTTCAACTGCTGCACCGTTCGGCTGGAGCTTGAAGACTTGGCGCGGTTGGAAGCGGATTTAGACGGCGGAAAACTGGAGCATACGCCCGGCTTTCTCTTCGGTGGCGAAGAAATCTACCCTGAAGACATTACCGAAACCAAAGCCTTTATCGAAAATGCGCGTGCCGCCATTGCCGCATGGCTGGCCGTGTTCTATGACAGTTGGTGGTAAGGCGTTTGTAACTCTGTTTTTCAGACGGTCTGAAGGCCGTCTGAAACCTCGGAAAGGAAACCGAAATGAAATACCGATTTGAATACGATAAAGCCGGCCGCCGCCTGATGGTGGCGGAACTGGATGATGAGCTTGACTGTATCAACTGCACCGATGAAGACCTTGACTGTTTGGGCGGATACTACCGAGACATGACCGTCATTTTCGACATCGACCTTTACTGCCGTCTGCATCGAATGCTGATGGCAGCGGGCGATGACCGTAAACAGGTCAAGGTCTATATGGATGCGACGATACGGAGTGTCAGCGGCTCGTTTGAATATGCGTTGATGGGGTGCTGTCTGGAAATCTGTTTTTACAGCAGTTTTGACGTGGAGGCGCATTGGTTTTGGCAGAACACGAACATTGATTTTAATGTGGCATTGGCATTTCCGCCCGAATTTTACGCAGACCCTGCCGCGTGGTTTGAACGGGAAACCAAAGCGAAGGGCATTAAAAACCATGAAAAAGGATGGGATGATGCGTGAAGAAAAAAACAGGGTGGGACATATCGTGCCCCTGATTGAAGCACTCGAGCCGAGACAGATACGCGACGTATTCATCACGGTGTGGCGCGATGTTGCAGGGCTGAATGAAGGTTTGACGGCAGATGACTGCATTGAGATTTTCGCAGGTGCGTTAAAAGGCAGTTCGGATTTTACTTACGATTTGCTGAAGCAGACTTGTGATGACTACGGTGTCGGCACGGTGACGGAGACATTCGCTTTGCTGCCGCGTGGAGAGTATGACAAGCTGTTTTCAGACTGCTTGAAAGGTGAAATTCCTGAAGGCGTTCGGCTGGATACTCAAGCACTCATTAACCTTTTGATGCTTGAAAATGTAGCCGATGTTGAAGCAAGTATCCGAAAAGGTTGTATCAATGCTACATATTTTATGAATTCGGACATGAAATATATCTATGATATAGGTATTGATGATAAAGAAATTCAATGGAAAGTAGAAGATTTTAAGACTGCTTATGCTGGGACTTGGTGGACAATCGACATAATCGTTCACCACTAAGCGGATGAAAAGAGGCCGTCTGAAGAACAGGTTTATCTTTCAGACGGCCTTTTTGAAGAAAGGATACTGCGGCCAAAGCCAGCGGCAGCTGCCGAAAAAATCCCGCAGCAGCCCCGTTTCCGGCTCTCAAGGTTCGGCAGAAACGGCCCCACGCCCCCAAGCCGGACTTGACCGTGCCGTCTGCTCCGATACCTGCGGCCATCTGCGCCACCGGCAAGCCCAAGCCCGACTTGCCCCCTCCTGCGGGATTTTTTTATGATTGAATTTCTCTTTTTGAGTAAGAGTTCATGAAAGGATAGGCAAGTCGAGTACCCTGGTCGTATAACATGGGCTTAGTTTTTGTCGGTTCATCCAAAGGTGCTTTTTTAAATCAACGATCAATTTCAGGCTCATCAAATTGTTGGGGATGTTTTTGAATATCCTCTGAAACGCTCTGATACAAATTCACCTTAGCTTGTAATTGTGCTTGTGGCGGTAATTGCTGAATAATTTTCTCAGCTTCATGAATAATTAACTTCTGCTTAGGTGACAGCAAATGTTGATTTTCCTGATATACCTTATCAAGCTGTTCAAATTGGATTTGGAGATTTTGAGATTGAGTAGGCTCCTGTATCACTTTATCCATCATACGCCCAAGCATTTCTTTGTTGGGCGGTACATCAATTAAATGGCCTTCATAACGTTTGGAATGAGGTACACTCAGCGCGTTGGCCATGTTCCACATCTCGGCATCAACTTTGGAATAATCCATTTTTAAATTTTGCTCGTTTGCAAGCTGGGTCATAAAAACCTGCAAAGTGCGGCCATTCCCCTCTGGAAACGGATGCGAATAATTGGCTTCAATCATGATGCCGACCAATTTTTCCTTAGCCGTCTTCAAATCCAGTTTTTCAGCTTGCAAAAATTCTTGAGTGAGCTTTTGGATTTCCTGCCATTTATCCTGTAATTTTTCAGGTTCTAAAAAGAATGTAACTGTTTTGCTTAGATTATTTCCCTTTACAGACGGTCTTGTCCTTTCTTGTCCAGCCCACTCATAAATATCACCAAATAACGCTTTATGAATATCTTTCAAATGAGCTAAATCATAGCTGCTATGGTCTAGCTTGATTTCACCTGAAAGAACGGCTTCAGCCTTCATTGCGCTATGGTGGTATTCAAACTCATTTAATGCCGTTTGATCCGTAATACCTAATTTATTATGAAAAAGGCCGTTTTCATCAGTATAAGGATTACTCATAGGCTTTCATATCCAAGTTCTCGATTCAGCGAATCCTTCAAATACCTTATTTTGCTGAACGTACTCAAGCATTTCAGCTGTAACTTGCTCTCTACTTACCCGACCATCCGCAATAGCCAAGCGAATGCGTTGCATGGTTTCGGTTGGCTGAAAGCCTTCGAGGGCAAATATGGAATCAACTTGTTTGCTCACGTCTTCATTTAAATGAATGGGCATCTAATTTCCTTTCAATCTGTTTTTGTATTGTCTCATCACGAGCTTGACCAATGCTTCACTACATCCGGCCAATTTGGCAGTTTCTTTGATTGTATGGTGCTGGCGCAGTTCAATAACCAGTTTGTGTTTGGCTTTATCGGCTACACGACCTTTGAACCGTCCTTGCTTCTTAGCTTCAGCAATGCCGGCAGCTTGCCGTTGTTTGCGCTGCTCGTAGTCGTCTCTGGCCATTTGCAGGGCGATTTTCAGCAGCATGGTTTGTATGCTGTCTAAAACGATTTTGGCGATTTCGGAATCGGTTTGGATTTGGCTCAGGTCTATAATGCCGGGAATGGAAAGGAACGCGCCTTTTTCACGGATACGGTTGACCAGCTTTTCCGCCTCTGCCAGCGGCAGGCGGGTAATGCGGTCGATATGCTCGGCGATGATGACATCGCCTTGTCGCAGGTCGGTAATCAATTGGTTCAACACGGGGCGGTCGGCTCGGACACCGGAAGCCTTTTCTTTATAAACGCCGGCGATATAGTAGCCTTCGGCCTTTGCTTTCTCAATCAGGGCATTCTGCCGCTCGAGATTTTGCGCTTCTGTGCTGACGCGTTGGTAGATTCTTGCTGCTTTCATAGCCGGCCTCAATAGTCGATACCCGAAATGCAGTGCTGATACAGGAACGCCGCTACTTCGCTGTCATCGCCGGAGCGGTAGAAGGCAGACAGTTTTTCGTTGAACTCGGGCATTTTTGCCTCGGCGATTTCCAAAATACCACAGCCTTTTGCCATCATCAGGGCATTGGCAAACAGCGTGGCCGTGCGTTTATTGCCGTCCCAAAAAACCTGCTGCCGCATTAAGGCCAGCATGGTGCGTATGGCGGTTTCGGTGGTTGAGCCGCTGTGCGTTTCGATGCTGTGCATCAGTTCTGCCACTTCCGCTTCGGCCATGACCGGCGGCGTATGGCGCGAACCGTCAAACAAGGTTACGCCCACGGAGCCGGTGCGGAATTCGCCCGGAGCCAGCGAATCGTCTTGTGCCACCATATTGTTGATTTTCTTCAGCAGGGCAATATCCACAGGCAGGCCGTCTGAAAGGTGCTGTATCACATACTGATACGCGCGCTTCAGGTGGAGAATGGTCTGAATATCGCCTAAAGAAGCTGAGGCAACGTTATGGCCGTTGATAATCTGTTCGGTCTGCAACAACGTGGTCTGGCAGTTTTCAAAGCGGCTGAGATTGTGGATTTGCGCCACAAGAACCTTTTTGGCCAAGAAGAGGTTTTCTTTCAGGCTGAGTGCGTATTTGTCGGGATACATACCGAATCCTATGATTAATTTGGGCATACCCTGATTGTCTAATGTCAGAATCAGTCAAATAATGGGTAATTTAATATATTAGGGACTTTATTTATCCACATATAAATTATCTACTCTATTTGACCATGCGGCAATCTGATTTACACATTCTACCCTTTTACAACATTATCTCTGCTATAATTTGCTATACATGTATAGCAAGGAGGAAAAAATGCTTGCAATCCGTTTGCCTCAAGAAATCGAAAACCGCTTAAGTGTCTTGGCTGAGAAGACTGGCCGTACCAAAACCTATTATGCCCGAGAAGCGATTCTCGAATATTTAGATGACTTGGAAGATTTTTATCTAGCTGAGCAACGCTATACCGACATTCAGGCCGGTAAAAGCAAAACCGTGTCGCTTAATGATGTGATGAGGGACTATGGTTTGGAAGATTGAGTTGGATAAATCGGCTGAAAAAGAGCTGAAAAAATTGGATAAGCAGACGGCCATACGGATTTTGAAATTCTTACACGAAAGAATTTCAAAATCCGAAGACCCGAGAAGTATCGGCGAAGCCCTCAAAGGCTCAGCATTAGGGGATTACTGGAAATATCGGGTAGGTGATTGCCGAATCATCGCTAAAATCGAAGACGGAATCATGAAAATTCTGGTTGTACGAATCGGTAATCGACGCGAAGTATACAAAAGATAAGTATGGATTTACTGGAGAACAATATATGAAGCAAACAGAACTATTCATGCCAGAGAAGTTAGATACTCTTGAGCAGGAAATTAAAGAAAAACAAAAAATTACGGATCACGAAATAAGAGAATTTCCTGTAAGTGTCATTGTGGAAAAATTCATAAATGGCCTTGAAGAGGATGAGGCGGAGCTTTATATTCCTGACTATCAGCGCGAATTTGTTTGGACTGAAAGTCAACAATCCCGTTTCATTGAATCAATGCTACTCAATTTACCTATCCCATATCTTTTTGTTGCAGATACCAATCAAAATGATGATGGAAGGTTGGAAATTGTTGATGGTAGTCAACGCATTCGAACATTGGTAAATTTTTTGACTGGTGAATTGCAATTGAATGGCCTAGAGAAGTTGCCGTCTGCAAATGGTTTACGCTTTACTGACTTTGGTAAATCTCGCCAACTTCGCTTTAATCGTAAAACCTTGCGCATGATAGAGTTAACTGAGCATGCAGATGAAGAAGCTCGTCGTGAAATATTCGATCGTCTGAATAGCGGTGGAACACGCTTGAATGATATGGAACGTCGATTTGGATCTGATGATCAACCGTTCTATAAATTCTTAAGCAATATAAGGGACAAATATGCTCCTAAAAATGGGAATGGATTGTTAAAAAAATTATGCCCTATTTCACAGGCAAGAGAGAAACGTGCAGAGTATCCAGAGTTGATTCTAAGGTTCTTTGCATACTCAAATAATTATTTAAATTTTCACCACCGTGTAGATAAATTCCTAGAAGGCTACGCTGAACAAGAAGATCACGATTTTGCAAATTTGGAAAGTGAATTTATCCTAATGCTAAATTTTGCTCAAGAACTTTTTGGAGATCAGGGCTTTCGTAAAAAACCTAATGATAATTCTGTTCCTAGAATTCGATTTGAAGCCCTTTCCGTAGGCATTATTTTAGCACTTAGGAAAAACCCTGATCTCAAACCACCCTCAACTTTACCAGAATGGCCATATAGTGCTGAATTTAAAGCACACACTCGTTCAGATGCCAGCAACGATAAAAATAAAGTAAAAAGTCGAATTGAATATGTCCGAGATAAATTATTAGGTGTTAAATGAATAAAAAATGGCATTACTTACCGGAGGTAAGCAGCTGCTTTAGCGAGAAAGTAGAAGAAATTGAACGTCATTTAAGTCTATTGGCGATTATGTTGTCCAAAGGAGCAGTCATTGAATATAAGTCAGATATGGGAAAAATGAAACAGAAAAGAGTATTAGAACTGTGTGATACTCATCCTTTGAAAGCCGGTGCAGTACTCATGATTTACAATTTTATTGAATCTATCAGTACAGCGCTAATGAAAGATATTCATGAGTATTTAAATGGAGAATTACCTTCAAGGGCATTAACTGAAATATCAGAAAAATTGCGTAATACGATCATAAATTTTAATTGTAATTTAAAATTGAATGATCTTAAGGAGTATTTCGACAATTATGCAAATAAAGAAGATAGTATAGATAAGATACTAATTGATGGATGGCTAAAGAAATCAAAGGAGTTAGCTACTGAAAAAGACGATGAAGGAGTTTCGTATGATAAATATTTCAATGGTAATGTAGATTTTAGAAAATTAAAGACTGAGTTAGATGGATTGGGCTTAAAAAGCTGCCTAATAGATGATATTGTTTCTGACAAATCCAGAAGGCGTTATAAGATTCATGCAGATTCCAAAAAGAAGCGTCCATCATCAATTTTAGAAATTAAATCAGGACGTAATCGCCTAGCACATGGAAGTATGACCTTTTCCGAATTTGGCCAAAAGAAAAGCCTTGATGAAATCAAAATGCACTTTGAAAACATCCAAGGCTTTTTCGATGGATTATTTGATATTATTAACAACTCTTTAAAGCAGCAATACCATGTACAAAACTTAAGCCAATAATCTCCCCTAGACGTACAGGAACCGCATTGCCTATCATTCTTGAAATAGCTGAAATAATAGGCTTCTCATCAGACGGAAAAAACTGATAATCTACAGGAAAACTCTGGAACAAGGCTGCTTCGCGTAATGAAATGGCACGGTCTTGTTCCGGATGACCAAAGCGGCCATTCCCAAAGCCGGTACATAACGTAGTCATAGTTGGGGCAGGCTTATCCCATTCCATTCTGCCATATACCCCTCTGTAGGTTTGTCCACTTCGCTTTGTATGACAATTCGCCCGTAATTCTTTTGGCCAATCTAGCCATGTGCCTCCTGGTTTGGAGGCTCTAATACGTTTCATATTTAAATCATTTAGCCTAGAACTTCTGTGAAGTATATCTGTCTTATGTTGCTCACCTGAGGTAATTTTAGGCAATTTACCAATTATGTCCCTGACCGTAACATGATTATCGGCGTGAGTGGGAGGCAGTAATTCAATATTGCCAATACGAGAAGCCAGTAAAACATGACGTTGTCGCATTTGTGCAATTCCATAATCTGCACATTTTACTTTCGCTGCCCATATCTCATAACCTTTTTTTCTAAGCTCTTCAACAAAATCATGGTATACCTGATGTTTTGTAACATCTGGTACATTCTCCATCGTCACAAGCTCAGGATTAACTTCCTTAATTAAACGCGAAAAGGCGTATAGTAACGGCCATTTTGTGTCATTTCTTACATCTTTTCCTTGATTATATGTAGAGAAAGGTTGGCAAGGTGCGCAACCTGCTAAAAGCTTAATAGCCCCATCCGAATAATGTTTGAGAATTTCATTGCCTGAAACATCTTTTACATCTCTCAAATGAAACTTGGCACCTTTATTATTATGTTCGTATGGAAAAGCACAGCTTTCTTCAATATCATACCCTGCTTTTACAACAATGTTTGCTTTTATCAAACCTGCAGTTAAGCCTCCTACTCCACAAAATAAGTCTACTGCTTCGATTCTCATATAAATGCTCCCTTTTTTATCATTATATCAATATCACAGAAAATAATCGAGAAAAGCTAACGCGTAATATCATCATTTTGAAGGTATTCCGATATTTGTTCTGGATTCTGTGTTTTTTGTCCATTCAGACGGCCTTGCGCGTCATCATACTGCCGTTGGGCTTGTGTGGTAAACGGCTGGCCGGCCATATCTTTGGCCAGTTTGCTGATCATCCGTGCTTCGGTTTTGTGCCCCATTTTGTACAGTTCTTTGGCAATCAGGCCGTATTCGGACAAAATGTAGCCACGGGTTTTCATGGCCTCCTGAAGATAAGGGTGTTTCAGACGGTCGCTGTTTTGCATGGCTTTTATCAGTTCGGCCGCCTGCTGCTGGTGGACATTGCCGGCGACACCGCGCTGCAGCATGGCACGCAGTAAACCGTTTTCCGGTTTGACGGTTCGGCCCCGGTGCTGCCGCCTTGTCGCCGCGCACTCCACGCCTTCTTCCCTGAGCTTTTCGGCAAAACGGACGCGCCACTCGAACAGGTCGTTTTTACGCGGGTTGAGCCGCCCGCCGAATGCGTCGCGCATTAACACGCATAAGTGGACGTGCGGGTGTTCGGGTTCGTCGGCCTTCTCTGATTCATGGTGCAGCGCAAAAACGTATGGGTGGTCGCGGAACTGTTCGGCCGCAAAATTTCTTGCTGCGTTCAGTACCGCTTGCGGCGGCGTGCCGGCGGGCATGGACAATACGATATTGAGGGCTTCGCGGTGTTTGCTGTTGTCGGGGATATTGAGCTTTTTCCAGTCTTCGGTCAGCGATTTGACGGCTTTCTTACCGTCCAGCTTTTCGCCAGACTGGGTTTCTACCGTGATTTTTCCGTTGCGCGAAATATAGTCCAAATGGTTGACGACACCCTGCATACCTTTGGAAAACCGGCTGAGCCGCTTGGGGATTTTCACCATCACTTCGGGATGTTTTTTGGCGGCTGCGGTCAGGTTGGCCAAACCGCTTCCCGGTTTCAGCGGTATGCCCGATTTGCGGCGGTGCTTGGATTTTCCTATCAGAACACCGGAATCTCTGGCTTTGACGGCGCGGGTTTTATAACCTAAAAACCAATCGTCGATTTTTTTGTTGAGCGACATGGCGGTTCTCCTATTTGGCAGCCAAGCGTTTGCGGTTGGTTCTCAAAACACCGGCCACTTTTTCGGTGTGCTGTTTGATAATCCGTGTCAGCTCTTTGATATGTTCGGATGTAACAGATGCGCTTTCGCCCATATTGAGCTGTCGGGCGATTTGGTTCAGGTTGCGGCCGATACTCAGAAGCTGATAGTTGGACCGGTACAGCACGTCCACTTCGGCGGCCGACAAAGACGGATGTTTGCGGATATACGCCTGTACAATATCGCGCACGACATCGTTCACGCTGCTGTGGTGCTGCGCGGCGGCCATTTCCAAATAGGCGCGGTCTTTTTCGGGCAGCCGCACGGTAATGCGTTTGCTGCCTTTGGGTGTCGGCAGTTTGACGAGTTCGGGTTCTTCGGCTTCATCTAACTGAGCCTGTAACAGTTTTTTGGCCAATAAAGATACGCTGTCTTTACCATATTTCTTTAAAGCCAAATTCCGCAATGCTTCCAGTTCACTTTCGGTCAGTCCGAACACTCGGACCGGGCGGCGTTTGTCGGCGGTATCGATTGCATTGTTCATTGCTTCTCCTGAAAAGCATAAACCCCGACAAGCTGTATGCTTTTCGGGGTTTCAGACGGCCTATTGTTCAGCGTTCGGCAAACAGTTCCTGCTGCTCAGGTGTTCTTTCCGGTTCGCCCTTTCCGTTGATACGGCTGATTAGGTTTTCGTAAAAATTCACGCGCACCTGCAACTGCGTCTGTTCGGGCAGCCCCTTGGCCAACGCTTCCATGCCGCTTTCCATAAACCGGCTGAGTTTGCGGTCGGTATCGTTTCCTCCGGCCAACAACCGTTCATATTCCTGCTTGGCCGTTTGCAAGCGTTCGGACAGGCTCTTCGGCATATACAGGGCTGACAGTTCGGGATATTCGGCCAATACGTTTTCCGGGGGCAGTTGGGTTGGGTCGGGCTTTTTCGTCCAGCCGTGCCGCTCCGCCAGACGGTCGATGATTTTTTCCGAATAATGCTTTTCAGACGGCCTTTGCGGTTCTCTCTCCGCTTCAAGCTGCCGGCGCAGGTAGTTGTTTACATTGATGTCGTCGTAATACGGGATATGCGGCGACAGTACCGCCTGAGTTTCCACCATATCGCGTGCCATTGCTTCAAATGCGGTTTGGCGCGGATTTTTGTAACCGCTGCCGATGTAGTCTGAAGGTTTGATTTGCCCGTCACGCAATCTTTCGATATAGCGGGTAATGTCTGCCAACCGCTGCTGCGTCATCTCTGTGGTAATGCCGCTGCGCTTGCCGCTGTCTGTTTCCCGGCCGTATTCTGTCAAACCGGTATCGTCAATGCCGGCGGCGGCCAACCGCTCCCGCTGTTTTTCGATAGCCGCCGGCAGGCTTTCCACCGCCCTGAGCCAAGATGCTTTGAATGCCTTGAGGTCTTGCCCCTGCAAACCAAAGTCGGGCAAAGGCAGAAAACTGCCGTATCCGTTTGCTTTGAGGTTTTCAGACGGGCTGTCCGTATTGGCAGCCTGCTTGTCGGCCGGCGACTGCTGTAAAATTTCCATACGGCTGCCTGCGGGTTTGACAGGCTCAAGGCTGTTTTTCTGTTCCTGTCGGTGTAGGGCGCGGATTTTGCCGTAGGTTTCCTTGAACCGCAGCCGCTGTTCGGGTGGGATGCCCTGTATATGGCCGTAGCCGAATTCCTGTTTGTCTTCAAACCAAATGATGCGGGCTTTCTCTACACCCTTCACAAAAAAGCGGTTCGGATACTTGCGCCATTGGCTGATTTCTCCCGATTCCAGCAGGGGCTTCAAACAGTCCGGAATCGGGGTGCGGGCGACACGGTCGATTTTCTGCTGCTCACGTTCGATGGCGCGTTGCGTTTTTTCGATGCCCTCCTGCATGGAGCGCAGGCCGTCGTTCTGCCGCGCCCAACGGTTGAGGGTCGCACGGCCGTTGCGTTTGTCGTTGAGTGGCTGTCCGTTGGCGGATTTCACATCATCAAAATGCGCTTGCAGACGTTGGTCGAATGCAGCCTGCTTGTCGGCCAACGACTGCTGCAAAATCTCCATGCGGCGGCTGCCTGCGGGTTTGTCTTTGTCGTGTTCTTTTTCCATTGCTTACTCCCGGATAAAAACAGCCCGAAGCACGGCGGCTTCGGGCATAGGCAGATTGTCGTAATTGCTCACATCTCGGCGGAGTTTTCCGGAGTCATGATGTTTCTTTCCCGATATTCCGGTCTCCGGCCTTATCCGCCGCGTCCCTGCCGGCATATCGGATCCGGCTTCCTTCCGTCGATACGTAACGGCTTCCGTACACACGGATTTTCAGACGGCCTCCGGGCATTTTTTTCAATACATCGCAATACATCAGGTAATCTATTTTGGAACGGCTGTTCAACGAATGCGTGCATTTCAACACATGAATGCCTGCCCACGCTTCAGAGAGCTTTTTATGTATCGTCCTGCCTGTCATAGGTCTTCTCCTTTTATCGTGAAATTTCCGGTTCCTGCTCCTGGCTGCGTTCGTGACGGGGCTGTTGCTCAAGCCCCGGTTTCTGTCCTGCCGGTGTCTGTGTGTGTGAAGGAATCTGAATCGGATGCGGCAAATCCAGTTTGCCGCCCTTCATCATCTTGGCCGTGTGTTCGTAGTAATTGCGCAGCGCGTCGGTGCGGGTACCGCCTTCCAAACCGCGCAGCGTGTCCGTCACGCCGCGTTCGTAAAACGCCAGTTTCTTCTGCTCGTTTTTACTGAGTTTCCGGGCTTTTTCGGTATAGACGGTTTTGGCCGACACGAAGCGGGTATCTTGTGCGGCCGCTTTCATGTTGTCGGTTTGATGCACGACTTCGGCAGGCACTTCTTCCTGTCCGAGGCTGTGAACCGGCACACCGATGTCGGTATCGGCCCGCGGCGATGAGTTGACTTGGCTTTCAGACGGCATGGTGCTTTGGGCTTTCAAGCGTTCGGCGGCAGCCGGCATTTCGCGGTCGGGTTCGCTGCGGACGCGTTCTTCCCGTTCTGATTCAGGCTTAGCCTGCGCCTTATCCTGCTCAGGCTTGGCGGCCTCTGTCCGCCTCTCCTGCCCGCGCGTCAGTACCGGCTCGATGCCGTTTTTCGCATAGCGTTCGCGCAAGGCTTCCACCTGCTGCAAATCGGCCTGCGTCGGCGTGTAGCCGCTGGTTTTAATGCCCTGTGCGGCCGCTTCGATGAACATCATCTGCCTGAATGCCTTGCTGCCCGAAATCTTGATGTTGTCCCAACCTTTGGCCTTGACCACTTCCAGCATATCTTTCACGGTTTGCGGATCTTGCAGCGAAGTTTTAAGTTGTCGGCCTTTGTCTTCAAACAGTACGGTTTTGCCGTCGGCGGCGGAATAAAACTTGCCGCCAATCGCGTGATAACGCGTTTTAAGGGTGTCGGGGATACGGTATTCCAAATCCAAAACCGCTTTTTTGGCCTGTTCAGACGGCATGGCTGCCGTTTCAACATCGGGCTTTGGGGTGTTTGTTGTTTTGGCGGTTTCGCCGGCCGCTTTTTGCTGCGGTTGGTTTTGCTCATGCTCTTCAGGGTGGGCTGAACGTTCGGTTTCCTGTATGCGGCCGTCAAATTCGATGCTGTTGGCCTCTGCCGCTGTTGCGGCTCGGGTTTCGGTTTTCATTTGCTGCTCCTGTTGTGAAGGAATATCGGATTCGGTGTTGCCTGCTGTTTGGGAAGGCTCGGGATTCGGTTCAGGCCGTCTGAAACGGTTTTCAAATGCCGCACGCACGGCTTCGGTTCCGGCCAGATTGTACAAATCGTTAAAATCGCTCGGCAGCGGCGGACGGCCTTTTTCGTCCACACCTTTGCCTTTTTGAAACTGCTGAATCTGCGTCATGGTAAATTCGGGCTGTACTGCCGTGGCTTGGCCGTTGAAAAACGCAGCGGCCTGCCGTGCCTTTTTGATACCGGTCTGCGACGCGTCGTTATCGACCGCAATCACCACCGGCACCTGTTCGGGCAGCGTTTGGGAAAGCCGCTCTGCTACCGCCACCATATTGCCGGCGTTAAAGGCGATGATGACCGGCCTGCCCGTTGCCTGATGAATGCTGGCGGCAGTCGCATAACCTTCGGCCAGCACCACGCCGTTGGGCACGTCCTCCGATTTGCCGATAAAGGCATAGCCGCCTTCTAGCTGACCGCCCGACAAAAAGCGTTTGCCGCCGTCTTGGTTGATGGATTGCAGGTTGACGATTTCGCGCCCGTACAAAACCGGAATCACGAGATTGCTATCGCCGTTGTATTCGTTTTGTCGCAAACCGGCGACAACCGCCGAATCCGTAATGCCTTTGGCCGCCAAATACGGATGGCTGAGATCGGCCGGACGGCTGTTTTTCCAAACCGTCTGCGCCGTACCTTTCACTTTCTGCCGCGTGCGCTGCCGTTCGGCCTCTGCCGCCTGTCGGCGTGCTTCCGATTCGGCTTTGCGCCGCGCCGCTTCTTCGGCACTGGGCGGCGTATAGGGCTTCTCGGGTTTCCAGCCGTTTTGCCGGGCCATTTTCCAAACGGTTTCGATGTGCCACATACCCGGCTTCAGGCTTTTCCATGTCGCTTTCGCACCGCGGGCGGAATAGCTGTCGCCGCGCTGGGACCACTCGTCCCACAGGTCGAAACCGTTTTCGCCCAATTCGTCTTTCAAAGCTGCGCCGATATGCCACCAGTCGTCGCGGTCGTGCGGTTCGATGTAGCTCAGTGCGCTGCGGATGTTGTCGATGTCGCTCATGTTTGATTACCCCAAAAGAAAAAGGCCGTCTGAAAAATCGTTTTCAGACGGCCTGATACGGAATGCGTGTATAATTGCGTCGGGGCTGGTAGCAAAAAAGCCCCATTGCAGTGGGGCTTTATGCTGAAACCGCCCTAGAAAGGAAGGTTTCAAGTATGAACCATACCCTGCGTAAAGGTCGTTCATGGCTGAGACTGCGAACAGTCGTTAAGATTATCTTAGCCCTGTTCCTGCTCTTAGTCAACTGACGGCTGAAATAAAACCGAAAGGTTTTCCCGTCTGCCCCAAAGGGCAGACGGTTTTTTTTACACTCAAGCCGTCGGCACTGCCTGATTACCGAGAATTTTTTGAACAAACGGCATGGTATCCGCGCCCCAGTTTTCCAGTATGACCGGCACCAGTTGGGCGACGTAATCCGGCGGGCTGCCCGGCGGGATGAGGACACTCAGCAGCGAACGGGCGATGTCTTCCGCATTAGACGCATCTGCCCAATGGAAGCTGTCTAACGCTTCCGGTGGTACAAATTCAGCTTTCGGTATCGCTGCACTTACCTTATTCACTGTACGAACATCCAAAGGCGGAATCACCGGCAGCGGCCGGTTGGCGCGTTTGCTGAACTCCGGGTCTTGGTAATAAACGATTTTCTGCGCGTAAACCGGCCGGCTGTTGCCCAAACTGATGATGCAGTCGCTTTTGGGCATCATCTTGAGTTCGTCCGGATTCATCACCGCCCTGCGCTGGTCGCTGGTACTGGTGCTGCGGCTGCCGAGCTTACCCGCCGAACGTGAAACCGATTTGGCCTTGTAGGTCTCGTAACCAATCAACTTGCTGTACTCCTCCGCGTCGGTCTGTTCGCGCGGCGGATAAACGATTTGGCAAGCGAAATTGGTGAAGAAGGTACGTGTTGCGTCGCGGCCGTACAGGTCCGTTACCTGTGAAGGCGTTTGGATAATCAGCAGCAGCCGCAAGCCGTAACCGGCGATGTAGGACACGCCGTGCTGAATCGCCGGTATTACGCCCAGAGCGGTAAATTCGTCCATCAGCAGGCAGCATTGGTATTTCAGACTGTCGGGATTGTTGGAAGGTAAGCCCTGCTGCACGTTTACCGAAACCAACTGGCTGAAAAACAGGTTGGTCAGCCGTGAAAAAACCGCCGTTTCCGTTGGTACGATGCCGATATAAACCGTCATCCGCTTTTTGCGCACTTCGTCCAAGTAGAAATCGTCGCCGCTTGTAGCCGCTTCTACCACCGGGTCGATAAAGATACCCAAAGGGGCGGTCAGCGTGGCCAGAATGTCGGCACCGGTTTTGGCATTGCCGTTGGCAAAGCCCATCAAGAGGCTGCGGCAGTTTTGGCTCAATTGCGTCTGCGGTTGTTGGTCGCGCAACATCACTTCATCTTTAATCCATTCGGAAAGCGTGCGGCCGTCCGAAGGCGTGGTCAGGCGGAACAGGTTGGCCAATGTGGTTTTGTTTTCCTGAAGAGAAAGATCGCGCTCGTTTTCGGTTTCAATCATGTAAAGCAGCAAACCGACAAACAGGTTTTGCGCCGATTCCTGAAAGAAGGTTGCGCTGCCGCTGTCTTTAACCGGCTTCGGATACATAATGCCGGCAATGTCTTTCACGTCTTTGTAGGTGTAAACCGGATTGCGGCGGATATAGGTGCAGGGATTCCAGCGGTGCGACACCAAAGGTGCGTTGGGATTACGCTCGTGTTCGGGCATACGGCCGGCCGGATTGAACAGGAAGACTTCTTGGCCGTGTTCCGCACGGTAGCCGCCGCTAATAAGGAAGTTTTCCAGTTTCGGGTCAAAGACCACCATGCTGTCGCGGTAATGCAGGCAGTTGGGGATCACAATGCCGACGCCTTTGCCCGAACGGGTCGGTGCGGCCAGATACAGAAACTCATTGCCTGCCCAGCGCAGGTAATCGTTGCCGTATTTGCCGATGAGCAAATCCGGTTCTTCACCGCCGTAAAACTTCTTTTTAAGCAAGCCGTGCCTGACGATTTCCGAACGTTTGGCAAACCGCGCAGAGCCGTGCAGTTCGCGTTTGGGCTTCATCAGCACCGCCGCGCAAATGATGACTGCCGTCACTGCCGGAATCAGCAGCGCAATAAAGGCCGATACTTCAAAGGCCGTCTGAGCACCCGGTTTCAAACGGTCGTAATAGTGCCAGTAGCGGTACAGCATACCGACGGACGGCTCCGCTTTCAGGCTCAGCCATGTTGCCATGACGGTACTGCCCAAATACAGACCACCGGCCAAGCTGAGCGGCACGAAGATACCCAACGCGGCCAGCAGGCCGAAAAACTTGTTTTTCATCTTCTACCCCATTAAAAAAGCCCGCACGGGGCGGGCATACGGTTACAGTTTTTTTTCAGACGGCCTTACTGCGTCCAATGTAACAAAACAGCCTGAAAATCACTTTTCAGGCTGCCGGCTCGTTTTTACGGCTAAATATGTAAGGCACAGTACACCTTGTCGCCGTCAAAACCTTTGCTGACCAATTTGACGGTTTTGAATGTTTCTCCTTCGTCATCGGTTACGACAACAACCAGTTCTTGGTCTTCAAAGGTTTTTAATTCCTGAATCACTTGGGCAATGCTTTTCTGTCTGTCATCCCATTCGGTCATGTTCATTGTTTAATCTCCTATGCGTACTGTTAAGTCTTCGTTATAAGTGCCGAGACGGGTCTGTTTGCTGCCTAAAGCCGCAACGGTTTTGGTCGCTTTCCATGCTCCTCCCTTGTGGCTGTCAACATCGGGAGTAATGTACGGCAATCCTTTGACTTTTGCAGCTTTAGTCGCTTCATATACGGCTTGTCCGCTGGAAACCTGCCCGGTCTTTCTGTAACCGATTCTTTCCGCCGCTTTGGTTGCTGCTGCCGTTGTGGAAAAATACGGGGCAGCATATACGGAACCCAGCGGTAAAAATACGGTACCGGCCAAACTTAAAGCAACCAAAAGCGGATGCAGTAATTGCTTGGTTTTCATACGTCATTTCCATTCCCAAGTTGATGGAGTGAATATCCTAATTTTAAGGAATGAAAAAAGCAACCTAATTCATTTTCAGACGGCCTGCGTCAATGCCGTTGGCGGTACTCGGCCGGATTGACCGGACGGGCATCTGCCCACAAGCCCGATTTGCCGATTCTGGCCGCTCCTTCCGCACGGAGCATTACGGCATCTTCGTTATGCCGCCGGTACACCCAGGCATATCCGGCAGCGACCATCGCGTGATTGACATCACGTCCGTTTACATTAACCATGCCGAGTATGCGGCCGTACCGGTCTTTACCGTAGACGGTAACGGACACCGTTTTCCCGAAAACCAGTCCGGACAAAAACTCCTGGGCATCCCGGCCGTAAGCCTGTGTTTTTTCCGGGGCATCGATGCCGCGCAGACGGATGGTCGTCTTTTCCTGTCCGGACAGACAAAGGAAGGTATCGCCGTCGGCAACCCCGACCACACGGCAGCGGAACTCATGCCCGGTATCGGACAGACCGTGATACCACCAGCCCGCTGCGGCGGTGGCGATGGATAAAAGAACGGCCGGTATCGAACCGGCCGCCTGTCTCAATTTCGGAAACATGGGGGCACTCCATCAGGAACGGCTGTGTAAAAAACAGCCGGTTTGTTTTTCAGACGGCCTTACAGATAATCCAAACCGGCTGCCGTTTCTCCCTGCTGCTTGGTATGGATAATCTGCATTTCCCCGGCGATGATTTCATATACCGTTTTCTCAACGCCGTGATGGCCGTAGCGGCGCGACTGCATCTTACCGGCTACCCATAGGCAGTCACCTTTTTTCATATAGCGGCAAACCGTTTCCGCCTGTTTGCCGTACAGCACGACGGTAAACCATTCGATACGCTCGCGCGGTTCATTGGTGGCCTTGTCGCGCCATTTTTCGGTATAGGCGAGGGATATGGTGGTCACCGGTGTTTGATTGGCCAAATAACGCAATTCCGGGTCTTTGCCCAAATTGCCCATCACTTCGATACGGTTCAGGTATGGCATGATAAAGTCCTTTTTATTTCATAAAAGTAAACCACAGCGTCTTGCCGCGTTTTCCTGTGGTGTGACCGAACAGCGGTTTGTAAGGCGTAAGTTCCAATACTTGTTCGGCTCTGATTTGGTCTTCGTTCCATTTGAAAACCAATACACCGTCTGCTTCCAAAACACGGAAACATTCGGCAAAGCCCTGCCGCAAGTCTTCCTGCCATGTTTGCCCCAGTTTGCCGTATTTGAGTGCCAGCCATGATTTCGCACCGGCATGAACAAGGTGGGGCGGGTCGAAGGCAACCAGTTTGAATTGACCGTCCTGAAAAGGCAGGTTGCGGAAATCCATGCGGATGTATGGGTGAATTTCCAGACTGCGCTGATATTTTCTGTCTTTCAGCCGGTGGGTTTCGCTGCGTATATCGCCAAACAGGGCGTGCGGGTTCTGTCGGTCAAACCACATCATGCGACTGCCGCTGCATGGGTCGAGAATTTTAAGGTGCATTGGAATGTCTTCAGTACAGTTCATTTTCGTAATCCTTACCAAGGCATAAAAAGCGGCCGTTACAGACGGCCTTGCATGGCATAAAATTTTTCAACGGGGTCGTAATAAAGCTCCGTCATACGCGTTTTTTCAAAATAGCAAATCACATCAATGGTTGCCCGAACCGTATTCAAGATGTAGGAATGATCCATATTTTGGCCGGCCGGAGATTCCATTGCCAACTGTGCGATACGGTAGTGGACGGAACGGGCATCATTAGCGTGAACCGAAGTCAAACCGCCCGGGTGTCCGGTATTGAGTGCAGCCAAGTAGTCCCATGCTTCATCGCCGCGAAGCTCGGTCAAAAAAATCCGGTCGGGTTTCAAACGCATGCAGGCAGCCACAATCATTTTGGCCGAAATGTGTTCTTTATAGAAAAGATGGGCATGGTTGGGGTGATTGGGCAGACTCAATTCGTGCGTATCTTCGATGGTAATCAAACGCTCGTTTTCAGGTATTAAATCGGCAAGGGCTTTGGTAAAGGTGGTTTTGCCGGAACCCGTACCGCCGACCATGCAGATGTTCAGCTTGCGTGCGATCGCAATTTTAAAAAACTCGGCCAGATTTCCGTCGGCCTTATGCTCTAACATCAGATATTGCCAGTCAGCCAGCTTCACACCGTAAGGCAGCTTCATTTTGTCGCAGATGTCCCGGACATAGCGGTTGTCTATTTCAATTTCCGCAGCCTCACGGCATTCGGGTACGCCGTGCGCAGATACATCGTTAAATGCTTTCAGACGGCCTGTCTCGATATAGTCACCCAAGCTGAAACGGCTGTTGGACGGCTTACGGAAGGCAAACACCATTGTGCCGTCTTCGCAAGAAGGCGGCATCATGATGTGGCCGCGTTCGCCGTCAGGCAATGTCACCGAATGGATAGGAGATTCGTAACTGATGTGTTTTTTATTAAACGTACACAGCGTATTGGCCAGCTTTTCCAATACGGGCAAAGTCAAATCGGGACGTTCATATCTGATACGCCCGTATTCCCCTTCTAAAAATACCTCGCCCGGACGGTTGATAAAAACTTCCGTTATCCCCGAAGTATTGAGGTATTCGGTTAACTGAAGTTTGTCCAGCAGATTGCGGGACGAAATGGAACTGTCGTGCATATCTGTTCCTTTAACGGTCATTAAAAATTCAGCTGCTTACTGAGAAGCGGCTTGGGCTTAATAACGGTTGGAAACCGTTACGTTTTCATAGACACCGGAAAAATCGACATCGCGGGCGACAAAAATCATGATTTCCGTCCCCTGATTCACATAACCGGTCGGCGGAATGTTGATGCTGTTTTTCAGGATTTCCGTTGCAATATCTTGAGCCGATTCCGTGGTCGTCTCAAAACTTACTTCGGTTCCCTTATTGCTGCGCCGGTTATTAGCACCGTCAACAACGTCCTGAATCATGCTGATCATGACCGCGCCGCCGATGCGCTGCCAAAAGTGGTGTTTGACTTTGGCCGGATGGCCGGACGCACCCAATGGATCCCCGCCGGGACTGTCCAATGCCACACGGATGCCTTCCGGCGTTTCGAGCGTATTCCATAATGCAAAAACCCGTGCCTGTCCTTGCGTCAAAGCCGATGTCTGTTCACCGATGACCGTTGAACCGCGTTCTACCAAAAGGGTGGAACCGTCTGCGGAATAAACGTCTTTCGTTACCTGACAGCGGACCAGCCCCGGATGTGTGGTAACGATTTTGGTGGTGGTAACGCAGGATATGCCCGTTCCCCGGCTCATGAGATAAGTCGGATCGCCGCGTTCTTCAGCCTGAGTGGCGCGATATACCCCAGGACGTAATTTGGCTGTCAACGGATTACCCGAATAGGTGCCGGCAGTCTCATCTGTTGAACCGATTGACCCGCTGCCGCCTTCCGGCCGGTTTTCCCCTGATGAACCCGAAAGAGACATTGGCGAACCTCCGTTCAGACCGACCGGTGTCAAACTGCTGTCAAACCTTTCGTCAGGAGCCGGCCCGGAAGCCGCTACAGGTTCAACCGGTTCCGCAGGAGCCACAGCCTCCGAGGCAGGCTGTGGCTCCTGCGGCTCGGGTGCGACGGTATCGGAAGCAGGCCGATTATCGACTGTTTCCAACAAATCCTGCTTTTCGGCTTCCAAATCCTTGCGCCCCGTTTGCCCGCTGATGGAATTTTCTTCAGCCTGAACCGCCGCCTCATCCTCCCCGCCGGTAAAACTTAAAATACCGCCGACGGCAACAGCAGTCACCACCATTGCAGCAAGGAAAAAGCCGACCGTTGCCATCGTCCTTTTCTTCTTGACGTTCAATTCGGTGGGAATACCCCGTTCGACGGTTTTGTCGCCGATACGCTCTTTCAGGCTCCGGGGTTCATTGTCCATATTGAAGTTATCATCATTCAGGTTCATTTCTTACCCTTTCTCAAACGTACGGTTCTGCCTTTGGTACTGCCGGTCATGTTGAATTTGCCTTTTGCATCATAGCTGCGGTTTTCTATGCCCAATACCGATTTGCCGAGACGTAAAACAAATTTTTCCGCCGTCTCATGAATAACCAGCGTATCGCCTTCGACATGGCTGTTTACGGCGGCTTCCGTTCCGTCGCTGTTTACCCGGAAAACCGCCGGCAGGCTTTTGGCATCGTCGTAACGCAGATAGGTAAACCTGCCGTCATCGTAAACCGATGTGGGTGCGAGAGCCTTCTTACCCTTACCCCAGTAGTTGCGGTTATAGTCCCCGCCGGCTTTGTTCCTACTCTGGCTGCTGCGCAAGACGGCAGCGGCCTGAACCTGTTTCTGTTCCTCCAGCAACTGCTTGTAACGGGCATCTCCGGGGTAATTGAATGCCAAAATATAGGTCGGCTGCGATTTACTGCCGGCCATACTCAGATGAAGTGCATATCTGCGCTTCTTATTTGTTGTAAACAAAAGGTTGGTCGTAGGCTGATGGTTTAAGGGTTTGAAATAGATATTGTTCCCCTTGCTGGTCAAACCCCAAGCCTTACCGTAGCCCATTGCCAATGAAGCACTGTCACCGCTATTGATGGTTTCCCCATCCTGCAACTGGATCATGGTGACGAAGCCCGGCTTGGCTTTGATATTGACCACATCATTGGGGTTATAGTCAACACTTTGGATACGCCCGTCATAGACCGAGCGTTTGGGTGTTTCGGCAGCATAGGCCGTCTGAAAAAACAAACCGGCCATCAGGCCGGTTAAAATGAGTGTTTGTTTCGTCATGGTGCCACTTCCTCCGTAACATCATAGCTCAGCACTTGGAAACCCAAAGGATTGATCAGACGGTCTGCCTCTTTCATCGGTGTCGATTTGAATTCAAAGGCAATCGTCGCAATCATTTTTTGAGGCGGAATCGGTTGGGCGTTTTCCTCACCGGTAACGGGTATCACCCTTTTTTCAAACCGTACTTGGGCCATGTCGCCGACAAATGAAATATTGGTGACTTTAACCACTACCTTGGCATGCTGCTTAAGAATCTTATGCGGTGCCGCCGGACTGTTGTAAAACGCTTTGAACACAGCCTGAACCTGCGGTGCGCTGAGCAGGTTGGTGGCATCGTAAGTCGCCTGAATCTTATCCCAGTCATAGCTTTCACGGTAGCGGACATACATGGCCAACCAGTAACGGTTAATCACTTCTTCATACTTCATCTGCTTGTTCTTAATGGTCGTCAAGATGTCTACCGCGCCGGTTGTATCATTCACGCGCGCAACAAAGGGAATGACCTCTTTAAAAGGGGTCAGACCCATGACGGCGGCAACGGCCATACCTGCGACAACCAGCGAGCCGATACCGAAGTACCGCCAAGTTCTGGCATTGTTCTGAGCAGTTTCAACTAAAGATTTTTCAAAACCGTTAGCCATTTCCAACATTTGGTTCACTTCCTGATTGACAGATTTTTTACGCTGTTTTTCCAAGGCTTCTTCTGTCACAGGCTGTTTTTTGCGGTCACGTCCAAACATTATTTCACTCCGGTCTGATAATGGGGATTAAGGGGAAACGGCTTGCCTGAAGGCTGTTTCGGCGCAGAAGAACAGGCAGCTGCCATCAATGGCAACACACCTAATAAGAAAACGATTTTTTTCATGACAATTCCTTTGAATATAAAAAAATCCGGCGGACAGCCCACCGGATTTCAGTTGGTTTATCGGTCAGTAATCGTCCCAATATCTGCGGTTGTTGGCCGCACGGATAAAGACGATTGCCCAAAAAGAAAATGCAAAAAACATGATGATACCGACACCCAAGTTGGTATCGCGGTTGAGGTAGCCGTAAATAAAGACGGCTATGGCCAAAATACCGAAAACTTTTTTCATCGCATACTCCTGTTCCATCAGGTTGACAGTTCCCTGTCCTGCGCATAGTCGTTCACAAACGCACTCCAGTTCCTGCCGTCGTAAAGATTTTTAATGATTACCGTGCTGCCGTCCCTGCCGAACAGATAAATGGTGTACGTCTTAAAGAATAAACCTGCGGCATCCTGACGGTATAGGGCTTGGTGGAAATTTTCCCAGCGTATGCCGCGCATTTTTGATGTCCACGGCCAAACACCTTTGAAATACCAAACGCCGTCCCGATTAAAATATGCCTTACAACGCCGAACCCGGTAAACCATCCACAGAAACCCTGCCGTATAACAGACCGTCAGCACCATCAACAGGTTCACCGCCAATGTTTTATTCATAGTCACACCGAAATACGACATCATCGGAAAAACGGCAAGCACGATACAAAAATAGAGTAAAAAACCGACTGACAAATAGGGAATATATGCAACCCAGGACAAACGTGCAGTCATCATTCATATCCTTTCAATTTACGGAAGTTTGGTTCTCACGCTGCCGCCGCTGCTGCGGTTTGAAGCGGCTTTCATAAAGGCTCCGCCTATTTTGCCTGCGGTGCTGCCGGCAAAACCGCCTGCCCGGGCCAACGACATCAACTGACGGCTTGCACCTTGAACAGCCGCTCCACCGGTTAATGCAGAAGCAATACTCGGAATATTAAATACGATAATGACGAAAATAATCGTCTGTAACAGGAAGACGGGGGGTAACATCTCAACCGCCGCATAATCTAAAATGCCACCACTCAAAGCCATAGTTATAGTCCTATCGAAAACAGCCATCTGTACTTTGGTCAAAAGTACAAACATCGTGCAGGTAATGATATGGTTCAGGCATTGTCCTATCCAATTCATCCCATACTGCCGGGTTGACGGAAACAGCAGGCAGCCCATAAAGAACACACCTATCATCAAAACCAATGCCAAAGAAATTTTAGCTACCATATAGAAAGCAAAAGAAAGGCCGATAATTAGAGCAGCACAAATTGTAATAATTAATGCTATTTTAATTTCCAGTCCTAAATGGACACCTATTTCCATCCAACTATATTCATTATGTATGTCAGATATTTTTCCCAATAACTCTCTCACCATACTCCAACTGGCATCCATAGCTGAAGCATTCACCGAGTATCCACCGGAAAAAATAGCGGCAATTTCATCCGGCAAACCGTAAATCAGATGGGCCAATTTCATATACATCGCGGGCGAAAAAGCCAACGAGATGATCACTACCCAGCCCATACATTTTTTGACAAAATCGATAAAGGCCACATCAAAACTCTGGCTGTAGTAATCCCATATAACCAGCAAAACATATATGGCAAAGGCTGCGGCAAACAGCGGTGTCAACTGACTGATAAAATCCCCCGTTCTGTTTAACAGGTTCGCACCTAAATCCGCCCCCAGCGTGTTGGATAAATCTGCAAAAAAAGTCGACATTTATCTCTCCAAAAAAAAAGCCACTACCTAAGTAGTGGCTTGAATCAGGCAGGATTAGTTTTTCATACGTGGAAATTCTTTATCACAATCAATATTCGTTTTCTTAATGATATTTTGCCTGCGACAAGAATCATTTTGCTTATTTCTCTCACTTTTTTCTATATCATGATTCATTTTTTCGTAGAACTTTTCTTCTTCTGACTGTCCGCAGGCAGACAAAAGAAAAGTGATACATAATAATAAGCCAATTGCTTGAATTTTCATTTCCACCCTTCCAAATTAAGTACAGGATTTATTGCTGTCTTTGATGACATTTTGTCGTCGACAGCTATCACGAGCCGCACGTTTTTTCATTTGAACCTTCTCATCCAGTTCCATATAACGATACAGCATATCCAGATTGGTCTGGTTTTGCTGGATTTTGCTGTTTTCCAGCGCAATACGGTTTTGAAGGTCTTGTGCGGCTTTAATGTCGTTGGTTCGGTTAATCTGATTCATCAGTTTGTCGATGTTTTTCATACGCACTTCGGAATCCTGAATCGCGCGTAAAGTCAGATCAAACTGCTTGGACAAACGCTCAGTATCGGCATTCGCATTATAGCCTTTAGAGTTCAGCAAATCCTTATAGTTCCCATCTTTCAGCTTTTCAGCCGACCGGTAAACCTTTTTCCATTCGTCCGGCAATTGCTCGTAGGCCTCGGTTTTCAGAATGTTACCCAAGTTACGGTTGCCCGTTACTGCTTTTACCTGGCTTTTCAGTTCGTTGATTTGCTTAAGCTGATTATCAACCTGCTCTTTCATTACGATGGCCTGTTCAACCATTTTGGCAATGGCCGCACCGTCAATGACGGGAATACCGCCGGCTGTGGCTGAAGGCATACCCAATACCAAACTGCCGCCGACCAAGACGGCGCAAACCGTTTTTGTAAAGTTTTTCAATTTCATTTGAATTTCCTTTTTAAACCAAAAATAAATAAGCCGTCTGAATATTCAGACGGCTCCGTCACTCCATTTATTCAATGTGCGGCTATTTCCTCCTTTTTACCAACCACCCGTTCCTGTAAAACAGGCAACCATACGTCGGGATCTTCAGACCCGACCTCCTCGATAATCCGGTTCATCAGATTGACGTTTTCCGAAGTGCCGGACAACACAACCAATTCTTTGTCGAAGTCGTGCAGATCCAAAGTCGCAAACGCACTCTGTTTGCTCTGTTTGATTAAGAATGTACGGCTTTCCAATGACAGTTTAAGCAACTCCGTACACTCTTTTTCCGTCAGACCGCACCGGTAATAAGATTCCCTGCTGCCGTCGGGATTAGGCAGAAAAATCTTAGTCGGTGTCTGCTGGATAATGGCTGCAAAATTAGGACTGTCGGCAGCATCTTCAGGTGACTGGGAATCAAGTATCATGAATTCACCCAGCTTACGGCCTGTTTTCAGCGTTTTGAGCATAAACTCAGAGGTAATCTCAAAGCGGTCTGCATACCAGAATTCCGCAATCACGGAAGCCATCAGGCTGCCTTCTGCGGAAACCCGCTCGGACATCATATCTTTCAGATAAAACAGATAGGCCAATACCGGCCCTGTCGGTTCGTAATCTTTTTTCAGGATACAGGTCACGTCCAAACCAATCCGGTAAAAAGATTCCGGATTGAAACGGTTTTGAAGGCTGTCCAAGCACCAGGCAAATTCACCGTTTTCACTTCTGCACCATTTCGACAAGCGGGTACGCAGGGAATTGGGCATAGTCGAGTACGGCAGGTTATCCAGCAGCATACTGAAATTGCGGTTCTCGAAATTGATTTCATACAGCGTATCAACCGCCAATTTAATCTGCCCCTCCTCTTCTGCCGTGGCACCGTCGGCACATTGTTTTACCAACCGATATAAAAAACTCCGTGTTTTAGGTATATCCGGCAATTGGAACGGATTGAAACCGCTGTCCTGTCCTTCCTCAAGGTAATAATAAGTACCTTTCAAAGCACGCACAAAAATTTCCATCCCGCGATCCAAATCCAATACGAACATGTAGGGATTGAACCGTTCCATAAAAGTCAGGACAGTTGTCTCCAAAGCGGTTTTACCCGTACCTGTTGCACCGGTAATCAAGGTATGTCCGGCAATCCTCTTTCCTTTCATGTCCTTATTTTTAGCGGTAAAGTGCAGGTTCAGGTTAAAAAGCGTATTGGATAAGGTTTTGAGCGGCATGACCGGAGAGCCGTCACCAATCGGATTCCCCCACGATTTTCCTTGCGAATAATTGTGCATACCGAACACGGTTGCCAAATTGTTGGTCGTTTTGGGAATCATCCGAGGACGTTTTTTGTAACCGGGAACCTGGCTGAAAAATGTGGACGGCATCGATAAGGTGGATTGGACAAAACGGTAGGTACCCGACGTGAGAAACTCTGTCGCAACGGTCGTACCGTTTTTGCGTGCATCTTTGGCCGTGTTGCCATAAACAATCAGTCCCGCCGAATAATCGCCGAACATCAGACGACCTGCTGCCAATGCTCCTTTACCCTCCGACAATTCATCCTGCTGTTCTATTGCTTGGTCTTGTGCGCTCACCAATGCGTTTTTCTGCTTATTGATGGCCGTCTGCATTTCCGAGTTTTCAACATAAACAAAACTTTGTGTCAGGGTAAATTCGCACGGTAACGACAAAATCGACAGCAAAACCATGATTTTGCTTTTACCGAAGTCTTTCAAATCATAGCAGGTCGCAAATTTCTGATGTGTCGGCGTTCTGATTTCCAGAATATCCGTACCGAAATGCAAATCGGCACAAGGAATAATCTTATAAGCAGCAGTCGGCGATAAAGGAATGTCTTCACGGATACCGCCGTTAATCAGCGTTCCGATAAATTGATAGACTTCCGAAAACCGAACGCCGTTTTGATTCTCGTAAGTTCCCAATACATGAGGGTCAAACGGACTCAATGCCCTTACCATCAGTTGCAGCAGTTCTTCTGCTTCTTCGCGGCCGTCTGAAAAATCCTGATATTTCAATACCCCTGAAATATAAAAAAGGTTTTCATAATACTTTTTTTGATTGAATTGACTGATGTAGTTGGCAGCAAAGTCCCGGCTGAAGGCCGTACCGAAATCATAATCGCGCTTCAGTTTGATTTCCTGACGTTGGATATGCGTCCATAATGCCAGCCGGTTGCCAAACTGCTTGCCGACGGTTGCAAACAGGTTTTTCAGCGTTTCGTTCGCGGCTATCAAATGACTGTCATTCACTCCTTCAAACGGAATACCGTCCAACTTGATGGCAAACATCATATAACCGTCTTGATAGTGAACGATATTTTCAGCTATGTGCTGACTGACTGGCGGCAAAAAGTCTTGCTGCGGTTGCTGCTTCGTCATTTTTTTGTACAAATCGCTTGTAATCATCTCGATCTCTTCCAAATTTAGTTGCGGTAATCGTGAAGTTGTTGCCAAAGTTTTCCGAACCTTTGCGTTTGAACCACCAATAAACTTCCAGCCCCAAAATCCTCAAGGCTTGGTCATCCCGCTTGACCAATATGCGCAGAAAAAACAATATCGGTAATCCCGGCAAAAAAATGGCCAATGCCCTCAATCCGAGCATGGGTATCAAGCTGAGCGTACCGAACATCATCAAAATGAGGATGATAAATGCCGGAAGAATGGGTACTCCGGCAATCATTGCCTGACGTGACATACCGTCGTAGGTATTGTATTCGTGTTCAATATCCATTTCCGGCATATTATCCATACTCGTTCTCCTTAGAATGTGGCGGATTTACCCCAATCGAAGATTGCCTTACCGATTGCCAAACTTGCACCGGCTACGAAAATCCAACAGCAGATCTGAATGATGTCTCCCAATGTTTTATGGCCGAAATAACCCCAAACGGCTACTGCCAAGATAGCTACCCCGGACAAAATGGCAACAATACCGTAGAAACCCTGTACCAATTCCTTGAGACTGCCCTCTGCCGTTGACAGCCCTCCGGCAGCCAATGCCATTTGAGCAAAGCCCAAAATCATTGAAAAGAAAACGGCTTTACCCCATTGACGGGTATTTTGACTAACTGTGATCATCATTAACTCCATAAAAAAAACCGCATAAAGCGGCAACAAAAAAAGCCCGAAGGCCACACTTAAAATTCTTGAAACACGTCCCATGCCTCATGCCGGCGTTTCATGGCCACCGGAACAGCCGTGGCCGTTTCCACTTGGGCGACTGCCATTTTCGGTTTGGCAGACGGCTTAACCGGCGGAGTAAAAGAAGCAGTCATCAAAGACGGGTTTTTACTCAAGCGTGCATAGCGGTATTTCACGTTTTTCACATACGCACGGGTTTCTGCGTAAGGCGGAATACCCCGGTATTTGTCGACTGCGCCTTCGCCGGCGTTGTATCCGGCCAAAACCAAATCGATATCGCACCCGGTCGGGTGATTTTTATCGGGATAACGGTTGCACAAAAAACGCAGATAACGCGTGCCTGCAATCAGGTTCGGCTCAGGCTGATACAGATGCTTCGGATTTACGCCCATCCGCGCCGCCGTCGGCGGAATTACCTGCATCAGACCGCGCGCATTTTTGTGTGATAAGGCGTTCGGATTGCCTGAACTTTCGCGCCCCATTACCGCCCAAATCATTTTCGGGTCAAGACGCTGGGCCGCCGCATGTTTTTCAACTAACACAGCATACTGTGGAAACGTTAATTTCTCTGCGTTTGCTACTGAAGCTAACAGCAACACCGTCAAGAAAACTTTTCTTCTCATCCAGCCTCCTTTCAAAAATAAAAAAAGCAATATTTAAAGCCTTTGAAACTAAGGATTTAAATATTGCTTCTGTGTCAAAATTGTGACGGGGAAGTACATATCAAGATTGGCTATAACATTGTGTGCAGACATCAATCTTTAGTATTTTCAATTAGTTATAAATTTAAATAAAAACTTAAAATCCGTCGACCCTAAACAGGTCGTGCCGGTTCGATTCCGGCTCCGGGCACCACCACTCATTTTTATTCCTGCTTATTCAGGGAACTAATATAAAAAGCCGTCTGAAAAATCAGACGGCTTTTTTTACTAGGTTTTTCTGGATTCTGTTTTGTGATAAGTATATTGTTTGTGACGCACTATATATATAAATTATGGTGTTTTTTCAGACGGCCTGAGATGTAGGAAATTGTCGGGTTGTTTACACTTTTTATGCAAAACAGCTTTTATTTTCTGCCTAAATGATTGTTTTAGGATTGTTGAGCATTATCAAGAACCATGCGGCGTTGCCGTGCCTTTCGGCATTCTTGACAACACTCAAAAATCCCAAAATGGGTCTTCAAGCAAAAAAGCAAAAGTGTAAACAACGCTAGGATTTTCTACACTAAAACCAAACAGCCGTCATTCCCGCGCAGGCGGGAATCCATCTTAAAATTTCAGAAACTTATTTTATTCAATAGTTTGTCATGTTCAAAAATGGATTCCCACGCAGGCGGGAATGACGTCGATTCTTTGTGCAGTGGCTTTTCAAGGAGTTTTGCAAAGGTCTCGGCCTTTTCATCAAATGAAGAGCCAGTTCCGACATTGTCTTTAAATAACCTTCCGCTTAAGCTATTCTCATCAAACCGCAATAAAACGCCGTCTGAAACACAATCGTTTCAGACGGCGTATTTTTATCAACTATAAATCTTAGCGCCCTGCTGCACAAATTCCACCGCTTTTTCCTGCATACCCTGCTGTGCGGCAGCATAGTCGCGCACTTCCTGCGTGATTTTCATCGAGCAGAATTTGGGGCCGCACATTGAGCAGAAATGCGCGGTTTTGGCGCCTTCGGCCGGCAGGGTGGCATCATGGAAACTTTCGGCGCGTTCGGGGTCGAGGCTTAGGCGGAACTGGTCGCGCCAGCGGAATTCGAAGCACGCTTTTGATAAGGCATTGTCTCTCAGTTGCGCGCCCGGCCAGCCTTTGGCCAAATCGGCGGCATGGGCGGCGAGCTTGTAGGTGATGATGCCGGTGCGCACGTCTTCTTTATCGGGCAGGCCCAAATGTTCTTTGGGGGTAACGTAGCAGAGCATGGCCGTGCCGTACCAGCCGATATTGGCTGCGCCGATGCCGGAAGTGATGTGGTCGTAGCCCGGCGCGATGTCGGTAACCAAGGGGCCGAGCGTGTAGAACGGCGCTTCGAAACAGTGTTGCAGCTCTTCTTCCATATTGGCGCGAATGCGTTGCAGTGGCACATGGCCGGGGCCTTCGATCATCACCTGCACATCGTGCTGCCAGGCTTTGGCGGTCAATTCACCCAAGGTGTGCAATTCGCCAAACTGCGCCGCATCGTTGGCATCGGCCATGCAGCCGGGGCGCAGGCCGTCGCCCAAGCTGAACGACACGTCATAAGCCTTCATGATTTCGCAGATTTCGTCGAAACGGGTGTAGAGAAAGTTTTCCCGATGGTGCGCCAAATACCATTTGGCCATAATCGAGCCGCCGCGCGACACAATGCCGGTAAGCCGATCGGCGGTAAGCGGCACATAACGCAGCAGCACGCCGGCATGGATGGTGAAATATTCCACGCCCTGTTCGGCCTGTTCGATCAAGGTGTCGCGGAACAAATTCCAAGTCAAATCTTCGGCAATGCCGCCGGTTTTCTCCAAGGCCTGATAAATCGGCACGGTGCCGATGGGCACGGGCGCGTTGCGTGTAATCCATTCGCGTGTTTCGTGGATGTGTGCGCCGGTGGACAAATCCATAATCGTGTCGGCGCCCCAACGCAGCGCCCAAACCATTTTTTCCACTTCTTCGGTGAGGCTGGAGGTTACCGCCGAATTGCCCAGATTGCCGTTGATTTTCACCCGGAAATTGCGGCCGATAATCATCGGTTACAGCTCGGGGTGGTTGATGTTGGCGGGAATAATGGCACGGCCGGCGGCCACTTCGCGGCGCACGAATTCGGGGGTGATTTGGTCGGGATGGGTGGGAATTTGTGCGCCCAAGGCTTCGCCGGCGTGTTGTTTGATTAATTTGGCGTATTCAGGCCGTCTGAACAGCTCGTCCATTTTCATCTGCTCGCGCAGGGCAACAAACTCCATTTCCGGCGTGATGATGCCTTGGCGGGCATAGTGCATCTGGGTCACGTTGCGGCCGGCTTTGGCGCGGCGCGGGCGGGTGATTTGGTTGAAACGCAAATGGGCGGTTTTCGGATCGTGCGCGCGCTCCTTGCCGTATTTGCTGGAGAGACCGCTCAAGATTTCGCTGTCGCGGCGTTCGTCTATCCACGCGCTGCGGATGTGCGGCAGGCCTTGTTTCAAATCGATTTCGGCGTTCGGATCGCCGTAGGCCCGCTGGTGTCGTAAACGGGAATCGGCGGGTTGACCTCGCGTCCGTGTTCGGTTACCGTGTCGTCTTGGCCGATCTCGTGTAAGGGCACGCGCATATCGGGGCGGCTGCCCGAAAGATAGATTTTGCGTGAGTTGGGGTAGGCAAACTGAATACCAAAATCGTGGGAAAGCTGGTCGAGTTGGTCGGCTTCATTGCCATTGGTTTTGAGTGCCATAAAAAATGCTCCTGTTTCTCGTTTAGAATAAAACGAAACAGGAGCGGCGTTTGGGGTTTCAGACGGCCTGATGGATTCAACAAGGCCGTCTGAAAAATAAACTCGCTGAAACTCCCCACGCAGGTATTATCCTGATCGGGTGGTATAAGGGTAATTCTCAGCCGCGCATGGCGCAGCACCCCTGTTTCGGTTAAGGAAAATTAAAGCATAAACGGTGAATATTGTAAATTCTGATTTGTTTGTACTGATACTTTCTAACAAAGATCACAGGCCGCCTGAAAGCATTTCAGACGGCCTGGAGATAGCATTCGGCATTTAAACCAAGTTCGCCAACATCCAGTGCACATAGCGGCTCACGCCTTCTTTGACATCAAAGAAAGATTCATTGTAACCGGCTGCACGCAGTTTGCTGATATCGGCTTGGGTAAAGCTCTGGTATTTGCCTTTTAACGCGTCGGGAAACGGAATGTAGCGAATCAATTCTTCTTTCACTAATTCGTCCAAGCTCATTTCCGGCTTGCCTTCGGCAGAGCGGCAGGCATTGACGGTGGCGGCGGCCAAGTCGTTAAACTGCTGGCTGCGGCCTGTGCCTAAGTTGAAAATGCCCGACAATTCAGGATTATCGAAGAAGAACAGATTCACTTTCGCCACGTCTTCCACGCTGACGAAATCGCGGGTCTGCTCGCCGTTGCCGTAACCATCATTGGCGCCGAACAGATTCACATAGCCGTTTTCACGGTATTGGTTGAAATGATGGAAAGCCACCGAAGCCATGCGGCCTTTGTGCTGCTCCATTTGGCCGTAAACATTGAAATAGCGGAAGCCCACTACTTGCGCGGTCAAGCCCTCTTCCATGCGGCGGCGCAATACTTGGTCGAACAGAAATTTTGAATAGCCGTACACATTCAGCGGTTTTTCCAATTCGCGCTCTTCGCGGAAAATCTCGCCCTTGCCGTACACCGCCGCGCTGGACGCATAGAGGAACGGAATATGCTCATCTTGACACCAATCCAGCAAATCCAGCGTATATTGATAGTTGTTGTCCATCATATACAGGCCGTCGTGGTTCATGGTATCGGAACACGCGCCTTGGTGGAACACAGCTTCAATATCATCATAAGGCAAGGCATGTCCGCGCACTTGGCGGATAAATTCGTGTTTGTCGAGATAATGGCTGATTTCGCATTCGGCCAGATTTTTGAATTTTTCGCCGCGCGTCAGGTTATCCACCGCCACGATGTCGGTGATGCCGCGTGCATTCAGCGCTTTGACAATGTTGCTGCCGATAAAGCCGGCCGCGCCGGTTACGATGATGGTCATAACAATTCCTTTTGTTTTTCAGACAGCCTATTGAATCAAGGCCGTCTGAATCGTTGAATATTCGATGTTTATTGGTCGGCCAACGCGGTTTGCAATTCATCAAACGAGCAAACCGCCGTCCCCAATTTCGCCACCACCACACCGGCGGCGGTATTGGCCAAATGCATGGATTCGGGCATGGTAAAACCGGCCGCCATCGCCAAGCCCATGCCGGCAATCACGGTGTCGCCCGCGCCGGAAACGTCATAGACTTCCTGCGCACGCGTCGGCTGGTATACCGCTTCGCCGTCGTTAAACAGCGTCATGCCTTCTTCACTGCGGGTCAGCAAAATAGCGGTCAAATCAAGGTGACGGCGCAAGTATTGTGCTTTGTCGGTCAACTCGTCTTCGTTGCGCCAGCTGCCGGCCACTTCTTTCAATTCGCTGCGGTTTGGCGTAATCAAAGTCGCGCCGGCATATTTTTCGTAATCATCGCCTTTCGGGTCAATCAACACGATTTTTCCCGCCTGTTTCGCCCAGTCAATCATGTCGGCGATGTGGGTCAGACCGCCTTTGCCGTAATCAGAAAAAATCACCGCATCGTAATCAGGCAACACTTCCTGATAACGCTCTTTCACCTGTTCCAACACTTCGTGATGCGGTAATTCTTCAAAATCCAAACGAATCAATTGCTGGTTGCGGGCAACCACGCGCAACTTGACCGTAGTGGCGATTTGTCCGTCGCGCATTAAATAAGATTCCACGCCGTCCTGCTGCATAAGCCGGTCGAGCGAATCGGCCGCTTCGTCATGGCCGGTTACCGACAACAATCCGGCCTTACCACCCAAGGAAGCAATATTGCGCGCCACATTGGCCGCCCCGCCAGCACGTTGGTCGATTTGATTGATTTTCGCCACAGGAACCGGTGCTTCAGGCGAAATGCGCGATACGTCGCCGAACCAATAACGGTCGAGCATGACATCGCCCACCACCAGCACGCGGGCTTGGGCAAAACGTTGTTGTACATCTGCTGCTTGGAATTTTTGTACCATATGGAATTCCTGATTTGGGTATACTGCCTGATGGCGTGAATCGTTTTTCGCGCTCACGCCGATATGCTTTTTTCATTCAATGCTATTTGTTTTTCAACCCGCTCTGGTTTTAAGGCCGTCTGAAATTATTCCGTCGGATTGGCCACTCGGTTCACTTCACGCAACACGGCAATCGGGTCAGCGGCTTGCGTCACCGGGCGCCCCATCACCAAATAAGTCGAACCGGCGGTCAGGGCTTCGGTAGGGGTCATGATGCGGCGTTGGTCATCGTTGTTACCGGCAATATCCAAGCGGATGCCCGGTGTTACCAACACAAAATCTTCGCCTAATTCGCGGCGCAACGGCGCGGCTTCCAAAGGCGAACAGACAACACCGTCCAAGCCCGAGCTTTGGGTTAATTTAGCCAAGCGCAACACTTGCTGCTCCGGCTCGATGTCCAAACCGATTTCCGCCATGTCGCTTTGTTCCATACTGGTCAATACGGTCACACCGATCAGCAGCGGTTTTTGCGCATGATTGGCAATGGCTTCGGCCGCGGCTTCCATCATGCGGCGGCCGCCCGAAGCGTGCAAATCAACCATCCACACACCCATATCGGCCGCCACGCGGCAGGCTTGGGCTACGGTATTCGGAATATCGTGGTATTTCAAATCCAAGAATAGTTTAAAGCCTTGGTTAATCAGCTTTTCCGCCAACGGCCGGCCGGTTGCGGTAAACAATTCTTTGCCGATTTTGATTTGACACAGGCCCGGGTCGAGCGTGCGCACAAAATTCAGCGTACCGGCTTCGTTGGCAAAATCCAAGGCCACTATTACCGGCGTACGGGTTTGCGGCAGGTGAAAATCAGTGATTAACGGGTTCATTATGATTCCTATCAAAGCAAGCCGAACGGCGGAATCCGCACCAGCCTTTATCATCAGTTCATCTGGATTTTAACAGTTTTTCCATACAAAAAGGCCGTCTGAAAAAATTTTTTCAGACGGCCTTTTTATCTTTATCATGGGTACAAAATTATTTACCCAATTCAGTCAATACTTGCTCTTTTACCGCCTCAACGGCTTGGGTGCCGTCAACTTTGATGTATTTCGGCGCGTGTTCGCCTTCCAGTTTGCTGTAAAAATCCACCAGCACTTCGGTTTGCTCGTGGTACACATCCAAGCGTTTTTTCACGGTTTCTTCTTTGTCGTCATCACGTTGGATCAAATCTTCGCCGGTCACGTCGTCTTTGCCTTCGGTTTTCGGCGGATTGTAAGCAACATGGTAAGTACGGCCTGACGGCAAATGCACACGGCGGCCGCTCATGCGGTCGACAATCACACTGTCGGGTACGTCGATTTCTACTACCGCATCCAAATCCACGCCGGCTTCAACCATGGCTTCGGCTTGCGCCAAGGTACGTGGAAAACCGTCGAACAGGAAACCGTCTTTGCAGTCATCTTGGGCGATGCGCTCTTTAACCATGCCGATGATGATGTCGTCGCGCACCAGACCACCCTCGTCGATGATTTTTTTCGCTTCCAAACCCAGCGGCGTGCCGGCTTTGATGGCGGCGCGCAACATGTCGCCCGTGGAAATTTGCGGAATGCCGAAAGCGGCGGTGATAAATTGCGCCTGCGTGCCTTTACCTGCGCCTGGTGCACCCAACAATAATACTTTCATGGTTTGTCCTCTGTTTGTGTTAATGATTTTTACATTACTATCATAATACTTTACACGCCGTCTGAAAAGGTTTGCGGCAAGCGCACGGTTTTCAGAATGGCCTGAGACCTTTGCAAAACCCTAGATTCGAGTGCAGTTCAAAGTTGTCGCGGCACAGAAAGCGAAGACATATCACGAAGATAGGTAAGCTTTCGGGCAGCGTGCAACGAAGAAATGTGCCAAAGGTGGGGATTTTGCAAAGATCTCGGCCTGTATGTATTTATGCTTGAAACGCCTGCAGCACACGCTCTAAATCCTCTTGCGTATCCACGCCGGCGGCCGGTGCATGTGAGGTGACTTCCACCGCAATGGGAAAGCCGTGCCACAACACACGCAACTGTTCCAACGATTCAATGGTTTCCAACGGCGACACACTCATCTCGGCATAGCGTTTCAGGAAACCGGCACGGTAGGCATAAATGCCGATGTGGCGCAAAACCGGCGTTTCCTGCGGCAATGCACGCAGATTTTCGCGCATGGTGTCGCGCGGAAACGGAATCGGCGCCCGGCTGAAATACATGGCATTGCGGTTTTTATCCAGCAACACTTTCACCACGTTCGGATTCATAAATTCATCGAAATCGTGCAATTCATGAGCGGCGGTGGCCATTTGCACATTGTTTTCCACCAACACTTCGGCAGTGCGGTTAATCAGCTCCGGCTCGATTAACGGCTCGTCGCCCTGCACGTTCACCACAATCAAATGTTGTGGGAGATTGAGCGTTTTCACCGCTTCGGCCAAACGCGTGCTGCCGCTCTCATGCGTATCCGCAGTCATCACCACTTCCACACCGTGCGCCTCGCAAGCCGCTTGAATATCGGCGTGATCGGTGGCCACCACCACGCGCGCTGCATGGCTTTTGGCGGCCTGTTCTGCCACACGCACCACCATCGGTTTGCCGTGAATATCGGCCAACGCCTTACCCGGCAAACGTGAAGACGACAAACGCGCCGGAATCAACACCACAAATTCGGTCATGCGTGCAATTCCTCTTCGGTTAATTCACGCGCTTCGTTTTGCAGCATATAAGGAATACCGTCACGAATCGGATAAGCCAATTTCGCTTGGCGGCTCCACAATTCCTGCTTGTCTTGATGGTATTCGAGCGGGCCTTTGGTCACGGGGCAGACCAAAATATCTAAGAATTTTTTTTCCATGGTTTCGGCTTTCTTTGGGAAAGTGTTTGGTGGTCGTCCGGCGTATTTGATTCAATCTTAATCAAACCGTTTCGATGACGATTCGATATTCAGACGGCCTAATACAAAATCAGCTAAATCAGGCTCGATTATCGCACAAATAGGCAATACCCACACATGATTTAAAGCATCGGAATCGAGGCCGTCTGAAAGTTTCACCGCATCTTTTTCAGTGATGAACACAAAATCGGCGCGTGGCAAATCCTGCGGCGTGATGGCGGCATGGTCGGGCAATGCGAGCGTTTGTTGCAGTTCAATGCCCAGCGCACGCAAAGAATTAAAAAAGCGCTCGGGCTTGGCAATGCCTGCTGCTGCTGCGGCACGGCTGTTTTTCAGACGGCCTAAATCCAATTTTTCAGACGGCTGGTTCAAGCGGTAAATCTGGCCGGTTTCGATATGGCTGGCAAACATATGCTCAGACGGCCTGAATGCCGGATTCTGCCCACCACTCACCACCACCGCAGCCACCGAAGCCAAACGCGATAAAGGCTCGCGCAAACCGCCGTTGGGCAGCCAATCCAAATCATCGCGCGCGGTATCGGCGAAGGGAAACACCACAATCTCTACATCGCGCTGCAAAGCATAGTGTTGCAGACCGTCATCAGCCACAATGATTTGCACATGCGGATGAGCCGCGAGCAACGCCCGACCGGCCTCCACCCGACGGCTGCCCACCGCCACCGGCGCACCGGTTTGGCGGTACAGCAGCAAAGGCTCGTCGCCGGCTTGCGCGGCGGTGCTGTCTACAGTTAACACATGCACATCTTTTTCCGTCCGCCCATAGCCACGGCTGATGATGCCCACGTTTAGCCCGCGCTGCTGCAAACCCGACACCAGCGCGGACACAATCGGTGTTTTACCCGCGCCGCCTGCGTGGATATTGCCCACAACCACTATCGGCACAGGCAATTTTTCGCTCGGCGTGCGCCCCGCCAAAAAATCCTGCCGCCGCTTGGCCGCAATACGGGCGAACACGGCCGACAGAGGCTTCAGCAAAACACGAAGCCACGGCTTGGGCTGTTGCCAATGTTGTTCGATGATTTGATGCAGCTTGGGCATTCAGACGGCCTTTACTTTTTGTAGGTTATTTTTCCTGTTGTGCCAACAGCAAACTTCTTCTTATCAACCAAAACTTTTATTAGCTTTTCAATTTGCTTATCACTTAACTTTAAAGTTGATTTAAAAGAATTGGTTAACGTCTTGACACTTGCAGGCTTGTTTTTCGCAGATTTATTAAAAAATTCCGCCACCTTCTGCATAATTTTAACGTCTTCTTCTTTGCTGACAATAATACTTTGCGAAGGAATAGGCACAACCAAAGGAAACGGAGGATATTCTATTTTCTGGTCCTTAATTCTCAACATACCTTCCCGCTCACAATATTTCAAAATATCGCTGATTGTGTTTTGGTCAATATCGAAAAATAAAATTTTAGCTTGGTTGGTCAAAACATTTTTTGCGCCTTCCACGCTCTTTACTTTTGATTGAACCAGTTTTTGCGTTAATCTCTCTAAAATATCATTACTGTTCAGATGATATTCCACAAAATTGGTATCTGCATTTTGCGTGATAAATTGCTTATCTTTTAACTTCTGAAGCACCAATGCAACTGCCGCCATTTTTTCTTCGTGATTAAACGGTTGCAAATCTGATGCCAAAATAGTGAGTAAGCGCGTCTGTAAATTACCCATCACGCTGGGCTTGAATGCGTCCGGCCTCATCAACTCAAAGAAAACTTTTTTCGTACACTCTCCGATAAAAGCAGCACGCTTATATGCTTCTACGACAAGCTCTTCCTGAATCATTTTGTTATCGGCATTTTCAGACGGCCTTTCTACTTTCACCCTTTCCAACAATTCAACTTCATTTTTTCGCGCTTCGTCCAATGCTGCCAATCGCACAATCCCTTTGCAGTGTCCCCCATCTTCCAAATGCTCAACCAAAACATCAAAACCACCATCACGCGACAAAATACAAATTAATGCTTCATCATCCTGTTCTGTAATTTTGCCCAAATAATAAGCCAAGTAAAAATCGAGCACATTTTTGCCTGTTTTAGCAACACGAACAAAATGAACATTTTTACCAAAACGGCACAACGCTTCGCACAACTCAACCGATAGGCTCTTTTGCTGCAATTTCCCCAAAAACAACCAAATATGACAGCTTTTATCATCCAATCCGTTTAATTGCTCTGCTTGCGGCTGCACATTTTCAAAATCAATCAAAATATGTTTCATGTTCTTCCCGTATAGTATGTTTTTAGTTCATTACTATAGCATTGAATCGGTATCCTACAAAGGCCGTCTGAAAACCTTTATAATCCCGACTTTCCCCAATCACCAACACCCGCCATGTCCGATTTATTTACTGCCGCTTCCCTATCCGTTTCCGAACTCAATGCGCTGGCCAAAAACCTGCTGGAAGACCATCTTTCCGGCTTATGGATTGCGGGCGAGGTGTCGAATCTCACGCGGGCGGCGAGCGGGCATTATTATTTTTCGTTGAAAGACAGCCGCGCGCAGGTACGTTGTGCGATGTTTAAGGGGGCAGCGGCACGTTTGAGCCAGCCTTTAAAGAAAGGCGATCATATTGAAGTCAGCGGCAAAATCAGTATTTACGAAGCGCGCGGCGAATTTCAGATTACGGTTAATGAAATACGCATGGTCGGTTTGGGGCGTTTGTATGAGGCTTATGAGAAGCTGAAAGCCAAATTGCAGCTTGAAGGCGTGTTTGATTTGGAACGCAAAAAACCGCTGCCCACTCATCCGCAAACCATCGGCATTGTTACCAGCTTGGCGGCGGCGGCTTTGCGTGATGTGGTGTCGACGCTGAAACGCCGTGCGCCGGAAATTCCGGTGATTATTTTTCCGACCGCGGTGCAAGGTGCAGGCAGCGAATTGCAGATTGCCCAAGCGATTCAGACGGCCTCGGCGCGGGCGGAATGCGATGTGTTGATTGTGTGTCGCGGCGGCGGCAGCATTGAAGACTTATGGGCGTTTAACGAAGAGCCGGTAGTGCGGGCGATTGAACGATGTGTAATTCCCGTGGTTAGCGGCGTCGGGCATGAAACTGATTTCACGCTGGCGGATTTTGTCGCTGATGTACGCGCGCCCACGCCGACCGGCGCGGCGGAATTGGTCAGCCCCAACCGTTTGGAATTGCTGCACAAATTGACACAGGCGCAAGGCCGTCTGAAAACGGTGTTGCAGCAGCGTTATTATGATGCCAGTCAAAAAGTGGATTGGCTGGCGCGGCAAATCCGCCACCCGCGCCAAAAATTAAACGAACAGCGTGTGCAGTTGCAGGGTTTGGCGCAGCATTTGCGCTTTGCCATGCAGCAGAACCACCGCTTTAATGCGCAACAATTGTTGCGCCAAACACAGGTTTTGCAGCACTTACGCCCTGATGTTTCACCGCCGAAACGAGAAGTCGTGCAATTTCAGACGGCTTTAACGCAATCGTTTGCCATTTTGCTGAAGCAACGCCGGCAAACCTTGGAAAAGCAATCCGCGCTGTTGGAAGCCGTGTCGCCGCAGCATATTTTGGCACGCGGTTTTTCGGTGGTGAAAAACAGCCGCGGCCAAGTGGTGCGAAGTTCGGCCGGATTGAAACAAGGGCAAAAACTGCATATCGTGTTTGCCGATGGTGAAACCGATGTGCGCGTCACCGGTGAAACGGCGCAACCCGATTTGTTTGATTTTTCGTGACGCCGCTTCCACGCCGGCAAAAATACGAAAACCGCCGATACGCAAGCTGTTCTGTTTGAGAGTTGCCATCATTTGAGAAACAGTATAAGGTATCCCTACTTCAATAATATGCATTCTTACGGAAAAATATGGAAAACATGGAAAATCCCAACCCGATTCCGCCACGCGCGTCTTTACGTCAGAACAGCATTTACCTTTTGCCCAATTCTTTCACGATTGCGGCGCTCTTCGCCGCATTTTACGCCATCACCCAAGCCATGCACGGCCATTACGAAACGGCGGCGATTGCAGTGTTTATTGCTATGCTGCTCGACGGCATGGACGGCCGCGTAGCACGCCTGACCAATTCGCAAAGCGCATTCGGCGAACAGCTCGACAGCCTGGCCGACATGGTCAGCTTCGGCGTGGCACCTGCGTTGATTGCCTATAAATGGCAGCTTTGGCAATTCGGCAAAATCGGCTACTCGGTAGCATTTATCTATTGCGCTTGCGCCGCTTTGCGTTTGGCTTTGTTCAATACCTTAATCGGCAAAGTGGACAAACGCTGGTTTATCGGCATTCCCAGCCCGACTGCCGCTGCGCTGATTGTCGGTCTGATTTGGGTCAACCACAGCGTCGAGCGCTTCCCCGGTGTGCATTGGTGGGCGCTGGGTATTACGCTGTTTGCCGGTTTGTCGATGATTGTACAAATCCCGTTTTGGAGCTTCAAAGAAATCAATATCCGCCGCAAAGTGCCGTTTATGGGCATGGTATTGGCCGTGTTGGTTTTGCTGCTGGTGACATGGGAACCGTCGCTGGTGTTATTCCTGTTCTTCTTTGGCTACAGCCTGTCGGGCTATATTTTGGCGGCGCGCCGTTGGTTACGCAAACGCCGCCACAAAACCGTTTAATGTTTTATGATTAATCTTGATGTAATTCTCGCGCTGCTGGCCGGCGGCTGCGCGGCCGGTTTTTTGGCCGGCTTATTCGGCGTCGGCGGCGGCACGATTATCGTGCCGATTGTTTTGTGGGTATTGCATTTGCAATACGGCGGCGAACACCCTTACGCCCAGCATTTGGCCATTGGTTCGTCATTTGCGGTGATGTTGTTCACCACCTTATCCAGCATTTATGCACAACACAAAAAGCGCTCTATCGACTGGCCGACTGTCGGCAAAATGTCGCCCGGCATGATTGGTGGAGTATTTATCGGCGCGGCTTCGGCCAAATTCATTCCCACTTACGGGCTGCAAATCTTCTTTATCGTCTTCATCACGCTGATTGCCCTGCGTACACTCATGAACAGTAAGGCCGTGCCTTCACGCCGTTTGCCCGGCTTCGCCGGACTTAGCAGCGTAGGCGTGATTTTCGGCACGGCATCAAGCTGGGTCGGTGTGGGCGGTGGTTCATTGTCGGTGCCGTTTTTAATGTATTGCAACATGCCTTCACACCGCGCCATCGGCACATCCAGCGGCCTCGCATGGCCGGTTGCCGTAGCGGGCACAATCGGTTATTTGGCGGCAGGCCGGCAGATTTCCAATTTACCTGAAGGCTCGCTGTGTTTTATCTATTTACCCGCTGTCTTGGTGTTGAGCATAGCCACCATGCTGTTTGCCCCATTGGGTGTAAAGCTTGCGCATAAGCTGTCTGCCGATAAACTGAAAAAAACTTTCGGCGTGCTACTGCTGTTGATTGCACTGCGTATGTTGTGGAAGTTATAAACAACGCAAACTATTTCTGAAACAAAAGGCCGTCTGAAACAGATTCTTTCAGACGGCCTTTTATCGTTGTGTCTAGCTACATAAAAAATACCGCCAAACGCCACACTGCCCACGCAGCCACCAGCAAACCGGCAATGAAGCGCACTTTACGGTTTTGCAGAAAGCTTTTCAATTGCGCAGCAAAGAAGCCCATCGCCAGCAAATTCGGCAGCGTGCCCAACGCAAACGCCAGCATATAGAGGCCGCCATGCCATGCATTGCCGCTTCCTAAGGCATACAAAGACGCACTGTAGACCAAGCCGCAGGGCAGCCAGCCCCACAGCATACCCACGGCAAAACAAGCCGGAACCGAGCGGATAGGCAACAGTTTGTTCAACACAGGATTTAAGCGCTTCCACACCGGCCGCCCCAATCCTTCGATTTTGGTTGCCATGCTGGAAATGCCCGCCAAATAAAGCCCCAGCAGCAGCAACAACACATTTGCCGCCACATACAGGATATTTTGCAGCCACCGTGTTTCATCCAACGAAATCCCGACTTGGCCGACCAAGCCCAAAATCAAACCAATCAGCACATAACTGCCCACACGCCCCAAGTTCAGCAGGATAATCAATCCTGCCCGATTCAGGTTGGGCGGCAGCTGCAATACAAACGCGCTGCTTAAACCGCCGCACATGCCTGCGCAATGGCCACCGCCGAAAAAGCCGAGCAGAAAAAGGGTGAGCAAAGTGATTTCGTTGTTCATGGTGGGGTTGTGGGTAAAGTTTCAGATTGTTATTGTAGCAATAATGAAGACTGGCCGCCCGCATTTGTAAAACAAGGTAATACAAGCCTTGCCCTGCTTGTATTTCGGCGTGTTTCGTATGATTATTGATTTATTCGGATAGCCCGAATTTTTTAAACACATTTAATTTAAAGGAGTGGATTTATGGGTTTGTTCAGCTTTATTAAAAATGCAGGAGAAAAACTGTTTGGCAAAGACGAAAAAGAAGTGGCCGCACAAGCAGCAGCCAACGTCGATGATTTGAACACCAAAGCAGCAGCAGCCATCCAAACGTACATCGAGAAACAAAACTTAGGCCTGACCGGCTTGGCAGTGGCTTTTGACGGCGCCAGCGGTAAAGTTACCTTGAATGGCTCGGCTCCTTCGCAAGAAGCGGCTGAAAAAGCAGTTTTGGCGGCAGGCAACGTAACCGGCGTTTCTGATGTCGACAACAACCTGCAATTCCCTGCCGAAGCAGCAGCGCAATATCACGATGTAGTCAGTGGCGACACTTTGTCTGCCATCGCGAAAAAATACTACGGCGATGCCAACCAATACATGAAAATCTTTGAAGCGAACAAACCAATGTTGAGCCACCCTGATAAAATTTACGTGGGTCAGAAATTGCGTATTCCTGCATAATAAATTGATTTAATGATAAAAGACCGTCTGAAATTTTCTTCAGACGGTCTTTTGTATGGCTATCTAGTCGTTTTGACATAGAAATAAAACAAGGCAACAACGGCCGCCACGTACACCCAACACATGAGTAAGTTGTAACGCTGTATTACATTATTTCTATTTTAAACAATTACATTATTGATGGTGTTGACGGAAATATGCCCATTCTTCCACCACATTGCCATCGGGTAAGTGGCATTCGCCATATTCATTGCCTCGCGCATCTTTTTTGATTACCGGCTTGCCACCCTGCTTCACGCAAAATTCGGCAGCGGGATTAGCCATGCCGACTACCGGCGATTCAGGCTCGTTTTGTTGCGCGCAAGCGGCCAATGCAGCAGCAGTGATGACAGCCATAATTAACGCTTTCAACATTTTATTTCCTTTCCATCATTCAAACAGGCCGTCTGAAAAACATAAAATCATGTAGGCAACTCATTTTTCAGACGGCCTTATTCCACCCGGCGCGGCACTTTTTGAAACAACTGATAAAAGTTTTCCGTGGTATACACGGCCACGTCTTCCACCGCTTCGCCACGCAGCTGGGCGATGAATTCAGCGGTATGGCGCACATAAGCCGGCTCGTTGCGTTTGCCGCGTTTCGGTACCGGCGCAAGGAAAGGCGCATCGGTTTCCACCAGCATTCTATCTTTCGGTACATATTTTGCCGCTTCCTGAATCTGCGACGCGTTTTTAAAGGTTACAATCCCGGAAAACGAAATATACAGCCCCAAATCCAATGCGCCTTTGGCAAAGGCCACGTCTTCGGTGAAGCAGTGAATCACGCCTGAATTGGTTTGAGATTCTTTTAATATGCGCAGCGTATCTTCGCCGGCATCGCGGGTATGCACGATTACCGGCAGACCGGTTTCATTCGCCGCTTGAATATGATCGGCAAAACGCTGATACTGCCAAGCCAAATCGCCTTTGCACCAGTGGTAATCCAAACCGGTTTCCCCAATGCCGACCACTTTCGGATGCTGCGCCTGCGCCACCATTTCGGCTACGGTAAAGTCTTCCGCTTCTTCGCTGTCGGGGTGAACGCCGATGGTGCAGTAAATCTGCTCGTGCGCTTGGGCGATGGCGAACACTTCGTCAAAGCTTTGCTTGCTCACGCTGATGGCGAGCGCTTGCTTGACGTCGTTTTCCGCCATATTGGCCAACACTTCCGGCAGACGGCCGGCCAAGCCTTCAAAATTCAGATGGCAATGTGAATCAATGAGTTGCATAAATAAACCGGCTTAATTAAAGGGTAAACGTGGCACGGTCGCTGCGCAATGCATTGCCCAGCTCATCTTCGATAATGGATTTGGTTTGCAGGCAGTTTTCGTGAGATGAAAACGCCAAGCCAATGCCTTTCGGGCGGTTGGCCGAGGTACGCGCCGGATTAATCCATGCGACTTTGGTCGGTAAATAAAGCTTGGGATGCTCGCCGATTTCTACCGCCAACAAAATGTCTTCACCCAGCGAAAACACATCGTCGGTCGGCGCAAACAGACCGCCGTATTCAAAAAACGGCATGTAGCAGTTGTAAAGCGTGGTTTTTTCTTTTAACTTCAAAGCCATCATCTTGGCCGGAATTTCTTTAGTGCTCATCGGGTGACCTTATTTATTTTGCCAAAAGTTGAGATATTCAATTAGGATATATTCAAGCTGCATTTTAACACTCAAGGTATGGTGTCCGTAAGGGCTGAGTTGATTCAGAAGGCCTGTAAGTGCAAATAAGCGGTGTGGTTCGGTTTTGGCGGCAACGGCTGCCGATTGCGCCGCAAAATCGGGATAATAGAGCGGCGGCATGTTTTGCTGCGCCAAGCCGACATCAATCAGCCATTTTTGCAGCCAATCAATAACCACGGCCAGCGGCTGCTTCTGTTTGTCAAACGCCGCCGCATAATCCAGCATCGCCAGCAAACGCGGCGCGGCGAGTATGTTGAGCAGGCCTTGGCGCGAATCGTCTAACTCGTGCACAACATCAAATAATGGCGCACCGCTGTGGAAGGCCAGCAAGGCAGCCGCATTGTCCATACCCTGCTCTTGCAGATAAGCCAAGGCCTCATCACGGCTCGGCGCAGGCAATACCATCTGCCGGCAGCGGCTTTTAATCGTCGGTAACAATTTATCCCGAGCGTGCGTTACCAGCAGAAAAATCACATGCTGCGGCGGCTCTTCCAAGGCTTTGAGCAAACCGTTGGCCGCTTGCACATTCATGCTTTCAGCCGGATGCACCAACACCACCCGCCACCCGCCACGCACAGCCGTGAGATAAATATTCTCGACAATATCGCGCACGGCATCGATTTTAATCTGCAGCAATTTGCGCCCCACGCTGCCATCTTCCGGTAATTCGGGCGTGAGTTCGTAAAAATCGGGATGGCTGTTTTGGGAAAACAAATGACACGAAGCGCATTCGCCACAAGGCTGATGGTTTTCAGAGTGCGAAGCCTGCCCGTGGTACGGCCTTTCACACAGCAACGCCTGCGCCACATAACGCGCAAACGCCGTTTTACCGGTATTTTGCTTACCGGTAAACAGCCATGCATTGGGCTGGTTCTGCCAATGCGCGGCAAGCTGCTGCCATTCTTGCTGATGCCACGGATAAATCATGCGCTTGAAAATCAGGTTGAAATAAGCGTTTATTATACAGATAAACGAGAAAGACCGTCCGAATTTTCAAACGGCCTTTCAGGTTATTTATCAACGGTTTTTCTTCAAAATGAAACGCGGTTCGCGTTTAATCAGATAAACAAGCAAAAGCATATTACCCAGTGCCACAATCAAATACAGCAAGGTAATGCTTTCAAACAACATCAGCAATACCGCGCTGATAATCGCCGCCGTCACCATAAAAATACCGTTAACAATATTGTTGGCCGCCACGGCATGCGCGCGGAAGGTTTCGCTGGAGGCCGTCTGAAGCCATGTGTAAAGCGGCACAGAGAAAAAGCCGCCGAAAAATCCGATGGCCGTCATGGCCAACATCACAGGATAAGCATTGGCTTGCGATAAAAACCACATAATACCGCTGAGTTCAGCAAAACGTTGGCCGTGCGTGAGCCACACCAACAGCAAACCGCTGGCGGTCAGGCCGATGGCGCCGACAGTTACCAGCCCCAAGCGCAAATGTTCGTGGCTGAGTTTGGCACACAATACCGAGCCGATGGCGATACCGATGGAAAACAGTGCCAGCATCAGGTTAAACACATTATCGTTGCCACCCAGATGGATTTGGGTAAAAGTCGGCAATTGGGTAGTATAAACCGAGCCGACAAACCAAAACCACGAAATGCCGATAATGGCGGTGAACACAGGTTTATGAGACACGGTTTCGCGCATTAAACCCATCGTGCCTTTGATGATGTTGAGTTCGATCTTGGTATCCGGATCCTTGGCGGGTACAGACGGCATAAACAGGCTGGCCAAAGTACCGCAAACCGCCACCGCCATCACCACCATGCCGACCATGTGCGGCGGAACACCGGCCAAAGATGTGCCCAAAATCTGCCCGAACAAAATGGCGATAAACGTGCCCGACTCAATCAGGCTGTTGCCCATCATTAACTCTTTATCATTCAAATAATCGGGCAAAATGGCATACTTCAACGGGCCGAACAAGGTCGATTGCGTGCCCATGCAGAACAGGCAGAACAGCAACAGCGGCGCAGATTGAATGTAAAAACCATACGCCGCCACGGCCATCACGATGATTTCCAACACTTTAATCCAACGTGCCAGCACGGCTTTATCAAAACGGTTGCTCAGTTGGCCGGATAAAGCGGAAAACAGGAAATACGGCAGGATAAACAGCAACGCGCCCAGATTCAGCATTTGGCTGGCCGGAATCCATTCGTTGCCGCCCAAACCGTAGAAGCTGATCATCACAAACAGCGCCGTTTTAAACACATTGTCGTTAAACGCACCGAGAAACTGCGTGCCGAACAAAGGCAAGAAACGGCGGCTGGTTTTGAAATCGAGATAATCTTTTTTGATGCTCATTTGGCTTCGTCTTCGGCTGAATCTTCTTTGTCAAGCAGTTTGTCGGTGGAATCGTCGTCCATCAGGATGCGGTAGGCCGGTCCCTCCAAATCGTCGAACTGGCCGTGTTTGCCCGACCACCAGAAAAAAAAGCCGATGATAAAGGCCAAAATAATACTCAGCGGCACCAAAAGATACATACTTTCCATTACATCATTCCTGTCAAATCGTTTAAAACCAGCATTTGGCCGGATAAGGTCAGGTATTCGTTGCGGATGGCGCCGATATTGGTGTCACCGGCAAAGAGTTCGACGCGGTCTTTTTCCACGCGCCAAAGCAATGGCTCAGCCACATCCTGCCAAGGCTGCAACGCCATCACCGCCGCTTGGTCTCCGGGCGTTTCTTCGCTGTGGAGTTTGACGGCAAACTGTCCGCTTTGCGGCTGGGTTTCGGATTCGTCATCGGCCAGCATGATGAAAAAGCCCAAATGCTCGCCTTGTTGGGTATGAATACTGAAATAATGCATGGTTTTGTCTTTAAATAAATCATATATTAAATAAATCATATAAAAGGCCGTCTGAACGGCAGATCAATGCCCTCTGCTTTTGGCTTTCAGGCGGTTTCTATCTTAGCATCTTTTTGTGTGCAGCAGTTTGCCGTGACCAATGCTTGAAATAAATAGAGCATATCAACATAGTCGGCCTGCGGCATTGACTTTTTATATCGAATAGACTAGCCTTTGAATGTTTTTATTAACCTGTTTCAGACGGCTCTCCCGCGTTTTGGCAATCATACCACAGACCGTCTGAAAACCTTTAGGAGCCTACAGATGTCTCAAAAATTGATTTTGGTTTTAAACTGCGGCAGTTCATCATTAAAAGGTGCTGTTTTAGATAACGACAGCGGCGACGTGTTGTTGAGCTGCCTGGCAGAAAAACTGGGCTTACCCGATGCCTACATTACCTTCAAATTCAACGGCGAAAAACACAAAGTTGAATTGACTGCCGGTCCGAACCACACCGGCGCAGTTGAAGCCTTGATGGAAGAATTGAAATCACACGGCTTCGACAGCCAGATCGCCGCCATCGGCCACCGCATCGTGAGCGGGGGTGAAGCATACAGCGAATCAACCTTGATTACCGAAGACGTGATTGCCGGTATCGAAAAATGCATTCCGTTGGCGCCGTTGCACAACCCTGCCAACCTGTTGGGCGTGCGTGCTGCCCAAAACATTTTCAAAGGCCTGCCAAACGTAGCCGTATTCGACACCGCGTTCCACCAAACCATGCCGGAACGCGCTTATATGTATGCCGTACCGCGTGAGTTGTACAGCAAATACGGCCTGCGCCGCTACGGTTTCCACGGCACCAGCTACCGCTATGTAGCTGACGAAGCTGCCCGTTTCTTGGGCAAAGACAAAAACGATTTGCGCATGGTAATTGCCCACTTGGGTAACGGGGCATCAATTGCCGCCATCGCCAACGGCGTATGCCAAGACACCAGCATGGGTTTGACTCCGCTGGAAGGATTGGTAATGGGTACGCGCTCGGGCGACGTTGACCCTGCGGTATTCGGTTTCTTGGCTGAAAACGCCAATATGACCATCGCGCAAGTGACCGACATGCTGAACAAAAAATCAGGCTTGCTGGGCTTGTCTGAATTGTCAAGCGACTGCCGCGCCATCGAAGAAGAGGCGGCCAAGGGTCACTCCGGCGCAGTATTGGCGCTGGAAGTGTTCTGCTACCGCTTGGCGAAATACGTTGCCGGCATGGCAGTAGCCGCCGGTGGTTTGGACGTATTGGCCTTCACCGGCGGTATCGGCGAAAACTCCGACCTGATCCGCAGCAAAGTGTTGGGCTACTTGGGCTTCTTGGGTCTGAATGTCGATCAAGACGCCAACTTGGCTGCCCGCTTCGGCAATGCCGGCGTGATTACCACTGCCGACAGCAAAGCCGTTGCCGTGGTGATTCCAACCAACGAAGAGTTGATGATTGCACACGACACCGCACGCTTGAGCGGTCTGTAATCCAACCGTTAAAAAAGCCCTGTTGATTGTCAACAGGGCTTTTTTGTATTCGTTTTGTTCAAAACAAGATAAAAAAGTGGCCGTCTTTCAAGCGGGCGGGATACAGGCTTCATTACCAGCTTTTCAGACGGCCTTTGCGTTTTCCGTAATAAGTTTTAGGGAGATAATCGGATTTTTTAAATCCTGTTGTTGTTTTGATTGGGCAAGATTCGTGTTACTTTTTTATTCTGTAAGATGTCATCACCATCCGAAGATAGTGATGACGTTTTCCCGCAATTTTATTGCTGAGTATCGCAACGGTTTTCCGTTTGATGATTTCCGCGTAATATGTTTGCTTTTTTCATGAAGAAACCCAACAGATTGCCGTTATTTTCTTGCGCACCGTTTTGTTTCTTACTGTCTATCAAGCAAAGTGCATGCCAAAAATTTAAATCCCGCCCAATAAATATATAACTATATATTTTAAAAATAAAAATATATAAAAAAAACATGCATAAATCATTAAATATACATATCGCCTAATAGTATCCAATCACGGCAATATGCTTTTTTTTGTCATCTTTTTTTGATTCTCGGCAGGTATGATGTTCTTTTTTTGGCACATGACAGAATTTGTCACTTTTAATAGCCATTTACAATCAAGATAAAAATAAACAGCTACTGTCGCCAAACCTTATTTGGCCATTTGAAAATTTCTAAATAAATGATTCATCAAAATAATTTAATCAATAAACCATGAAAATATTTTAAATAAACGCAATTTCATGCTTGAATGGCTTTTTTGTTTGCTTGAAAATAAATAATATGAAAAGGCCGTCTGAACGTTCATCTTTCAGACGGCCTCAAACTTATCTTGCTACCCCAACCATTGCGACACCACATAAATCGCCAGCCCGACCAAGCCACCGACCAGCGTGCCGTTGATGCGGATATACTGCAAATCCTTACCGACGCTGAGCTCGAGTTTTTCAACCATTTGCGCGCTGTCCCAGCTTTTCACTTTATCGGCCACAAATTGCGCCGCCTGCTCTTTATAACGCATAACGAAATCGCGTACCATCAGCGATAGGCGCACATCCGCCCTGCGCATAAACTGCGGATAGGCTTCCGCCTGCGACAGCATATGATCAAGCAGTTTTTGCAATTGCGCGGCGCACAGTGAATCAGTTTTAGCCACATCATCCTCTGCCCATTTTTGCAGCCCTTTCCAAAAACTTTGCAAGCTGTTTTGCAAGGCTGGTGATCCGGCAATCTGCATTTTGGCGGCTTCTAAACGGCGGTGCCACAAACGTGAAGTCTGCAGCCGATCAATAATGGCATCGTATTGCTCGTCAAAGCGGCGGCGCATGGCATTTTCATCACCTTGCATGGCAGCAGCCAAATAACCGTCTGCCCAATCCAAAGCCTTAGCAGCCGCCCAATCATCCACTTTTTCTACCACTGTTGATTTCAGCGCGGCTTTGAATTTATCCCAGGTACTCGGTGCATCGCTTTCGATTTTGGCCGCCCATTCGCGCAGGTTTTGCTCCAACATTTCGCGCGTTTCGGGATTTTTCAGCCAGCGGCGCAATTGCTTCAATAAGCTGTAATACAAGGTTTCGTGCATGCCGTGCTTTTTGAGCAGCAGCAGGCCGTCTGAAATCGTTTTGGCGATTTTCTCGCCATTGTATTGCTGCGCCAACATCATGCCGGAAAAGCGCGCCACTTGCTCGGGCTTGGCGATGTTCAACAGCAGCGGAATCTGCTTGGCCACCCACGGCAACCATTGGCTGCGCACCGATTCGCCCGCCAGCCAACTGAGTAATTTATCACTCGGCTGCGCCTGATACACCCTTAACGCAATCGGTTTGCCCTGCAAAAAATTGTTTTCAATAAACCGACCCAACTCATCGGCAATCCGGGCCTGATTGCGCGGCAAAATGGCGGTATGCGGAATCGGCAGACCCAAAGGCCGTCTGAACAACGCAGTTACGGCAAACCAATCGGCCAGCGCACCGACCATCGCTGCTTCGGAAAAGGCTTTCACATACGCCAACCAAGGATAATGCTTGAGATACAGTGTGGACAGCACAAACAACACGCAAGCGGCCAGCAGCAGGCCGGTTGCCCAGCGGCGGCTGCGACGTAACCGTGCTTTAGCCTGCGCCAAGCGCACTTCTGCCGATAATGTGTGCATGATGTTCCTTTATTTGCCAACCGATAATGAAATTATAGCGCAGGCCGTCTGCAACCGCTGCCCTCATTTGCCCAATTTTTAAGCAACACATTTTTATGTTTAGATTTCATAAAGATAGATGAGTTATCAACAGACTGCACACAATTCTCGCTTGTCGTGCTGTGATTAAGCTTAATCTTCGCTTAAATTTTAAGCAGCATTATTTTTCGTTTATCTATCAATAAAAAAGGCAATTTATACACAGGCTGCGCACAGCTTTGATGATGTGAACTGTGTGTTTTCTGTTTCAGACGGCCTTGTTCTTAATATCACCAAGCCGCTTAAATTTCAATCAATTTGATTTTTCGTCTATCTTTCAAAGACCAATCCTACTTTTCCACAGTTTGCTGACAGCGTGAGACCTTTGCAAAATCTTCATTATTGGCACAGTTCGAAGTTAGAACAGCACAGAAAGCGCAGACATATCACTTAGACAGGCAAGCTTTCGGGCAGCGCATAACGAAGAAATGTGCCAATAATGAAGATTTTGCAAAGATCTTACTTGTCTAAACATTCTGCCTATATCTTTTCCGCAGCAAAAGGCCGTCTGAAACCACAAGGTTTCAGACGGCCTTTTTTATTCGTTCAAAGATTTAAGCGATAGACGCATCCAAGAATGCAGTCAATTGGCCTTTTGCCAATGCACCTACTTTAGTGGCCACGTTTTGACCGTCTTTGAAAACCATCAAAGTCGGGATACCGCGCACGCCGAATTGGTTCGGGGTATTTTGGTTGTCGTCGATGTTGATTTTCACGACTTTCACTTTACCTTGGTATTCGGCGGCAACATCGTCCAAAATCGGGGCAATCATTTTGCAAGGGCCGCACCATGATGCCCAGAAATCCAACAATACCGGCACGTCTGATTTTAAAACGTCTTGTTCGAAGTTGGCATCAGTAGTGTGTACAATCAGTTCGCTGCTCATAGTGTTATCCTTTCAGTTCAGGTTTTTTGTATATTGGCAGAATAGGGCTAATGGCGGAAAATTTCAAGCCCCTGCGTGCAACAATAGATTTTGCGTATACGCGGCATGAGGATTTGCAAACACGGCATCCAAATCCCCCTCTTCGACAATCTGCCCGTCTTTCAACACCATTACGCGGTGCGAAAGTGCGCGAATCACCGCCAAATCATGGCTGATGATGATGAGGCTCAAGCCGTGCTGACGCTGCAAATCGGCCAGCAAAGCCAAAATCTGTTGCTGCCATTGTACATCAAGCGCGCTGGTCGGCTCGTCCAGCACCAAAATTTTCGGACGCACGATAATCGCGCGGGCAATGGCAAGCCGTTGGCGTTGGCCGCCGGAAAACGCATGCGGATAACGCGTCATCACGTCTTCAGGCAAACCGACTTGGCGCAAGGTTTCCGCTACTCTCTCGCGCATGGCTTCGCGGCTCAACTGCGGCTCGTGTACGCGCAAGCCTTCGGCAACGATGTCGAACACATTCATACGCGGATTGAATGCGCCGAACGGGTCTTGAAACACCATTTGGATTTCCCGGCGTAATTCGGGCCGCCATGCTTGGCCGTTGATTTGCAGACGGCCTTCCGCATCCGTCAAATTCATCACCGCTTTGGCCAAGGTGGTTTTGCCGCTGCCGCTCTCGCCGATGATGCCCAAGGTTTCACCCGCTTTCAAATGAAAATCTAAGGGTTGCAGCAGAATTTTGCGGCGTTTTTTAAACCAACCGGCCTGCTCTTTTACCGATACGCTGATGGCTTCACCTTCTAACACAGTCGCAGGATTTTGCGGCAAATCCACCGCCTGCCGCACCGCGCCGGCATTGAGCAGCATCTTGGTGTATTCGTGTTGAGGCCGTCTGAACACGTCTTCCACGCTGCCTTGCTCGACAATACGGCCATGCTGCATCACCACCACGTCATCGGCAAAGCGGCGCACCAAATTCAAATCGTGGCTGATGTACACCAAGGTCATACCGCGTGCCTGTTGCAAACGCGACAGCAAATCGAGAATTTGCGCCTGCACCGCCACATCCAGCGCAGTGGTCGGTTCGTCGGCAATCAGCAATTTCGGCTCCGCGGCCACCGCCATCGCAATCATCGCCCGCTGCCGCTGCCCACCCGATAATTGAAACGGATAGGCAAGGGCTTTTTCTTCGGGCTGCCGAATGCCGGTTTCACACAAAAGCCCGACGGCGCGCGCCCATGCTTGTTTGGCGGTCAGGCCCAAATGCAGCATCAATACTTCGGCAATCTGCCTGCCCACACGCATCACAGGGTTTAAGGCCGTCATCGGCTCTTGGAACACCATGCCGATGTCGCGGCCGCGCAGCTTTTGCAGACTGCGCTCAGGCAGCGTCAACAAATCCGTGTCTTCAAATTTCAGACGGCCTGTTAACGACACCGCCGGATTCAGCCGCATCATCCCCTGCGCCAACACGGTTTTGCCGCTGCCGCTCTCGCCGACAACCGCCAGCTTTCGCCCGGCTTGCACGGTAAGGTTGATGTCGTACAACACCTGCTTGCCCGGGAACGAAGCATAGAGGTTTTCGATGTGTAAAATCGGGGTCATGATGGATTCCATAGCATAAAAGCGTGATTGGCCAACCACGCTTTTCAGACGGCCTTATGAGGCCGATTGCTCTTCTTTCAGCTGCTGTTTCAACACGCGTTTCAACACCTTTCCGGTGGCGTTTTTCGGCAGCCCGTCTTTAAAATAAATGTGCTTGGGCACTTTAAAATTCGCCAGATTTTTGCGCAAATAAGCGCGCACTTCTTTTTCATCCAGCATCATGTTGTCTTTGACCTGCACAAAAGCGACGATTTCTTCATCGGCATATTGGTCTTTCACGCCAATCACCGCCGCCGCTTCCACCGCGTCCATTTTATACAGCGCTTCTTCAATCTCGCGCGGATAAATGTTTTGGCCTTTGGAAATAATCAAATCTTTTTTGCGGTCGACAATGAAAATAAAGCCGTCATCGTCAATCTGCACCAAATCACCCGTACGCAGCCAACCGTTGACAATCGCTTCGTCGGTCGCGCCCGGCATATTCAGATAGCCTTGCATCACCGCATCGCTTTTGACGATGAGTTCGCCCACGCCGCCTTTTTCTACTTCCATCAATTCGTCGTCAACCGCTTTGACTTGGTAACCCGGTAGTGGTTTGCCCACACTGCCGACTTTTTGCTGCTCCAAGGTGTTGACGGAGACCACCGGCGAACACTCGCTCAAACCATAGCCTTCAATCAGCTTGGCTTTGGGGAACTTGGCCTTGAAATCCAAAATCGTTTGTTCAGCCAAAGGCGCACCGCCGCTGACAAACAGGCGCACACGGTTGAACCAGCGGAAATACCACGGAATCTTCGCCTTACCCATTGCGGTGTAAATCGCCGGCACACCCAAGAAAATGGTCGCGCGTTTGAACAAAACCTGTTTCAACACATTGGAAAACGGAAACACCGATTTCACCAAAATAATCGAGCAGGCCATGTAAATCGGCAGCAGCACCATCGCCGTCAGCGTGAAGCTGTGGAACATCGGCAGGAACACGACAAAGCGGTCTTTGCGCGAAATCCGAAACACCTGCTCCACGTCTTGCAGGTTGGAAAACAGGTTTTTATAGGTAATCAGCGCACCTTTCGGATGGCCGGTGGTGCCCGACGTATAGATAATGTGTGCCAAATCATCAATGGCCGGCTGACGGCTTAAATCCGGCTTTTCCGGAAACGACAAAGCCGCCGCAAAATGGGCGTGTTTTTTATCGGCCAACGGCTTATCGCCGATCCAAATGGTTTTCTCCAGCTTGGTTTTGTCTTCCAAGCCTTTGACTTCTTTCAGGCCGTCTGAAGCAAATAGAAACTTGGCACCGCAATCATTGAGAATATAGGCAAATTCGTCGTTTTTCAAAAACGTATTCATCGGCACAGCCACCGCGCCCAACGCCGTAACGGCAAAGTAAGCCACGATGAATTCGGGCGAATTCGATACGGCCAGCGCCACTTTATCGCCGAACTTCACATCAATGCTTTGCAGATAAGCGGCCACCGCGTCGACCTGCTGCTTGAATTGTCCGTAAGTGATTTTTTTTTCGTCGTTGAAAATAGCGGTCTGTTTGGCGGATTGGCGGTTCGCCGACACCAGCATTTGGTAAAAATTATTGTAGCGGTAATTCATAAAGTAAAAGTTTCTTGTTAAAGCGGCTTCATTTCCCCACACAGCCAAACGGCGTGTAAATGCGCATTGTATAGAATAGGAATGCGGAAGGTAAGGCTGCGGTTGTAAAAATTTGATTGTATGTTTTCAGACGGCTTTATCAAATAATCAAGCCTTTATTCCACAATGCTAAAACAACACCCATCCGCCCGTTATGCTCTTTAGACTCTTCTATCACCGCATTCCACAACCTCTTTTTATTCTCCGCCAAACAAGGCTTTTGCTTTAATAGTTTCACAGCTTTTATGGCATATTGAGCATTTCGGGATTGAGGCTGATGGCTAAATTTTGCAGGAACATTTTTAATCAAGCCGGATTCAGCCAATCCTGGAAATGCATTTTCAGGGCATCCCTTTTTCTGCACAGATACGCTCTTATTACAAATTCTTGCCGCATTTAGCCATGCTGATTCATAAGATTCGGTTTCAGGTAACAATTCAATTGCCTTTAGAGTCATTTCTTCATAAGTTGTCATTGTACATTCCCCTTTCATTGTCAGGCCGTCTGAAATCAATTCCGCGCCCGCACGTCAAATGCATGGCGCAAGCCTTCGCCCACCATCACCAACAGCAGCAACATCACCGTCAACGCGCCGACTGCCGACAAGCCTATCCACCATGCATCGAGATTGTCTTTGCCCTGCGCCAACAGCTCGCCCAAGCTGGCTTGCGAAGCGGGTACGCCCAGCCCCAAAAAGTCCAAGCTGGTTAAAGCCAACACCGCACCGGAAATGCGGAACGGCAAAAACGCCAACACCGGCGTGAGGCTGTTGGGCAGAATGTGCCGCCACATAATCGTGCCGTTGCCCACGCCCATGCTTTTTGCCGCCAACACATAATCGGCCTGACGGTTTTTCAAAAATTCGGCGCGCACATAGTCCGACAGCCCCATCCAGCCGAACAGCGACAACAGCAGCAATAAAATCAGCAAGCTCGGATTAAAAAACGACGACAAAATAATCAGCAGATAAAGCTCGGGCAGGCCGCCCCAAATTTCCAAAAAGCGCTGAATCAGCAAATCGGTTTTGCCGCCGAAATAACCTTGCACCGCGCCCATCACCACGCCGATAAACGTGGTCACGGCGGTCAAGGCCAGCGCAAACAGCAGCGAATCGCGGAAACCATACACCAAACGCGCCAGCACATCGCGGCCGCGGTCATCCGTGCCCAGCCAATGCCGTTCAGACGGCCTTGCCGGATCGGGTTGGGTGTCGAAATCATTTAAGGTATTGGCGGCGTAAGGATTGGGCAGATACAGAGCAAAATTGCCGTCGGACGTGATGTTTTGACGGATTAAAGGGTCGAGATAATCGGCAGGCGTGTCAAAATCGCCGCCGAATTCGGTTTCGTGATAGGTATTGATGAGCGGAAAATAGGTTTTGCCCTGATACCGAATCCACAGCGGCTTGTCGTTGCTCCACAGCGGCGCGGCCAGTGCCACGGCAAACAGCACCGCCAGCACGCGCAATGCCAACCAGCCGCGTTTGTGCTGCTTAAAAGCCTGCCATGTGGGATTGTGAGAGAGTGTCTTCATCGTTGTGTTTTGTTGAGGCCGTCTGAAAGGTTTTATAGTGTCAATTGATATAGGAATTCGGCTACATGCTCCGCCATCAAATCATCCAAACCGGTATCGTATTGAATACCCACACCTTGAATTTCCAAAAAGGTGAGCATGGTAGCCAAGCCGGTACGTTTATTACCGTCAACAAATGCATGGCCTTTCGCTAGAACAATGCCATACCGAGCGGCAATTTCATAAATATTTTCGATTTGGTTGTAATAAATCTGCTAATCGATTCTGCCGAGCACTTTCCAGACGTTCAAAATGAACACCGGCACGCCCTACCCCCGGTTTGCCGGATAATTTCATCGTGCACAGCCACCACAAAACCAACATTAATTCCCTTCATTTATATGCCAGCTTTTCTAATTCGTTTTTGTGTGCCGCAATCACGCGTTGGCACTGTGCAGAACCAAACGTTTGCCGGCTTCATCATTTTGCAGGGCAATATCCACCACTTTATTGGCTTCACTTTTATAATGGCGACTGCTTGATTGTTTAATCTCTTTCAAACTTTTCATTGTTTTATCCTCAAATCTTTCAGACGGCCTACTTCTGCCCGCCAAAATGAATGCGCGGATCGACCCACGAATAGGAAATATCCGACAACAATTTCGCCAGCAGCCCCATCAGCGTGAACACATACAGCGTGCCCATCACCACCGGGTAATCGCGCTTCATCACCGCTTCGTATGACAACAAACCCAGCCCGTCGAGCGAAAACAGCGTTTCAATCAGCAGGCTGCCGGTGAAAAACGCGCCGATAAAGGCGGCCGGAAAACCGGTAATCAGCGGAATCATGGCGTTGCGGAACACGTGTTTCCACAAAATCTGCCGTTCGGGCAAACCCTTGGCGCGGGCGGTATAGACATACTGACGGCGGATTTCTTCAAGGAATACGTTTTTGGTCAACACCGTCATCACCGCCAGATTACCCGCCACCGAAGCGGTAACCGGCAAGGCCATGTGCCACAGATAATCTTTGATTTTGGCAAACGTGCTTAAATTTTCCCAGTCATCGCTCACCAAACCGCCCTGCGGAAACCATGAGAAAAAGCTGCCGCCGCCGAACAACACCAGCAATACCAAGCCCAACACGAACGGCGGAATCGTGTAGCCGGCCAACACCACCATGCCGGTGAACATATCAAAGCGGCTGCCGTCGCGCACCGCCTTGGCAATACCGAGCGGAATGCAAATCAGATAGGTCAGGAAAAACGTCCACAGCCCCAAGCTCATCGAAACGGGCATTTTTTCTTTCACCAATTCAAACACGGTTTGATGATGAAAAAAACTCTCGCCCAAATCAAATCGGACAAAGCGCCCGACCATCTCAACAAAACGCGTCAACGGCGGCTTGTCAAACCCGTAAAGCGCATTCAACGCCGCTATGTCATCGGCGCTCAAGTTGCCCGGTTTCATCATATTCACGGCACCGCTACCCGCCTCGCCCACCGCCGCACTTTGGGTCAGCTGCTGCACCATCTGCTCCACCGGCCCGCCGGGCACGAATTGGATAATCGCAAACGTTACCGCCAGAATACCGAGCAGCGTGGGGATTAACAGTAACAAGCGTTGGAAAATATAACGCCACATGGGATTTGCTTTCTTGAGTGTTGAGGCCGTCTGAAAACAAAGTTTCTACGAAGCTAAAGCAAAATTATTTTCAAACGATATCATTGTTTTTCAGCTAATGGCCTTAATTGGAAAAATTAGAACTAGTTATATTTACGATTAATACTACCAATGAACAGACAAACAAAATTGCCTTTAACCAGATTGGCTGAATTTTCATTTTTTCTTGAGCAAATTTCTCAAACCACCCAGATATTAACCCATTAAATATTGCAACATAAAGTCCCACAAACAAAAATGAGGATAATACACCATAGCTGCCTTCCTGATTATTCGGGTCATATAACAATGAAAATACCGTAACTCCCGCAAGAAAAGACAACACTATAAGAATTAAGTCTCTCAACTCTGATATTATTTTATTTTCATAATTGTTTATAAAATTAACATGATTAATTAACCAAGGAATCTGCCGGAAAAACTTAATAAAAAATATCATTGATAAAAATATGAATATTGCAACAGGGCTGACAAAAGCTCCAAATAATGCATCTAAATTCACGCTAACAGCTTTATATTTAGAACTCACTACAATAACAACACCTGCCAGCATCCCTATTGGGAAAAAAACTTGTAGTTTTGAACAAATGCTTCTCTTTTATTTTCCTAGTAACATTATTTTTCCATCGCTTCATTCAATTTCTGCTGAATCAAATCCGCGTCAAACGATTTGGCAATCAGCTCAAACCGCGAATCGCGCCGCCATGAAACTTGGTTCGCGCCCCATTGGCCGTCTACCCAGTTGAGCCACACCCATGTGCCGAGCACTTGGAACACGCCTTTGGCGCGCACTAAGCCTTCGGTCATTTTCGGCAGGTCGTTGAAAAAATGGGTCAGGCGTTCGCCGTCGAATTCTTTACTGGCAGGGAAAGTGAAGCCTTCGGATTGGAAACCCATGGTGTTGTCGGGCAAGGCTTTGATGCGGTAGCGTGATTTTTCGACCACCGGAATATCCAGCCATTGGATATCAAGCTGGGCATTTTGCACTTCAACCACTTTGGCTTTCGGCGGGAACAATTTAGATGCTTTGTCGTGAAATTCGGCCATTTGCTCGGGCGTACACAAACCGGTTTTGCTGGCCACCAGCACATCGCACACGCCGATTTGGTCTTTATACAAGGCTTGGTTGGCGTAATTCAGGTCGATGAATTGGCGTGGATCGACCACGGTAAACACGGCGGCGATTTCTACCAAGTCTTTCAACGGCGGGGCTTTGAGCTCATCAATCACGCTGGCGGCGTGTGCCAAACCGCTGGCTTCAATCATCAGTCGGTCGGGTTCGGCATCGCGCAGCATTTTTTGCACGGTGCTGCCCATTTGTGCGCCGGCAGTACAACACAAACAACCGCCGGCGATTTCGGCCACGGGAATACCGTCGTCACTCAATACCGCGCCGTCAATACCGATTTCGCCGAATTCGTTGACGATAATCACCCATTTTTCATTCGGGTCTTTTTGCGCCATCAGACTTTTGAGCGCGGTGGTTTTGCCGGTACCCAAGAAGCCGGAAATCAGGTGGACTTTGGTTTTCTTTACTGACATTTCTTGCAGATTCCTGTTAAAACAACGTGTTCTTCTTTCAACGCAAAGCCGCTTTCGGCCACGCCGGCACGTAAGGCCGTCCATTCTTGGCTCAAGGTTTGCTCATCAACCGCACCGCACTCGGTGCACACCAGAATAAACGCGCTATGGTGGGTGGCGATTTCTTCGTCATCATGGCAATGCTCGCCGCACTCATGCTGCGCGTGGCTGCACAATACATAACCATTCACCGCAGCCACTTTGTGCAACACGCCCTGCTCCGCCCAAAAATCTAAAGCACGGTAGGCGGTAGGCGGCGCAACCACACCTTCGCTTTGCTGCTGCATCAGCGACAAAACATTGTAGGCCTTAATGACGCCGGTTTGCTGCAACACGATATCCAGCACCTGCTCGCGTAAAGCGGTTACCTGCGCGCCGTCAATGCGGGCTTGTTCTAAAATTTTCTGTTTCAAAGGATTCATTAAGGGGCTTTCAGATGGCCTTTTCAGATGGTCTTATTATAACGTGTTTGTCTATATTCAGATACATCAAGGCCGTCTGAAAGCCTTATGCTGCTTTCAGACGGCCTGTAAGAAAGACTTATTTAAACCATGATTTGATTCTGCCGAATAATGAGGTGCTTTGTTTCTCGAAGCTCTCTTCGGCCACCGCCACAGCAGTGGTTTCGTCTTTGGTGACTTTGAGCGGGTTGAACGTTTGCGCCACCGGCATGATTTCAATGGCGTTGACGTTCATGTGCGCCGGACGCTGATACAGCCACAAAGCGGTGTCGGCAATGTCTTGCGGGCGGATAAACTGCACGTTTTTATATAAATCGGCTGCGCGTTCGTCATCGCCTTTAAAGCGCACATTGGAAAACTCGGTATCGCCGCACAGGCCCGGTTCGATGTTGGTGACGCGGATGTTTTTACCCGCCAAATCTGCGCGCAGATTCAGACTGAATTGGCGCACAAATGCTTTGGTCGCGCCATACACATTGCCGCCCGGATAAGGGTATGTGCCCGCAATCGAACCTAAATTCATGATGTAGCCCTGATTGCGTTCCACCATCTGCGGCAACACTTGGCGCGTGAGAAAAGTCAGGCCGACGATGTTGGTTTGAATCATGGTTTCCCAATCGCCGAAATCGGCTTTGTCGGCATTGTCCAAGCCCAAGGCCAAACCGGCATTATTAATCAAGCAGTCGATTTCGCTGAAATTTTCCGGCAGGCTGTCGAGCGCATTACGGATGGATTCGGTTTTGGACACGTCCATTTCCAGCGCGTAAAACTGGCCGCCCAATTCATCGGCCAATGCCTGTAATTTATCCAAACGGCGCGCCGCACCAATAACATGGTAGCCCGCCGCCACAAAGCTGCGGCACATCGCTTCGCCGAATCCGGCCGAAGCGCCGGTAATCAAAATCGCCATACTGTTTCCTTTCATTTTTCACACGGTTTCAGGTATGATTGCATCCTTTTATTTTTCAGACGGCCTGAGACCTTTGCAAAACCCCGGATTTGAATACAGTTCAAAGTTATAGCAGCGCAGAAAGCGCAGACATATCATCTAGATAGGCAAGCTTTCGGGCAGCGTAACGAAGAAATGTGCCAAAGATGGGGAGTTTGCAAAGGTCTCGACCTCACCGTCTTTCATCAACACAATCATACCACAAGGACACACCATGAAAATCAAAACTTCCCTGATTTTTGCGGCTACCGCTTTTGCTCTTTACGCCTGCGGCGGCGCACCTGCCGAGCCCAAAGGCCATATTTCGGAAGAACGCACCGCCGCGTTCAAATTGATGATGCCGGAATTCATGAGCATGGGCAAAATGGTGAAAGGCGAAGAAACCTACGTTGTCGAGACCTTTAAAGCCAACGCCGCCAAATTTGCCGAAAGCAGCAAAAAACCATTTGAACATTTCCAATCCGACCCGCAAGGCAATGGCGATGCGCTGCCGGCTATTTGGCAAGATGAAGCCAAATTCAAAGCCGAAGAAGAAAAATTCCATGCCGCCGTGGCCAAACTCAACCAAGCGGCTCAAGGCGGCAACTTGGAAACCATTAAAGCCGCTTACGGCGAGGTGGGCGCCAGCTGCAAATCATGTCACGATATGTACCGCAAACCGAAATAAATGGGGCTTATTGACATAATCAAGGCCGTCTGAATGTTTCAGACGGCCTGTGTTTTAGGGTTTTGATTCAATCAGGCAAATTGCCCGATGAATTCAAAACTTACAGCTTCCATTCGCTCAATTTGGCCTGGTAAGCGTCCAAATCGGTAATCGGACGGGTCGCTACACCGCTTTCCATCGCTGCTTTGGCAGTAGCAGCGGCTACGCGTGGCAACAGACGTGAATCGAATGGGGTTGGAATCAGGTAATCCGCACCGAATTCAAATTTCTTGCCGTAAGCAGCAGTGACTTCTTCGGTTACTTCTTCCATCGCCAAATCAGCCAAAGCGTATACGCAAGCCAGTTTCATTTCTTCATTGATGGTGGTTGCACCGCAATCCAATGCGCCACGGAAGATAAATGGGAAACACAATACATTATTCACTTGGTTCGGGAAGTCGGAACGTCCGGTACCGATGACCACGTCCGGGCGGGTTTCCTTCGCCAATGGCGGCATGATTTCAGGATTCGGATTCGCCATGGCAAACACGATTGGTTTGTCGTTCATGGTCAACAGCATTTCAGGAGTCAATACATTCGCGCCGGACAAACCCAAGAAGATGTCTTTGCCTTTTACGGCATCGGCCAAGTTGCGTGAGCCGTTGTCTTCTACCGCGTAGAATTTTTTCGATTCGTCCATGCGGTCTTTATCTTCACGGGTTTGGTAAATCACCCCTTTAGAGTCGCACACGGTCACGTTTTCACGTTTCAGGCCGACTGCCAACAATTGGTTCAAACACGCAATCGCAGCGGCACCTGCGCCGGAACATACCAAAGTGGATTCGCTGATGTCGCGGCCGGTGTGGCGCAAAGCGTTCAATACGGCGGCAGCGGTAATGATGGCGGTGCCGTGTTGGTCGTCGTGGAATACCGGAATTTTGCAGCGTTTGCGCAATTCTCGTTCGATGTAGAAGCACTCGGGGGCTTTAATATCTTCCAAGTTGATGCCGCCGAAAGTCGGCTCCAATGCAGCGATGATGTCGACTAATTTTTGTGGGTCTTTTTCGTCGATTTCAATATCGAATACATCCACGCCGGCGAATTTTTTAAACAATACGCCTTTGCCTTCCATCACAGGCTTACCGGCCAGTGCGCCGATGTTGCCCAAACCCAAAACGGCGGTACCGTTGGAAATCACGGCAACCAAATTGCCTTTGGCGGTGTATTTGTAAGCGGCTTGAGGGTCGGCTTCGATTTCCAAACAAGGGAATGCAACACCTGGAGAGTAGGCCAATGCCAAATCTTCCGAAGTGCTCAGAGATTTTGTCGGGGTAACGGATACTTTACCCGGAACGGGAAATTCGTGGAATTTCAGTGCTGCATCTTTTAATGTATTTTCCATTGTGCTAATCCTGTTGCAATAATTTATGCTGTGAAGAGTGTATGCCGTCTGAAAATCGGTCAGGCGGTAAGATACAAAAGCAACAAACTCGATAATTTCAAGCTGATGTAATCGGGCGTAATTCTAACATGCAACCCTGATTGGGCATACCGTTAATTTGATTATTTTTATCAGCAACAGGAAAGTATTTGATAAAAAGCAAGGAAAGCCGTCTGAAAAATGTCAATCTTGTTTTTCAGACGGCCTTTTGTTTATTTTTGAATTAAATCCCGAAATGACGGCTTAATGCGGCCTCGATATCCTGCTTGACCAACTCACGTTCGCGGTTGCTGTCGATTACAGCATAACGCTGTGGTGCGGCAGCGGCGCGGTTCAAATACGCCTCACGCACCCGCATAAAAAAATCCGCCTGCTCCTGCTCGAAACGATCTTTCTGCCGTGCTTGAGCAATACGCGCCATCGATACATCCAACGGCACATCCAGCAGCAGCGTCAAATCAGGATGCTGCCCCTGCTGTACCCACTGTTCCAAAATTTCAATATCTGCCAACGGCACCCCGCGACCGCCGCCCTGATAGGCAAACGTTGCATCGGTGAAGCGGTCGGATACCACATGGATGCCCTCATCCAGAGCCGGACGGATAACCGACTCAAGATGCTGCTGCCGCGCTACGAACATCAATAATGTTTCTGCCCGCAGGCTGACTTGGGTTTGCGGATTAAGCAACAGTTCACGCAAGGCTTCGCCCATCGCCGTACCGCCCGGCTCGCGTGTAAAAACCACCGGCAATCGGCGTTCGTCAAACCATGCCTGTATCACCGCCAAGTTGGTTGATTTTCCGGCACCGTCTATACCGTCGAGCGTAATGAATTGCGCGTTCATGGAATTCCTTAAATCTAAATAGCTTACATAATAAGCCGAGACCTTTGCAAAACCCTATCTTTGGCACATTTCTTCGTTATGCGCTGCCCGAAAGCTTGCCTGTCTAAATGATAGGTCTGCGCTTTCTGTGCCGCTATAACTGCGAACTGCACTCAACCTTAGGGTTTTGCAAAGGTCTCAGGTGTAGAAAATCCTAGCGCTGTTTACACTTTTGCTTTTTTGCTTGAAGACTCATTTTGGGATTTTCGAGTATTGTCAAGAATGCCGAAAGGCACGGCAACGCCGCATGGTTCTTGATAATGCTCAACAATCCTAAAACAATCATTTAGGCAGAAAATAAAAGCTGTTTTGCATAAAAAGTGTAAACAACCCGACAATTTCCTACACCTCAGGCCATCTGAAATTTTACAATATTATTGTATTTTCAGACGGCCTTTTTATTCATACGGGTCTTACTTTTTCAAAATATACTTGCGCACAGCGGCATTGTGTTCATCCAAAGTATGACTGAACTGGCTCAAGCCGCTACCGTCCATTTTTGACACGAAATAGAGGTATTTTTCGGTCGAAGGATGCGCGGCAGCTTCCAGTGCCGCCTTGCCCGGCAAGGCAATCGGGGTTGGCGTGAGGCCTGCGCGGGTGTAGGTGTTGTAGGGGGTATCGCGTTGCAAATCGGCTTTTCGGATGCGCCCTTGATAGGCGCTACCCATGCCGTAAATCACGGTCGGGTCGGTTTGCAGGCGCATACCGATGGCCAAGCGGTTTTTAAACACCGACGACACATGCGCACGGTCGGCCGGATGGCCGGTTTCTTTTTCAATAATGCTGGCCATAATCAGCAATTCATACGGATTTTTATACGGCAGCCCGCTCTGACGCTCGTCCCACGCGGCGCTGAGTTCGCGCTGCATGGTTTTATAGGCCAAACGGTAAATCTGAATATCGCTGCTGTCGGCATCGATTTCATAGCTGTCGGGGAAAAACTGGCCTTCAGGGTTTGAATTTAAAGCGTCGGGCGCGATTTCGGCCATCAGCTTTTCATCGCTCCATTGGGCGGTGTCGTGCTGAATGCTTTCGGTTTCATTGATGATTTTGCGCATGGTGGCAAAACGCATACCTTCTACAATTTTCACGCTCACGGTATCGGGACGGCCACTGCGTAATTTTTGCAACACATCCCACGCCGATGCTTTGGCCGGCATGCGGTAAGTGCCTGCTTTTAACTGATTGTGCATACCGGTTGCATACGCGGCCAACATCAATACATGACGGTTGTAAATCAGCCCGTCATCAGCCAATTTGCGGCTCACCGACGAAATGCCTTGGTTTTTAGCAACTTTCACGCGGTAGGTTTTACCGTTGTCTTTTGGTACGAACAACAATGCCGCTACCGCCGCCATCACGGCCAGAAAAAACACCAGCAGCCATTTCAACAATTTATTCAACATGGTAGGATGTGCCATCAAGTTTAATCGGGCGACAGTATAACCGAATGCGCTGTCTTTGCCGAAGATTTACACTTAACGCAGCATTTGTCGAATAATCGAATAAAAGTATTATATTAAAGGCCGTCTGAAACATGAATTTTGCATCTTCTTGGCAACAAGGGCGCTGGTCGGCTGCCCGCCAAGCCTATTCGCCCAATTTTGAAGCCCGCCCTGCCAGTGAAAAAATCTCTCTGGTGGTACTGCACAATATTTCCCTGCCTCCGTTTGAATACGGCAACGGCGCAGTAGAAAAGCTGTTTACCAACCAAATCCAACCGCAGCAACATCCGTTTTTCAGCGTGATTCACGCTTTGCGGGTATCCAGTCACTTTTTCATCACCCGCGAAGGCGAAGCGGTGCAATTTGTTTCCTGCGACGACATGGCTTACCATGCCGGCGTGTCGTCATTCCAAAGGCATGAAAAATGCAATCTGTTTTCCATCGGCATAGAAATGGAAGGCTGCGATTTCGAGCCTTTTGCCGAAGCGCAATACCAAACCTTGCACCATCTGTTAAACGCATTACAAGCGCAATACCCCATCACAGCCATTACCGGCCATCAGGATATCGCCCCCGGCCGCAAAACCGACCCCGGCCATTTTTTCGACTGGCCACGCTTAATCAAAGCAGGTTTTCCGGTAGAGCGTTGACTTTTTCAGACGGCCTGAAGCAAAGTTGCCGCCGGTTTTATGCTTAATGCTGTCAGAACAGTTAAATTTCGTTATAATCCGAACATTACCGTGATGTCCCGATTGCGGTTCGAATCCGGCATTGCGCCACTCCAGAAATTTCTTTCCCCAAGAGTGCCCACCATGATTATTATCGTTTTAGGCCTGGCCATTATTTTGGCCGTGATTGCCTACAATATGTATCAAGAAAACCAATACCGCAAACAAGTGCGCGAGCAATTCGGCCATTCCGATAAAGATGCACTGCTGGCCAGCAAAACCAGCCATGTGCGCGACGGCAAAGAATCCGGCGGCCACGGTTTGTTGTTGAAAAAGCAAAAAAAAGCCGAAGACGCTGCTTTGCGCAACCTGCAAGAGCAAGATGAAATTTATGCCGCCAAAGCCAAATTGGCGAAACCCTCAGCCATCAAAACCGACATCGAGCTCGCGATGGAGGACGATTTCACTGACGAGCCGGTTCATCACACGGTGATTGGTCTAAACAATGAAATCAACACCCAAACCACTTCTGCCACACAACACGGCAATTTGGTGAACTTGGATGAATTGGTACAAGTTGAGCTGCCTTGGTTCGACCCGCGCTTTGACTATCTGGCCTATATTGCTTTGAATGAAGCGCAAGAATTGCATGCCCTGCCGCGCTTGTCTAACCGACACCGTTTCCAAATCATCGGTTGTACCATGGACGACCGCTTCCAAGTGGCCGAGCCGATTCCGGGCGTGTATTACCAAGGCTTTGTGATGGGCCTGCAAGCCGTCAGCCGCAATGGCTTGGCTTTGCCGGAAGAATTGGGCCAATTCAACCAACAAGTTGCTGCCTTTGCCCAATTGGTAGGTGGCCACGTACGCTACACCGATTTGCCGGCTTTTGTCGAAGTTGCCCAAGCACTCGACAGCTTCTGCGAACGTGTCGACCAAACCATTGCCATCCATTTGGTATCACGCTCCAGCATCAGCGGCTTGGAATTGCGCTCGGCTGTTGAAGGCGTGGGTTTCAATTTGGCTGAAGACGGCACGTTCCATTACCCTGATGAAAACGGCAATCCGATGTTTGTCTTGGCATCGCTCGACAATTCACCGTTTACCGGCGCCTTGCTGAACAACCAAGCCTACCGTGGCTTCAGCATGCTGTTCGACATTCCGCACATTCCGGCCGGTGAAAAAACCTTCGACCTGTTTATGGACTTGGCGGTTAAACTGTCCGGCCAGTTGAGCTTGGACTTGGTTAACGACAAAATGGAAGAAGTGTCTACCCCTTGGCTGAAAGACGTGCGCAATTATGTATTGGCGCGCCAGGAAGAAATGCTGAAAGTGGGCATCAAGCCCGGCAGCAAACAATCGCTGCGTTTGTTCTCATAAAGCTATTTCCCCAAAAAAAGCGGATACGTATCACAGCGTATCCGCTTTTTTCAGGTAAAATCCATCTATCTATTTTATGTTTTTTTCATACGGCCTGTTTTACCATCATTCAAAGGCCGTCTGAACATTTTCAACCATGAACGCAACCGAACAAAAAATCAAAAACCTGACCACCCTACTCAACCGCTACGCCTACGAATACTACACACTCGATGCGCCGACGGTGCCCGATGCCGAATATGACCGCCTGTTCCGCGAACTGGAAGCCTTGGAAGCGGCACACCCTGATTTGAAACAGCCCGACAGCCCGACCCAGCGTGTCGGCGGCGCGGCTTTGGATGGTTTTGCCAGCGTGCGCCATACCGTGCCAATGTTATCGCTGAACAATGCTTTTTCACCACAAAACGAAGAAGGCGTGTTCGACCATAAGGAAATGTATGCTTTTGATGAACGCGTGCGCGGAGGTTTAAACGGTACGGCGGTTGAATATGTCATTGAACCCAAATTCGACGGCTTAGCCATCAGTCTGCTGTATCGAAACGGCGTACTGGTGCAAGCCGCTACACGCGGTGATGGCGCAAACGGCGAAGATGTCACGCAAAATGTGAAAACCATCGCCAATATTCCCTTGCGCTTACACGGCGATAATGTGCCGAAACTGATTGAAGTGCGCGGCGAAGTGTTGATGCTCAAAGCCGATTTTGCCGCACTCAACCAACGTCAGACCGAGCAAAACCAAAAAACGTTTGCCAATCCGCGTAATGCCGCCGCAGGCAGCTTACGCCAACTCGATTCCAAAATCACCGCCCAACGCAAACTGCACTTTTTCGCCTACGGCATCGCGCAACAGGAAGGCGGCTTCGTTTCGCAAGAACACATTCAAGAATTGGCTTACTTGAGCGAACTCGGCTTCAGCCTTCCCTACGGCCAATTCGGCTGTTTCCCGAATATCAGCGAAGTATTGGCTTTTTACGAACAAATGCAGCAAAAACGCTCTTCCCTGCCGTATGAAATCGACGGCATGGTGGTCAAGGTCAACAGTTTGGCGCAACAAGAAACGCTGGGCTTCATTTCACGTGCGCCGCGCTGGGCGATTGCGCACAAATTCCCTGCCGAAGAAGCTTTGACCGTGGTGGAAGCGATTGATGTGCAAGTCGGCCGCACCGGCGCCGTCACACCGGTAGCGCGTCTGCAGCCGGTGTTTGTCGGCGGCGTAACCGTCACCAATGCCACCTTGCACAACGAAGGCGAAGCGCAGCGCAAAGACGTGCGCATCGGCGACACGGTGATTGTGCGTCGCGCGGGTGATGTGATTCCCGAAGTGGTACGCGTGGTGTTCGACCGCCGGCCGATGCAAACCATTGAAACACAAAATCATCTTTCAGACAGCCGGCAAGATGATTTGTTTGCCACGCCGTCTGAAAACACATCTACTGCCACCGAACCGCTCTACCCACAATACCGCCTACCCGAACATTGCCCGATTTGCGGCAGCGACATCGAGCGTGAAGAAGGCGAAGCCGTGGCACGTTGCAGCGGAGGCATGCTGTGTCAGGCGCAGCGGGCGCAAGGCTTGATTCACTTTGCTTCGCGCAAAACCATGGACATCGACGGCCTCGGCCAACGCCAAATCGAGCAACTGGTGGCGCAGGATTTGGTGCGACATTTTGCCGATTTATACCGTCTGGACATCGCCACCTTGCAAAAAATGAAAGAAAACGCCGAGCAAGCGGAAACGCAAACTAATACAGAAGATATGCCGTCTGAAACCCCTTTAATATTTTCAGACGGCCTCAAAAGCAGTAAAAAAGCATCGCCAACCAAGTGGGCACAAAATATTCTAGACGGTATCGAAGCCAGCAAACAGCCTGATTTGGCACGTTTCCTATTCGCACTGGGCATCCGCCATGTTGGCGAACGCACAGCCAAATCATTGGCACAGGCATTTGGCGATTTAGAAAAAGTCCGCCACGCGCCCGAGCCTGTTTTAGCTTGTTTGCCCGACATCGGCAGCGTGGTCGCGCATTCGATTGCCCGCTTTTTCGCCCAACCCGAGCAGCAAAACATGATTGACGAATTACTGGCCGTCGGTGTTGCGCCGCAAACGCAAACCACCAGCCTGCCGCTGGCTCAATACGTTACCCCCGAACGCTGGATTAACCGTCTGCCCGGTTTCAAAATCAGCGAAAAAAAAGCTGCCGCGCTATGGGATTTGGCCGGAAAAAGCGCGGACGGCCTAATCCTCGATAAAGCCCTACCCGCAGAATGGCAGCAATGGCGCAGTATTCCGGCCAATTTGTCGCTTTTAACAGTCATGCGGCAATTTTTACAACATATGCCGTCTGAAACCGATACAATAACGGAATCCCGCCCAAGCGGCCTGTCCGGCAAAACATTCGTCCTGACCGGCACACTGCCGACACTGAAACGCGACAAAGCACAAGCCATGATTGAAGCCGCCGGCGGCAAAGTCTCCGGCAGCGTGTCGAAAAAAACCGATTTCGTGGTTGCGGGCGAAGCGGCTGGCAGCAAGCTGGAAAAAGCCCATGCCTTAGGTGTGGCCGTTATCAGCGAAGCCGAATTGCTGACTTGGTTCAACCCGTAAAAAAAATGAATTTTTAGATATTGTCGGGTCAAACAGCCGAGACCCGAAATTTTAAACTGTGGAGACATCATGAAACCGATTAAAAAAGCCGTTTTCCCCGTTGCCGGTATGGGCACACGTTTTTTGCCCGCCACCAAAGCCAGTCCGAAAGAAATGCTGCCGATTGTCGATAAGCCTTTGATTCAATACGCGGTGGAAGAAGCCGTTGCCGCAGGCTGCACCGAAATGGTGTTTATTACCGGCCGCAAAAAACGCAGCATTGAAGACCATTTCGACAAAGCCTACGAGCTGGAAAACGAATTGGAGCAGCGCAACAAAGAAAAACTGCTGGCGCATGTTAAAGACATTCTGCCGCCTGAAATCACTTGTCTGTATATCCGCCAAGCCGAAGCCTTGGGCTTGGGTCATGCCGTGTTGTGCGCCCGTGCCGCCGTTGGAGAAGAGCCGTTTGCCGTAATTCTGGCCGACGACCTGATTGACGCACCGCAAGGCGCATTGAAACAGATGGTCGATATTTACAACCGAAGCGGCAACAGCGTATTAGGCGTTGAGACCGTCGATCCGTCGCAAACCGGTTCATACGGCATTGTCGAAGTGGAACAGCTCAAAAGCTTCCAGCGCATCACCAATATTGTGGAAAAACCAAAACCGGAAGAAGCCCCTTCCAACTTAGCCGTGGTTGGCCGCTACATTCTGACCCCGCGCATTTTTGATTTACTGACCAATCTCCCACGCGGTGCAGGCAATGAAATCCAACTTACCGACGCCATCGCCCGCCTGCTGGATCACGAATTCGTGTTGGCACACGCTTTTGAAGGCAAACGCTACGACTGCGGCAGTAAATTAGGTTATCTGGAGGCCACTTTGGCTTATGGTCTGAAGCACCCCGAAACCGCAAAAGACTTTGCCGAATTGTTGAAGCAATACGTTAAATAATCCGCTTAAAAGCAACAGGCCGTCTGAAAAATGATTTTCAGACGGCCTGTTTTATGCCAACACTTATTTCTTCCAATACGCGGGTGTAAACAGAATCAACACCGTGAAAATTTCCAAGCGCCCCAACAGCATCACGATCGTACACAACCACTTTTGCACATCATTCAAGCTGGCATAATTATGGGCCGGCCCGACTTCGCCCAAACCCGGACCCGCATTGGTGATACAGGCAATTACCGCCGTGAACGCGGAAACAAAATCCAAGCCGGTGACCATCATTAAGAAGCTGAACAAAACCACGGTCATAAAATACACAAAAATAAACGACATCACCGTCAGAGCCATACGCTCGGAAATGCTGCGGTTGTTGACCTTCACTGTGCGTACCGCACGCGGATGCAGCAGAATCATCATTTCGCGCAAGCTGAATTTGAACAGCACCAAACCACGCACGTTTTTAATACCGCCGCCCATCGAGCCGGAACATGCCAATACGTTAGACAAGAAAAACATCCATAGCGAAATCAGCAGCGGCCACTTAGCAAAATCGGTATTGGAAAAGCCGCTAGCCAAACCAATCGACATAAAGTTAAAGCTGACAAAGCGAAACGCATCAGCCAACGACGGATAAAATTCTTTGTGCCACAAATACAGGCTGGCCATGATGATGCTGCAGGTCATCACCAGTAATAGCACACGGCATTCTTCATCTTTCCAATACACTTTTAACGAACGCCCGCCCAGCGCAGCAAAGTGGCTGGCAAAATTAATGCCGCCGAACAAGGTGAAAAACATAATCGTCCATTCGATTTTCATCGAATTGAAATAAGCGATGCTGTCATCGTGTGTCGAAAACCCGCCCAAAGCCACCGACGACATCGCATGGCAAAGGGCATCAAACCAACTCATCCCCGCCCAATGCAAGGAAAAAAATGCCGCTACCGTGGTTAAAAGATAAGCGCCCCACAACTTTTTGGCAACTTGCGAAATCCGCGGCGCCATCTTGCTTTCTTTATCCAAACCCGGAATTTCCGCCTTGAAAAGCTGCGTACCACCAACCCCCAACATAGGCAAAATCGCCACCGCCAACACGATAATACCCATACCGCCCAACCAGTTGAGCATGTGCCGCCAAAAATTGACCGACGGCGCCAAGGTATCCAAGCTGGTGATGACCGTTGCCCCCGTAGTGGTTAAACCCGACATTGCCTCAAAAAACGCATCGGTAAAACTCATGTGTGGCACATATAAATAAATCGGCACCGCCGCCACCACCGCAAACGCCAGCCACAGCATAATCACCAGCGTAAAACCGTCGCGCGGGCGCAACTCACGGTTATAGCGTAGCGTCAGCAGCCAGATGGTGCAGGAAGAAAACGTTGTCACCAGCGCGGTGCGTGCAAATGCCGGGAACGCACTGTCGAGAAAAAAATACGACATCAGCGTCGGCACCATCAGCAACAGCGAAAACAACACGCCGAGCTTAGACAGCACATGAATAATCGGTATGACTTTATACATATCAATCTTTTAAGCACAAGCCGTCCGAATACGGCCTGCAGAAACAATTCAAAAATTTCAGACGGCCTTGCTATTGATAAGGCCGTCTGAAAGCGTATTTTATCAAATTCTCTACAAATGGATATGGATATTTCCAGCCTACGCCGTCTGAAATGATAATAAATCTCAAAGTAAAACAGATGATTAGGCTTGATGCTGGAATTTTGGCCGATCACAAACTTGTCTTTTAGAAAAATAGGTATATAATGTTATACTATAACGTTTTTCTAGTAAGCTTATGAAACCCGATATTCACCCCGATAATTACCGCACCGTTTTATTCTACGACAGCGGTACCAACGAAGGCTGGCTCATCAGTTCATGCGCCAATACCCACGGTAAAACCATGGTTTGGAAAGACGGTAACGAATACCCATTATTTTCTTTGGATACGTCTTCCGCTTCCCACCCTATTTATACCGGAAAACAGCGCAACGTAACGACCGAAGGTCGCGCCAGCAAGTTCCATCAACGTTTCCAATCGATGATGGGTTCTTTAAGAAAGGATAAATAATGCAGGTTTTATCTTCCCTGAAAACAGCTAAGAAACGCCACAGCGACTGCCAAATCGTACGCCGTAAAGGTAAAATGTATGTGATTTGCAAAAGCAACCCGCGTTTTAAAGCACGTCAACGTTAACCTTTTTGCTGTGATTTTTTATGTAACTCTCTCTGGCTATTGAGATTTGGCCGCACCATTTCCTATCGGTGCGGCATTTTTTTTTATTTTTCATGAGTGCCATTCAAATAATGACAAGGCCATCTGAATATTTCAGACGGCCTTGATGCTAGGCTGTTGGAAATAGCCAACCGATCTGTCAGACAGCCTCAGTCAATGCGGCAATAGTCGACCGATAAAATCTCAATTTCTTCACCACCTTCCGGCCCATAAAGCACCACTTCATCGCCTTCGCGTGCTTTAATCAGACAACGTGCCAAGGGAGAAACCCACGAAATTTTGTTTTTTGCGGCATCAATTTCATCAACACCAACGATTTTCACGGTTTGTTCACTGCCATCGCCACGCAATAACCCGACTGTAGCACCGAAAAATATTTGATCCGTCGCTTCACGTGCTTCCGGATCGACCACTACCGCCGCTTCCAAACGTTTGGTTAGGAAACGGATGCGGCGGTCGATTTCACGCATGCGGCGTTTGCCGTAAAGGTAATCGCCGTTTTCACTGCGGTCACCGTTGCTCGCTGCCCAGTTGACGATTTGTACGATTTCGGGGCGCTCTTTGTTGACGAGGTGATAAAGCTCGTCTTTTAACGCCTGCCAGCCGGCGGGTGTGATGTAATTTTTGATTTCTGCTGTCATGATGAATCCTTTGTGGGCTTTATTGCCACGAAATCAAAAGGCCAAGACCTCTGTAAAACTCCTTGAAAAGCCAGTGCACAACAAACCGAAGTCATTACCGCGTAGGCAGGAATGTATTTTTACAACGATAAACGATTGAATAAAATATTTATATTAAACAATAAGATACATTAAAACTTACGAAGAAATGACGGCTATTTGGAGTATGTTGGTGGTTTATGGGGTTTTGCAAAGCTCTAAGCCGTCTGAAAACTTTTTTAGTTTTCAGACGGCCTTTTCTTCCTAACTTATTCTTCGTCGCTGCTGCTGATGGTAATGCTGTGTTCCATTTTGCTTGGCATGACTTTCAAGCCGCCGCAACCGGTTTTACCTTCCGATAAACGCTGCAAATAGGCTTCATCGATGTCACCGGTCAGATAAATGCCGTTAAAGCAAGAAGAATCAAAGCCTTCGATTTTCGGATTTAAGGCTTTGACGACGGCTTCCAAGTCGTTCAAATCTTGAAATACGATGCCGTCGGCACTAATTTCCTGTGCGATTTCAACCGGTGTGCGGCCATTGGCAATCAGTTCTTCACGCGTCGGCATGTCGATGCCGTACACATTCGGGAAGCGTACTTCCGGCGCGGCAGATGCAATATAGACTTTGCGTGCCCCCGAAGCACGAACCATTTCAACGATTTCACGGCTGGTGGTGCCGCGCACGATGGAGTCATCCACCAACAACACACTTTTGCCTTTGAATTCGGTTTCCATCGGGCTCAATTTTTGGCGAACGGATTTTTTGCGCGTCGCCTGCCCCGGCATAATAAAGGTGCGGCCGATGTAGCGGTTTTTAATCAAGCCTTCGCGGTAAGGTTTGTTCAAGTGCATGGCCAATTCCATCGCGCTCGGGCGGCTGGTATCGGGAATCGGCATAATTACGTCGATGTCGTCAACCGGCAATTCGCGCTTGATTTTTTCTGCCAGCGACACACCCATATCCAAACGCGCCTGATACACAGATACTTCGTCAATCACCGAGTCCGGACGGGCAAAATAAACGTATTCAAACAAACATGGTTTCAGTTGTGATGCGCTGCATTGGCGTGAGAAAAACTGGCCGTCGAAGCTGATGAACACCGCCTCACCCGGCTCAATATCGCGTTCCAAATCGTATTCCAAAGCATTGAAGGCCACCGATTCGGAAGCCACGGCATAGGACTTGAAGCCGTTTTCATCGGTTTTCGACCCCAACACCAGCGGACGGATACCGTACGGATCGCGGAAAGCCACCATACCGTAACCGGCAATCATCGCCACCACACCATACGCACCACGCACCAATTCATGTACGGCTTTAACGGCGGTAAATACATTGTCGGTGCTCAACACTTTATCGCTATTTTTCGAGACTTCATGGCGCAGCTCATGCGCAAACACATTCAACAGCACTTCCGAATCGGAGCTGGTATTAATGTGGCGCAGGTGCTTGTGGCACACGTTTTCATACAATTCGGCGGTATTGGTCAAATTACCGTTGTGCGCCAACACGATGCCGAAAGGCGAGCTGACGTAAAACGGCTGCGCTTCGGCGCTGCTGCCTGCGTTGCCTGCTGTCGGGTAACGCACATGTGCAATGCCGGAATGGCCGATTAAATCGCGCATATTGCGGGTGCGGAACACTTCGCGCACCATGCCTTTGCCTTTGTGCATGTGGAACATGCTGCCTTCCGCCGTCACAATGCCCGCCGCATCCTGACCGCGATGCTGCAGCATTTGTAAACCGTCATACAAAAGCTGATTGACCGGTTCGTTACTCACCAACCCTAATACACCACACATTTGTGTTCTCCGAATAAAAGAATTAACCCAATGAAATAAAATAAGATTAAACCGGTTTCAGACGGCCTGTATCAAAAAGGCCGTCTGAAACCGGTTGTGTTATGAAGGAATGCCCGTATCGTTTAATCTGTTGCCAATCGTCGGCAAATAAGGCATCACCACATCATGCGCCAAGGTTTCGAAATAAGGAATGCTGCGTGAGACTTGCCAGCCTTCCGTTTCCGGTAAATCGGTGTAGGAGCAAACCATCACCGCCAAGGTCACCAGCAGCACGCCTTTGGCTGCGCCGAATACACCGCCGAGCAAGCGGTTGACACTACCCAACCCAATGGCTGACACACCGGCGGTCAGCAACGAGCGCAGGAAGCGCTGCACCAGCCATGCCGCAAGAAACAGCATGATAAAGGACAATGCTACACCCAAGGCTTGCGGTTCGAAAGATTTAAAAGCAATGTCAGCGAACGGTACAGCAAACCACTTGGCAATCAAAAACGCCACAATCCAAGTAATCAGCGAGCTGATTTCGGCAATCACACCACGTATGAGCGACATGATAATACATGCCGCAATCACGCCGAAAACCAACAAATCCGCCAAAGGAATATTACTCATTCACAATCTGTCCTGCGATGCCGTTTTTAGAACGCAATTTTTCCAAATCTTTCGCAGCTTCTTGGCGACTCTTATATGAGTTTGATTTCACACGGTAAACCACGCCTTTGTCGGTTTTGATTTCGCTGACGGTGGCATTGATACCGGCAGCTTTCATTTTGCGTTGCAGGCTTTGTGCGCGTTCTTTATCGGAATAACCGGCCTGAATGGCGGCTTTTTGACCTTTGGAACCATTATCGGCTGCTTTTTCGGTCGGCTTAGGCTTAGCCGGTTCCGCTTTTTTAGCGGCAGCTTTTTTCTCGGTTTCTTTAGATTTGGCCGCAGCTGCTTTTTTGTCGGCTTCTACTTTGGCTTTGGCCGCAGCTGCTTTTTTCTCTTCAGCTTGTTTGGCTTTACGCTCGGCAGCGTCTTTTTCTGCCTGCTTGCGTTCGGCTTCTGCGCTCCGCTCTGATTTTTCAGCTTTGGCTGCCGCAACGCGTTTCTTAGCTGCTTCTTTTTCTGCCGCTAAACGCTTCTCTTCGGCACGTTTGGCCGCACGCTGCTCTTCCAAACGTTGGTGACGTGCTTCGGCTTTCTGCTCTTCCGCTGCACGCTTTTCTTCTTCGGCCTTGCGAATGCGCTCCGACTCCTCCAAACCTTTGATATCGCTGTCAACCAATTTATCGTTAATCAACACCAATGGCGCACCGATATCTTGCGGCGGTGTAGCGGCAGCAGGTCTCAACACTTCCACCGGTTGCTCAGGCTCACTGCTCTGTGCGGCTGCTTGCTCTTGTGCGGCCGCTTGTGCTTCTTCCTTATTACTCGGCTCCAATACGGTGGCATTGGCGGCATCACCTTGCGCATCATTTTGCGCCACCGCGGCCGTTGGTACGGCTGTTTTTTCTTCGTCGTCGCTGCCTGTACTCAATACGGAAGCCAACAGAATACCGGCAACCACAACCAATCCTGACGTCATCACCAAGCGGCGGCGGTTACGGCGCTTGAGCTGCTCATAACCGGTTAAAACTTCTTTTTGCTTATCGTCAGACATGAAATTTCCTATTTACAACGTCGCCATCACATCGGCAACAGTATGAAACGAACCGAAAACGACAATTCTATCATTTTCAGAAGCTTTCGCCAAAGCTGCTTGGTAAGCGCTTTGAACATGGTCGAATACTTTGATTTTATCGATGCCGTGCCCCACCAGTTTGTCTTGCAAAGCATCAATCGTCATGCCGCGCGGCATATCCAAGGGCGCGATATACCATTCGTCAAACTGGTCTTTCACTATATCCAACACGCCGTCGATATCTTTATCGGCCAACATGCTGAACACGGCAATGCGGTTTTGCGCAAACGCCAGATTAATCAGGCTGAGGCGCAAGGCTCGGGCGGCATGCGGATTGTGGCCGACATCCAAAATGGTGAGCGGACGCCCCGGCAACACTTGGAAGCGTCCCGGATTTTCCACCAGCAGCAAGCCGCGCTTAATCGCACCGATATCAATCGGCAGCTTGTCGGCCAAACATTCCAACACCGTCAGCGCCACGGCGGCATTGCCGGTTTGGTACGCACCGCGCAAAGCTGGGAACGGCAAAGCATTGCGGCGTTTGGGTAAGAGGCCGTCTGAAACTTTCGGATGGAACTGATAATTCCATTGTACATTTTCCAAGGTGTTGAAATCAAAATCTTCTTTAACCAACAGCAAATGCGCGCCGATTTTTTCAGCGTGTTGGCGCAACGATTCCGGCGGCGGATTCTGACCGCAAATCGCCGGTTTGCCACTGCGGAACACACCCGCTTTTTCAAAACCCACCTGCTCGACCGTATCCCCCAAAAATGCCTGATGGTCCAAATCCACGCTGGTGACCACGGCGCAATCGGCATCAAACACGTTTACCGCGTCCAAACGCCCGCCCAAGCCGACTTCCAACACCATCACATCCACTTCGGCGCGTATGAAAATATCCACCGCGGCCAAAGTGTTGAATTCAAAATAAGTCAGCGAAACATCACCGCGCGCCGCTTCAATACGCTCAAACGCCTCCACGATGGTTGCATCGCCAACCGGTTCGGCATTCACGGCAATGCGTTCGTTAAAACGCAAAATATGCGGGCTGGTCAGCGTGCCGACTTTAAAACCGGCCTGCTTGTAAATTTGCGATAAATAGGCACACACCGAACCCTTGCCGTTGGTGCCCGCCGCCACCACCACAGGACATTGCGGCGTCAAGCCCATGCGGTTTTTCACTTCGCCCACACGTTCCAAGCCCATGTCGATGAGCCCGGTGCTGTGGGCGGTTTCTAAATAAGAGAGCCAGTCTTGCAGTGTTTTCATTATTTTTCAGGTAATTATTATTCAAGGCCGTCTGAAACAGACAGCATTTTATGATGCTCAATGCACATCAGATTTTTTGTTTAAACGGATTTTGCTCCGCCTGACACCAACGCGCCCATACGCGTAAACGGCGATGCGCTTCCTTATCCAGCATATCAGGCAACACCAATTGCCAAATAGTGCGGCTGCCGGTGTGCCATTGCAGAAAGAGCACATGACGTGTCACCAACGAGGCGCCACCCAATACCGCTTCAAAAGCGGTCTGCTCGCGCCCGATAAAAATGGCAGCCTGCTGCAAACGGTTTACCGCAATCTGCTTTACCGTTTGATGGCCTCTTAAATCGGCATGATACCAAGCGAAAACCGAGCTTAGCGCCAGACCAAACAAACCCAGCCCAAACATCGCGCCGTAAAACCACACCGCACACATCACCGCTGCCAGTAAGTGTAAAGCCAACACCATGATTTTCAGGCTGCGCGAAGGTTTCAAGGCCGTCTGAAATGCACGCATGGCTTACATCATATTATCGAACACGGGGCTGACATTTAAATCCGCGTCTTCCATGTCCAAAACCATGTCATGGATTTCAATTTCAAAAAATTCCCAAAACGCCTTCAAACTCATATCTTGCGGCCATTTGGCTTTATCCACGTCCCAACCGGCGATTTCTGCTTCAAAAATCTGCTGGTAACGCTCGTCAAAATACGAAATCACCGCTTCCGGTTCATCAAATTCCGGCACCAGAAATATCGAGCAATTGATGCGGATTTGCTCCACCGTCAAATCCGGCATATTTTCATCCGCCGATTTCAGCCATTCCAAAAAACGCGCGGTCGGTTTCAACACCACGGCGGTGCGGTCAACAAAATACATGATTATCCTTTGGTTTCCATTGTATTTCTCATGCCGTCTGAACGCTTTTCAGACGGCCTATCACATTGATTAATGCGTCATCACCTGCTGTAAAAACTGCTTGGCGCGCTCGTGTTTCGGATTGGTAAAAAATTCTTCCGGCGTGGCTTCTTCGATGATTTGGCCGTGATCGACAAAAATCACACGGTCGGCCACTTCGCGGGCAAAACCCATCTCATGCGTCACGCACATCATGGTCATGCCGCTCATCGCCAAGTCTTTCATCACGCGCAAGACTTCGCCGACCATTTCCGGATCCAGCGCGGAAGTCGGTTCGTCAAACAGCATCACGCGCGGCTCCATCGCCAAGCCGCGGGCAATTGCCACACGCTGTTGCTGACCGCCGGACAATTGGCTCGGCAGGGCATCTTTTTTGTGCGCCAAACCCACGCGCTCCAGCAATTCCATCGCCTTGGCTTCGGCTTGGGCACGGCTCTGCCCTTTTACTTTCATCGGCGACAAAACAATATTTTCCAACACGCTCAAATGCGGATAGAGATTGAAACTTTGAAACACAAAGCCCACTTCTTCGCGTACTTTGTTTAGATTGGTTTTCGGATCGGCCACATTTATACCGTCCACCCAGATTTCACCGCTCTCGATGCTTTCAAGTTGGTTGACGGTACGGATCAAGGTCGATTTACCGCTGCCCGACGGGCCGCAAACCACCACCACTTCACCTTGCTTGACTTCCAGATTCACACCGTTAATCACGTGCAAATCTTTAAAGTGTTTGTGTACGTTTTTGAATTTAATCATGTTTTACTTTCAGACGGCCTTATTCACCAAATAATTGCTCAAGGCGACATATTTTTCCGGCGCGATGTGTTCGGCACGGTCTTGCGGGTTGATGCCCACGGCCTGCAAATCTTCATCGGCGGCAATGTCTTTCAGATTATTGCGTATGGTTTTGCGGCGCTGGGCAAACGCCTGTTTGACCAGTTTGGCAAAATATCCGAAATCATCGGTCTTGCCGATGCGGTGTTTCGCCGGAATCATGCGCACCACGGCAGAGTCGACTTTCGGTACCGGGTCGAACGACTTAGGCGGCACGTCAATCAGGGATTCCATCTCGAAAAAATATTGCAGCATCACGCCCAAGCGGCCGTAGTCGTTGGTTTTCGGTTGAGCCACCATACGCTCGACCACTTCTTTTTGCAGCATAAAGTGCATATCAATCACGTCATCGGCTACTTCGGCCAATTTAAACAGCAGCGGCGTGGAAATATTATAAGGCAGGTTGCCCACGATTTTCTTTTTGCCCGCAATACTGTTGAAATCAAATTGCAGCACATCGCCTTCGTGTATCACCAATTTTTCGGCAAACGGCAGCGTTTTCAAGCGCTTGACAATATCACGGTCGATTTCGCAAACGTGCAGTCGGTTGAGTTTTTTCGCCAGCGGCTCGGTAATCGCGGCCAAACCCGGGCCGATTTCGATAACGATATCATCGGCTTCGGGGCGAACGGCATTGACAATATCGCTGATGATGCGCGTGTCTTGCAAAAAGTTTTGCCCAAAGCGTTTGCGGGCTTTGTGTTCTTTCATACGGCGTCTTTAATTCGGGGATTTTTCAAGAACGTATTGTAACTGAAAATATACGCCGGTTGAGAAAATGCCCTCTGAAAACGGAATTTTTTTGCGGCACATTCAGACGGCCTATGTTTTTTTCGGAAACGGCGGCACAGCCAAACCGAATTGCGCCAAAAGTTCGATTGTTTCAAATACAGGCAGCCCCATTACGCCGGTAAAACTGCCGTGCAAATGCGTGACAAACACGCCGCCCAAACCTTGAATACCATACGCACCGGCCTTATCCATCGGTTCGCCGCTGGCAATATACGCCGCGATTTCCGCCGCACTCATGGCTTTAAAGGCCACATCGCTCTGTTGCAGCAGCGTGCGCGTTTTACCCTGCCAATACACGCTTACGGCAGTATAGACCTGATGTGTGTTAGCGGATAATTGCGCCAACATTTCCGCCGCATGCTCTTCGTTTTCGGGTTTACCCAAAATTTGGTTTTGATAGGCGACGGTGGTGTCGGCGGTGAGAATCGGGAATTCGGGTGGTTCGTTATGCGTGACGCGCCATTGCGCTACTGCACCGGCATTTTTCTCACGAGCCAATCTTTGAACATAATCAGCCGCTTTTTCTTGCGGATACGGTGTTTCGTCTATTTCGGCATACAAACGCTGCACCGTATAGCCTAAATTTTCTAAAATTTCGCGGCGGCGCGGGCTGCCGGAAGCGAGATAAATGTGGTTCAAAATATTTCCTTTTTTATTTGTATTCAGCCTAAAATATTACAAATACCAAAAATCGAATTATAGTTAATGGCATAGCAATTAATAAATAATCAAATAACATTTAATAAAATTAACTTTTTTATGATTTAAATTACAAAAAAACTGATACAGAAAAAAATTGTCCACTAAAACAGTAGGCAGACTGAAGCCTACTTTTTTCTTTATCTTTACTAGGAGTTAACTATGAAAACATTATCTATGAATCAATTGCATCAAATTTCAGGTGGTTTTGACTTTTAAAAAACCATCGTATCAGATGTATGCGGTTATACAGGCATTGGTGCCGGCGCTTTGGCAGGAGGTTTCACAGGTGCTGCCTTAGGTGCAATCGGAGGCCCCGGCGGCATGGTAGTAGGTGCCAAGGTGGATATGGCTGTCGGCAGGTATTTGGGACAGAAGTTAGGCCACCTGCAGCCGAACGCTCATTCGGCTATTAAGCCATCGTTTAATAATTCCGCACCTGCCAAACATATTTGGCCGGGTACGGATTCTCATCAATGCTTCAAAAGGATTATGATGATGCCCATGAAAAATTTTTGGGAAAATTATAAAAAGAATTTCTCATTATTAATAAAGTTTATGAAAAAACATTGGAAAGCATTAGCCATTATCTATGTTTTATGCGGTTTTGCCGTATACACAGTTAATTTTATTTTAAGTTTTTACCTTATAGCTCCTACCATCTTGGAAATAGTCATTTTATCCCTGATTTCGTTGTCGTCATTTTTATACTCTTGCTGACCGAGTTTTTCTTTATGAAATATATTAAGAAAAAGAACCGATAGCTTGATTTTTTATTAAATCAACATTATTTTTAGACAACTTTAGATATTTACTTGTATTCCTGTGCGAGATTAATATAATTTACAGCCGATTGCACTAAAAACGCTTTTTCTTCATCGGTTAAAGGGCGCACCTGCTTGACAGGTGAGCCAAGATACAGAAAACCGCTTTGTAGGCGTTTGCCCGGCGGCACCACACTGCCTGCGCCGACCATCACGTCATCGTCAATCACCGTATCGTCCAAAACAATCGCACCCGTGCCCACCAACACGCGGTTGCCGATGGTGCAGCCGTGCAGAATCACTTTATGGCCGATGGTTACGTCTTCACCGACAATTAAAGGCGAACCTTCCGGCTTCTGCAAACGCGCGCCGGTAACGTGCAACACACTGCCGTCTTGAATATTGGTACGTGCGCCAATCCGTATATGATTTACATCCCCACGCATCACCACCAGCGGCCATACGCTGACCTGCTCGGCAAGACTGATTTGGCCGATTACCACGGCGGTATCGTCGATAAAACAAGTTCCGTGAATATCGGGGGTATGGTAGGTATAAGGTCGAATCGGCATGGCGTATTCTTTTTTTAGTTAGTAGAAAGGGATTTATAACATAATCAAGGCCGTCTGAAAAAGCGGTAATTTTTTCAGACGGCCTTGGATTGCATGATTTTTGTCAAGCTCCGACAAAGCCGCCTGAAAATCACCTCATCTATGTTCAGACGGCCTCATTCTGGGTAAACTGTTCTTTTATTTCATAAAGCCCGCTATTCTACAAGGAAAGCCCATGCCCAACCGCCTGACCCAATTGCTCGGCTGCCGCTTGCCCGTCATTCAGGCACCGATGGCCGGCGTGCAAAACAGTCGCCTGACTATTGCTGCCTGCCGTGCCGGTGCGCTCGGTTCGCTGCCTGCCGCCATGCTCTCGCCCGAGCAATTGCATGCCGAAATCTTGGCAATCCGCGCTGCCGTCGATGCGCCGTTTAATGTCAATTTTTTTGCACACCGCCAACCTGAAACCGATACCGACAAAATGCAACAATGGCTTGCCAAGCTGGCACCTTATTATCGCGAACTCGGTATCGATGCCGACAATATTGCGCAAGGTAACGGAAGACAGCCTTTCGGTGCGGCACAAGCGGAAATTATTGCCGAACTCAAACCTGCAGTAGTCAGCTTCCATTTCGGCTTACCGGAAGCAGGTTTGCTTCAGCAGGTGAAACAAAGCGGCACAAAAATCCTGGCTTCCGCCACAACGGTTGACGAAGCACGCTGGTTGGCAGAAAAAGGGGTTGATGCGGTGATTGCGCAAGGCTTGGAAGCAGGCGGGCACCGATCGATGTTCCGCAGCCAAGTGCATGAGCAAGTCGGTACTTTTGCACTGTTGCCGCAAATCCGTGCGGCGCTAAATGTACCGGTGATTGCGGCAGGCGGCATCAGCAATGCTGCCACCGCACACGCCGCGCAAACATTGGGCGCAGACGGCATTCAAATCGGCACGGCTTTATTGCTGGCCGATGAAGCCGACACCAGCCCCCTGCACCGCACTGCTTTGCAAAACCCGTGCGCGCAAACCACTGCTTTAACCAATCTATTCTCCGGCGGCTTGGCGCGCGGCATCGTCAACCGCTTTATGCGTGAAAACGGCTGCATTCACCCTGATGTCCCTCCGTTCCCACTTGCCCAAAACGTATCCGCACCATTACGCAGCGCCGCTGAAAAACAAGGCAGCGATGAATTTTCGCCCTTGTGGGCTGGACAAAATGCACCGCTTGCCCGCAGCGGCAGCGCAGCGGACATTATTATGGAAACCGCAAGCGGGTTTATGGCATAGCTTGAAAGAATTTATTCTGTTTTAGGGTCTGTTGACAATTGACCGGCGAAGCGGTTTTTTGAGGCAAAACCCGTGTATGCAAGGCAAAAAGCGCAGCAAAGTTGGACACCTTGCGGGCATTTTTAACGCCGCAGACAGGGATTTTTGACCAAAAACACCGCCGTTGCGTTAATTGTCAACAGACCCTAGCAAACAAATATGAAATAGGCCGTCTGAAAGCAATATCCTTTCAGGCGGCCTGAGACCTTTGCAATCAGAACAACTTATTCAGCCAACAATTTTTTCCAACGTGCGGCTTGGAAGCGCACTTGCTCCGGCGCGGTGCCGCCTAAGTGGTTGCGGGCATTCAAGCTGCCTTCCGGCGTGAGCACTTCATAAACATCCTCAGCCACCAAATCGGAAAAGCCTTGCAATACGTCTAACGGCAAACCGCTCAAATCCACGCCTTTTTCGTCGGCATGGCGCACGGCTTTTGCCACCACTTCATGCGAATCGCGGAACGGCATGCCTTTTTTCACCAGATAGTCGGCCAAATCGGTGGCGGTGGCGAAACCCTGCATCACGGCGGCGCGCATGTTTTCCGGTTTCACGGTCACGCCGCGCATCATGTCGGCGTAAATACGCAAGGTGTCAATCAAGGTGTCAACCGTATCAAACAGCGGTTCTTTGTCTTCCTGATTGTCTTTGTTATACGCCAAAGGCTGCGATTTCATCAGCATAATCAGGCCGGTGAGATGGCCGATTACGCGTCCGGATTTGCCGCGTACCAGCTCCGGCACGTCGGGGTTTTTCTTCTGCGGCATGATGCTTGAACCAGTGCAGAAACGGTCAGCAATATCGATAAAACCGAAACGCGGACTCATCCATAAAATCAGTTCTTCACTCAAGCGGCTCAAATGAATCATCACCAAAGACGCAGCGGCAGTAAATTCGATGGCGAAATCGCGGTCGGACACGGCATCGAGTGAGTTTTGGCAGATTTGTTCAAAACCCAGCAGTTCGGCGGTAATTTCGCGCTGAATCGGATAAGTGGTGCCGGCCAGCGCCGCCGCGCCCAAAGGCATGCGGTTGACACGCTTGCGGCAGTCGGCCATGCGCTCGAAATCGCGGCCGAGCATTTCGACATAAGCCAACATGTGGTGGCCGAAGCTCACCGGCTGGGCAACCTGCAAATGGGTAAAACCGGGCATCACCACTTCGGCATTGGCTTCGGCCAATTCCACCAAGGCCGTCTGAAGATCTTGAATCAGCGTTTGAATGTCGGTGATTTGGTCGCGCAACCATAAGCGGATGTCGGTAGCCACTTGGTCGTTGCGGCTGCGGCCGGTATGAAGACGCTTGCCGGCATCACCGATTTTATCGGTCAGGCGGCGCTCGATGTTCATGTGTACATCTTCCAAATCCAGCGACCATTCCACTTTGCCGGCTTCAATTTCTGTTATAATCTCGGTCATACCTTGCCGGATGGCAGATAAATCATCGGCACTCAATACCCCGCTTTGCTGCAGCATTTGCGCGTGTGCCAGAGAGCCTTGAATATCCCACTTGGCCAGACGCTTATCGAAGCCGATCGAACCGGTGTATTTTTTCACTAATTCGGACACCGGCTCGTTAAAACGGCCCGACCAGGTTTTATCATTACCCATTACACTGTTCCTCAGATATAAAACAAAAAGTTAACCGCAAAAATCAGGTTAACATTATAAAAAACGAAAACGGCTAAGGTTCACATATGTCCATTATACGTCAATTGTCCCAGAAAATATCCCATACTTTCGCCGTACCCAATTTGCGCAATTCAGCCACTATGGCCCGCCTGCTGATTATTGTGATTTTATCGCTGCTGTTGTTTCCATTAATCAGCGAATCTTCGTTGGGCTATACCGAAGAAATCTATCACCATCTGCTTTGGGTGGCGCCGGTGCTTTTTTTGATTTTGCTGAAAGCTTTTTTTGTGAGTAGTTTTCTGCCCTCGCTGCAACATACAAAATATGCTTTCTTCATTTCTTATATTATCAACTTGTTGATTTTTCTGTTTGTTGAGCTGGTGCTGCTGAATAATTTCAACTATCTGGATTCTTTTCTTCAGCATTTTTGCTTATTTAATATTTTCGTACTCGGCTTTATGTTCACCGAAGCTTCGCGTCTCAACAGCTTGGCACCATCGGTTTCCGAAGCCCGCTTGAGTGCACTTACTGCCCGCATTCGCCCGCATTTTCTGTTCAACAGCCTTAATGCCGCCATCAGCTTAATCCGCTTGCGTCCGTATGATGCTGAGGTGTTACTGGAAAATCTGGCCAATTTGTTCCGCGCCCAATTACGTGACGGCAGCCAAAGCAGTACGCTCGGTCAGGAAATCGAATGGGCGCAGGAATATATCGCCATTGAACAAATCCGCATGGGGCATGTGCGCGTGCAAGTGATGTGGCAACATCAAGCACCTGACGACGCGGAAACGCCACATCTTTTGCTGCAACCTCTATTGGAAAACGCCGTTTTTCACGGTGTCGAATCCACCCACCGTCCGGGTATGATTACAGTATTAACCAAATTGAACAAATCATCGATTTATATCCGTATTGAAAATCCATACGCCCCGCCCGATAGTGGTGAAAACCTGAAACCGCATAAAGGCAACTCAATGGCGCTACGTAACCTGAAAGAGCGCTTGGCCTTGATGTACGACAACGATGCCAAAATACAAAGCCGTGAGCTGGACGGCATATTCCGAGTCGATATCCGTCTGCCTTACCGCAAGAAAACATCTGATGTAAACCGTTTATTCGGCGGTTAACAATCAATCTTAACCAAAAAGCCGTCTGAATAGTTTCAGACGGCTTTTTGGTTAAATGTGAAACCGATGTCCAGAACAGCTTAAAACCCTTTTGCTACCCATAAGGCCGTCTGAAAATCCTATTCAATATTCTGTACCTGCTCGCGCATTTGCTCGATTAACACCTTTAATTCTACGGAAGCCTGTGTACTTTCGGCGGCGATGGCTTTGCTGCCCAAGGTATTGGCTTCGCGATTGAGCTCTTGCATCAAAAAATCCAAACGCTTGCCGACGCTGCCTTTGCTTTCGGTCACAATACGGCGCACTTCGCCGATGTGGGTGCGCAGGCGGCTGAATTCTTCATCGACATCGGATTTTTGAATAAACAGGGCAAACTCTTGCTGCAAACGGTCATTGTCGATGTTTGCCACAGCATCGGCCAAGCGTGTACGCACTTTTTCCATATGCGCTTCCAGCAGGTTTGGGAACAATTCGCTCAAAGCATCGACAATGCCTTCCATTTTTTCCAAACGGTCGAGCAGGTGGTCGGCCAGTTTTTTACCTTCTCGTTTGCGGGCGGCGGCAAACTCTTTTAAAGCCTGTTTCAACAAATCCTGCACGGTTTGCGCAAAAGCCTCTGAATCTTCGCTTTGGCTGGCCAATACACCCGGAAACTTCAAAATATCCGCCACGGTCAGTTTGCCTAAGCCGTCAAACTCATCACGCCATTTCTCATTTAAGTCGGCCAGTTGCGCCACTAATTCCTGATTCACTTCCAAGCCTTGCGTACCTTGGGCGATGTCTTGGATTTGAATGCGGCACTCCAATTTACCGCGCACGGCTTCGGCCGCAATCTGCTCGCGCAACGCGCCTTCCAAATGGCGCAAATCATCAGGCATGCGGAATTGCACGTCTAAATAGCGGTGGTTCACCGCACGGATTTCCAAATTAATGCGTTTGCTGCCACATTCACCGGCGGCGTTGGCAAAGCCGGTCATACTGCGAATGGCCATGGTTTTACTCCGTTTCTATATGAATTACGAGTGAAAGTGGTTTCAATATACCATAGCGACCCGGCAGATGATAGGCCGTCTGAAAGAAGCTGCTATAATCGCCCTATAGTTTTAATTAAGGAATGTTTCTATGACCCACCCTATCCGCACCAACCGCGCCGCCGACAGCCTGCGCAACATCCGCATCACACCGAATTTTCTGCCGCACGCCGACGGCTCGGTGCTTATTGAATGCGGCAACACCAAAGTGATCTGTACCGCCTCAATTGATGAGAACGTACCGCCGTTTCTGCGTGGCAAAGAACAAGGCTGGGTAACGGCGGAATACGGCATGCTGCCCGCTTCCACTGCTTCGCGTATGCGCCGTGAAGCGGCTTCGGGCAAACAATCGGGCCGCACACAGGAAATTCAGCGTTTAATCGGCCGCTCGCTTCGTGCGGTGGTGGACATGAAAAAACTGGGCGAGCGCCAAATCCTAATCGATTGTGACGTCATTCAAGCCGATGGCGGCACGCGTACCGCTTCGATTACCGGCGCATATGTCGCGCTGCAAATGGCAGTGAACAAATTACTTTCAGACGGCCTGATTTGCGAAACACCAATTCTCGAAGCGGTAGCTGCCGTATCTGTGGGCGTGGTGGCAGGGGTACCGCTGTTGGATTTGGATTATCCCGAAGACTCCGGTTGCGACAGCGATGTGAACATCGTGATGACTGCTTCAGGTAAAATCATCGAAATCCAAGGAACAGCAGAAGGTGCGCCGTTTACGCTTGATGAATTGGGCAAATTGATTGCCTTAGGCCAAAAAGGCATTGCCGAATTGGTACAACACCAGCTAGCTGCTTTACAGGCTTAATTCAGATAACAAAGCCGTCTGAAACTGTTTCAGACGGCCTCTTTTATATATTTTTTACAATCAATGGATATTTTTCATTCACTTTTTGCGCAATACCAAGGTGTCGCTGCCGAACTGGTTGCATTGGAACTGGTCGCCGTAATCTTCGGTATGGTCAGCGTGTGGCTAATCCGCAATGGCAGCGTGTGGGGTTTTCCGGTCGGCATTGTCAGTACCGCGGGGTTTGTGTGGCTGCTGTGGGTTTATGCTCTCTACGGCGATATGCTGATTAATGCTTATTACACGGTTTTAAGTGTGTATGGCTGGATAAACTGGTCGAAGCGGCAGCAGGCAGATAAAACCTTCCGCATCTCCCCTTTTGTACACAAAGACTGGTTGGTCTGCATGGCTTTGAGCCTCTTCAGTGTGCTGTTTGTCGGCTTGGTTTACTGGTTCAAGCCCTACATCAACAATAGTTTTTCCTGGCAGGGTGTCAGCGCAGGATTTGCGCATTTCACATGGCCGGATTACACCGATATTTTCACGACCGCGCTGTTTCTGGTGGCCATGTGGCTGATGGCGGAAGGCAAAATCGCCCACTGGATTTTATGGATCATTGCCGATGCCGTATCGGTGCCGCTTTATTTCCATAAAGGGCTGACCTTCAGCGCCTTTCAATATATCGTGTTTACCCTCATCGCCATCAGCGGATATGTCTCATGGAAAAAAATCTCAGCCAAACAAACACAAGCCTCCACCGCGTTGCCGTAATCGGGCCGGAATCAACAGGCAAAACCACGTTATCGCAAGCATTGGCAGCGCATTTCCAAACCCATTGGGTACCGGAATACATGCGCGGCTACTGCCAAATTTTGTGGGATGAATCACGGCAAATCTGCCGCCAAGAAGATTTACTGCCGATTGCGCAAGGTCAAATAGAATCTGAAAACCGGCTGGCACAAATCACGCGTGATGTACTGATTTGTGATACTTGCCTGTGGGAATTGGTGGTATATGCCTATCTCTATTTTGGTGAATGTCCGCCCGATTTGGAAGCTGCCGCACTGTCTTCACATTACGACACTGTTTTACTGACCGATATTGATGTGCCGTGGGTAGCCGACGATTTACGCGATAAGCCGCAAGAACGCGAAAAAATATTGGCTTTATTCCAAGACTTCCTTAAGCGCAACCATATCGCGTTTACCCTCTTGAGTGGTTCGCATGAGCAGCGTTTGCAACAAGCCGTCGATCTGATTGAAAATGCTTTAATCAAATAAGTCATCAAAGGCCGTCTGAACATCATTTTTCAGACGGCCTTTGATGACTTTCCAGCCGCTATCATTCACACAAAAACAAATACTAACATTGTCAACAATGTTATGAAACTGCCCCATTTCACAAAGGGTTAGGCCATGAAGCTGAATTAATCTGGTTGCAATCTTGAATTTTATGTAAAAAATAGTAATAATAACCGAACTTTTCTCACCAACGCAGCAACAAACCGCTGCCCCAACTTCCAAAGAAAGCACGAAAAAAATGGCGTTAATCGTACAAAAATACGGCGGCACCTCAGTCGGTTCCGCCGAACGCATTAAAAACGTAGCCAACCGTGTTGCCAAAGCCCGCGCCGATGGCCATGACGTTGTTGTCGTGGTATCGGCCATGAGCGGCGAAACCAACCGCTTGGCCGCCTTGGCACACGAAATGCAAGACACGCCCGACCCGCGCGAGTTAGACGTCGTATTGTCCACCGGCGAACAAGTCACCATAGGTTTGCTGGCCATGGCCTTGAAAAACATCGGCGTGGATGCCAAGAGCTACACCGGCTGGCAAGTTGCTTTGAAAACCGACACCGCCCACACCAAAGCCCGCATCGAAAGCATTGATGACGAAAAAATGCGTGCCGACTTAGATGCCGGCCGCGTGGTGATTGTGGCCGGTTTCCAAGGCATCAGCAACGAAGGCAATATTTCCACCCTGGGCCGCGGCGGTTCGGATACTTCTGCCGTTGCCTTGGCTGCTGCTTTGAAAGCAGACGAATGCCAAATCTATACCGATGTAGACGGCGTGTACACCACCGACCCTCGAGTGGTGCCTGAAGCACGCCGCTTGGATACCATTACTTTTGAAGAAATGTTGGAACTGGCCAGCTTGGGTTCGAAAGTTTTGCAAATCCGCTCCGTAGAATTCGCCGGAAAATACAAAGTACGCCTGCGCGTATTGAGCAGCCTGCAAGATGGCGGTAACGGCACCTTAATTACCTTTGAAGAGGACGACAACATGGAAAGAGCTGCCGTAACCGGTATCGCCACCGACAAAAACCAAGCCCGCATCAACGTGCGCGGCGTACCTGACAAACCGGGCGTAGCCTACCAAATCTTGGGCGCGGTAGCCGATGCCAACATCGAAGTCGACATGATTATCCAAAATGTCGGCTCGGAGGGCACCACCGACTTCTCATTTACCGTTCCGCGCGGCGATTATAAAGCCATACTGAGCCTGCTGAACAACTTGAAGGACAGCATCGGCGCAGCGGATATCGATGGCGACGACACCGTATGCAAAGTTTCCGTAGTAGGCATGGGTATGCGTTCCCACGTCGGCGTGGCAGCAAAAATCTTCCGCACTTTGGCTGAAGAAGGTATCAATATCCAAATGATTTCGACTTCGGAAATCAAAGTATCAGTATTGATTGACGAAAAATACATGGAACTGGCTACCCGCATTCTACACAAAGCCTTTGAATTGGAAAAATAATTTTTCTGATTAAATAAAAGGCCGTCTGAAAGATTCATCTTTCAGACGGCCTTTTAGCATTGAATCAAACTATTATTTTTTCAAACGTGCCGTTGCTGTTTTATCCAATAAGCAACCGCGGGTCACGATTTGATCGACCACTTCGGCTTTGCCGTTGACTTGAGTCGTGCCACGGATTGTCAGCATACCGCCGTCAACTTTATCCACGTTGGCTGGTGTTGCTTTTTCGGCAAACCAAGCTACGTTTTCGCCCCAAAAGATATTCTGGTCGTTGGCACCGATTACGCGGAACAGATTCGGTGTCAGCTCGTTTTTAAAGCGAACTTGTGCCGCTACCAACTGATTGTTTTTCACACCATACATCACGGTCAGTTTCTCTTCACCTTTAGCGCCGCATTTATAGGCAACTTCTTTAGTTGAATCAATAGAATCCACTTTAACCGTTTGCGGGCCACTCGCAGCTTGTGCTTGCTGTTGCGCCGGTTGGGCTTGGGTTTGAGCCGGCTGCTTGGCAGGGGTCGGTTTGGTGCCGGTGCTACTACATGCCGACAAAGCCACAGTAGCCGCAAGAGCCGAAGCGATCCATTTCAAATTTGCATTCATGTGTTTACTCCTATTAATATGATTCTGATTAATGTGCCTGTCACCTTAGCAGAAAAAGCCGTATTTGTATTTGGATTTGAATGAAAATATCCAAACCTTGTCCCCACAAAACCAATTGGGCCAGCTACCATAAGAAAAATAAAACCACGAAAACAAGCCTCTAAACCAAGAATTTACATACGAAAAACTTAATTAATTTTAGTAAAGGTATATTTTACATAAATCATTTGACCCTAAGCTGCCTAAAAAAAGCTGAATTCAGACGATTTGGTAAAACAGTATGACATTAAAAATCATGTATGTATGCCTGTATTTAAAGATGTTTTTTCATGCAGTCTAAAAACCGGATTGACTAAAATGCATCGCTACAGCCTGAAAGAAATACAAAAAATTAAAGCCTTGCTGAAATCAGTAAGGCTTTAATCAAAATCTGGCACGCCCACGGGGAATCGAACCCCGGTTACCGCCGTGAAAGGGCGATGTCCTAACCGCTAGACGATGGGCGCGGAATAAAGGATTTTTCTTAGCTGGCGCACCCGGAGCGATTCGAACGCCCGACCCTCTGGTTCGTAGCCAGATACTCTATCCAACTGAGCTACGGGTGCGCTGCAAGAAAGATTTAAATTATAGGGATACGCTCAAAATCTGTCAAGCATTCAACTGGAAAAAAATCTCAAAAAGTGTAGAATGCGCGTTTGTTTGTTGAATTTACAGGAAAAGAAGAATGGCGCACGCTTCGCGTTGGCCGCGGTTGGCTGCTGCTTTTTCCCGCATAGGGTTGCCGGTGGCGGTGGTGGATTTGGAAACGACCGGCGGCAATCTCTACCAAGACCGTGTGACGGAAGTGGCGGTATTAAGTTTTGATAACGGCCAAGTCAAGCGTTATGAGTGGCTGGTCAATCCGCAGCAGCCGATTTCAAGCTTTATTACCCGCTTAACCGGCATTGATAATGAGTTGGTCAAAGATGCGCCGTTTTTCGGTCAAATTGCGGCCGATTTGCTGCCGCTTTTGCGTGGTACGCTGCTGCTGGCACACAACAGCCGCTTTGACTATTCTTTTTTACGGCATGAATTTCAACGCATAGGCATCGATTTTGCGGCACCGGCTTTGTGCACGGTGCAATTGTCGCGCCGCCTGTATCCGCAATTTCACAAACACAATCTCGACAGCATCATCGAACGTATGGGGATTTCGGTGGAAAACCGCCACCGTGCCATGACCGATGTTTTGGCTTTGGTGGATTTTTTGGAAAGAAGCTTGGAGGAAAAAGGCGAAGAAGAATGGCTCAATCACAGTCGTGCATTACTGAATCCGAAAATGCTTCCGACTTGGCTGCCGGATACATTGGCCGAACAGATCTACGCCCTACCCGACAGCGAAGGCGTGTTGGTATGGCTGGATAAATACGGTCAAGCACAAGCGCTGCAATCGCATACGCGCGCTTATTTTGAAGTGGCGGCCATGTTAAACGGCAAAAAAATTCCGAGTTTTGTACAAAGCGCGGTTTCGATTCATTTTATGCCGGCCATCGGGCCTGTGCATGCTTTGTGGTTGAAAGCGCAAGCCATGGTGCAATTTAATCTCAGCCCGTCGGAAACTTTTCGCACGTTTACCACGGTGCAATTTTCACCGGACGAACACGGCGTATTGCAGGCTCGATTAGTGCCGATGAGCAACGGCATTCACCCTCATCGCCCTTATGGTTTTTTCCTGCACAGAAAAGGCGCCAAACGCGCTTTGGCCGCATGGGCGCAGGAACACGGCCTTTGTCCCGATTCGCTGAATATCCTGCCGGAAACCCATGCCAAAAACGAACCTTGCCCGATTCAGGCCATCGGCCAATGCGACGGCTCATGCCAAAATGCCAACGGTGTATCGCAGCAAAACCGCCGGATCCTCTCGCTCGCGCCCTTGCTGCCGGTGGCCGATTGGGGCAGAGCGCACGAAATCGATATTCGCGAAACAGACAAATTATCCGGCCAAACGCTGACTTTCCGCTGCACTGCCAATGCCGTCGCCCTGCCCGACGGCCGCTGGTATTTCGATGACACACTGCCCGCTATTATCAAAGCCAAATTCAAACAAGGCAAAACCGTCATCAAGATTCTAAATTGAGTTTCAGACGGCCTTGGACGATGGTTTGAAAAACCCATCAATCTTTTCCCGTCCATAATATCGTCAAATGCAAGGAGTGTTATACAATAGGCCGTCTGAAACCATTTCCCCACGGCCTTTTCCCATGCAAAATCCCAAAATCGTTTTTTTCGATATCGACGACACCATTTACCGCAAATACACCGATACCCTACGCCCATCGGTCGGCGAAGCCTTGGCCGCCTTGAAACAGCGCGGTATCCTGACCGCCATTGCCACCGGCCGCCCGCCCGTTGCTATTCCTGCCAAGGTCAAAGCCTTGATTCAAGAAGCCGGCATCGATATGCTGGTGACCATCAATGGCCAATATATTGAGTTTCAAGGAAAAACCTTGCAACATTATCCGATAGCAGCCGCTGAAGCAGCCGCGGTGTGCGACTTTTTGGCTCAGCAAAACATCGCTTATGCGTTTGTAAACAATGCCGAAATCTCCGTTTCTGAAGAAACCGGATGGGCCAGAGAAGCTTTATCAAGAATTGTCTCGTCTTATCAAGTTGATGCCCATTATTACCGCCGGCAACCGGTGTATCAATTATTGGCTTTTTACACACAGGAACATGACTCGCCAATCGATGCCGCCGTTGCACAAATGGGTTTCAAAACCGTTCGCTGGCACGAAAACGCGGTGGATATTCTGCGTCAGGAAGGCTCCAAGGCGCGCGGCATTGGCCATGCGATTGGTAAGCTCGGCATAGACATGAAAGACGTCATGGCCTTCGGCGACAGCTTCAACGATGTGGAAATGATGCAGGCCGTCGGTTTTGGCGTGGCGATGGGCAACGGCGAAGAAAGCGTGAAGGCATTGGCCGATTATGTCTGTCCGAGCGTGGATGAAGACGGCGTGTTGCGCGGCTTGCAGGATTTGGGTGTCATTTAACCATATAGATTAATGCCGAACCCAAGATCCGGCTCCTTTGCTACCCGCCCTTTTCTCTCCGCCACTACCTACTAAAGTAGGTAGTGGCATTTTTATTTGTGATTGAACAACATTTTGTCCAATCACAGCTTTCAGACGGCTTTTTGTTGATTTTTCGCTGTTTAGCACGCTTTTTCTTTTAAACATAACTTTCATATTCACAATTCATTTGGAATAGCAAGCCATTTTTTATTCCTGACCATACCGCCGAAAGTCGGTTTTGGCTACCACTGTTTTATACCTTCCTCTCATGCTTTAAGCGCGTGGCGGTCTTTTACCTCACGATTTATATTGTTAATCGACAATAAAACATCCGGCAATCATCGCCAGTGAGGACACGACCATGAGCCATTTCTTAGACCGATTGAAATTTTTCACCCAAAAGCACGAAACGTTTGCCAACGGCCACGGCGCCGTGACCACGGAAGACCGTAAGTGGGAAAATGCCTACCGCAGCCGCTGGGCGCACGATAAGGAAGTGCGCTCCACCCACGGCGTGAACTGTACCGGTTCATGCTCGTGGAAAATTTTCGTGAAAAACGGTTTGATTACTTGGGAAGTTCAGCAAACCGACTATCCGCGCACCCGCCCCGACCTGCCTAACCACGAACCGCGCGGATGCCCGCGTGGCGCTTCGTACAGCTGGTATGTGTATTCCGCCCAACGCGTGAAATATCCGATGCTGCGCGGTGTTTTGGCACAAATGTGGCGCGATGCCCGTCAAACCATGCCGCCGGTAGAAGCATGGGCATCGATTGTGGAAGACCCTGCCCGCGCCAAAGCCTATAAAACCCAACGCGGCTTGGGCGGTTTTGTGCGGTCGACTTGGGACGAAGCCTACGAATTGGTGGCCGCGGCCAATGCCTACACCATCAAGAACTATGGTCCCGACCGCGTAATCGGTTTCTCACCGATTCCGGCCATGTCGATGGTGAGCTATGCCGCCGGTGCGCGTTATCTGGGTTTAATCGGCGGTGTGCCGCTGTCTTTCTACGACTGGTATTGCGACTTACCGCCGGCCAGCCCGCAAACTTGGGGCGAACAAACCGACGTGGCCGAATCGGCCGATTGGTACAACGCCAACTATCTTTTGGTGTGGGGCTCCAACGTGCCGATGACGCGTACACCTGATGCCCACTTCTACACCGAAGTCCGCTACAAAGGTACCAAAACCGTGGCCGTGTCTTCCGATTACGGCGAAATGGCCAAGTTCGGCGACATCTGGCTGGCGCCGAAGCAAGGCACTGATGCGGCCTTGGCGATGGCGATGGGTCATGTGATTTTGAAAGAATTCCATGTCGACAAGCCGTCTGAATATTTCCAAGACTATGTCCGCCGCCTGACCGACATGCCGATGCTGGTGCGCCTGAAAGAAGACGGCCGAGGCTTCCAGCCGGAATATTTCCTGCGCGCTTCCGCCCTTGACGATAATTTCGGTGAACAAGAAAACCCCGATTGGAAAGTATTGGCTTGGGACGAACTTTCAGACGGCCTGATGGCACCCAACGGTTCGGTCGGCTTCCGCTGGGACGGCAGTCAAAAATGGAATCTGGAAACACGTGCGCAAGGTCAAGACGTAAAAGCCGCCCTGAGCCTGAAAGAGCGTGCCGATGAAGTGGTCAATGTCGGTTTTACCTATTTCGGCAGCGACAACGACGAGCTGATTTACCGCAAAGTGCCGGCCAAACGCATTCAATTGGCCGACGGCGGCAGCGCCTTGGTGGCGACCGTGTTCGACCTGATGATTGCCAACTACGGTGTCGATCACGGCTTGGATGACCCGAATGCCGCCAAAGATTACAGCGAAGACAAACCATACACCCCTGCTTGGCAGCAAAAACACACCGGCGTCGATCCGAAACTGGTGATTCAAGTGGCGCGCGAGTTTGCCCAAAACGCACACGATACCGAAGGCCGCTCGATGGTGATTCTCGGCGCGGGTCTGAACCACTGGTACCACATGGACATGAGCTACCGCGGCATCATCAACATGCTGATGATGTGCGGCTCGATCGGTAAATCCGGCGGTGGCTGGTGTCACTACGTGGGTCAGGAAAAACTGCGTCCGCAATCCGGCTGGACACCGCTGACTTTTGCCCTCGACTGGCAGCGTCCGGCCCGTCAGATGAACGGTACCTCTTTCTTCTATGCCCACACCAGCCAATGGCGGCATGAGAAATTGGGCGTGAACGAAATTCTGGCACCGGGCTTCAGCGACAGCATGCCGAATATGTCGATGATTGATTACAACGCCAAAGCCGAACGCATGGGCTGGCTGCCTTCTGCGCCGCAACTGACGCAAAACCCGCTCGATGTGGTGGATGCCGCCGAAGCTGCGGGCGTGAATCCGGCCGATTATGTGGTCAACGGCCTGAAAGACGGCAGCATCGACATGGCTTGTAACGATCCCGACAACCCGCTGAACTTCCCGCGCAACCTGTTTGTGTGGCGTTCGAATATTTTAGGCTCGTCCGGCAAAGGCCACGAGTATTTCCTGAAATACCTGCTCGGCACGCAAAACGCAGTATTGAGCGACGAAGAAGGCTGCATCACGCCGTCTGAAATCACCGTGCGCCCTGCTGCGGAAGGCAAACTCGATTTGCTGACCCTGCTCGATTTCCGCATGAACACGACTTGCCTCTACGCCGATGTGATTTTCCCAACGGCTACTTGGTATGAAAAAGACGATCTGAATACCTCCGACATGCACCCGTTCATCCATCCGCTGACCGAAGCGGTGCAGCCTTTGTGGCAAAGCAAATCCGACTGGGAAATCTACAAAGGTTTGGCGAAAAAATTCAGCGAAATAGCCAAAGATTATCTGGGTGTGCGCAAAGACATCGTGCTGACCCCGCTCATGCACGACAGCCCGCAGGAAATGGGGCAGCCGTTTGACCCGAAAGATTGGAAACACGGCGAATGCGAACCGATTCCGGGCAAAACCATGCCGGCCATGACCGTGATCGAGCGCGATTACGGTGCGGTATATGACAAATTCACCTCTATCGGTCCGTTGCTGGAAAAAATCAACAACAACGGTAAAGGTTTGGCATGGCAAACCGGCCATGAAGTGGAATTCCTGCGCAAACTCAACGGTACACGCAGCGAAGGCGTGGGCAAAGGCCAGCCGAAATTGGAAACCGCCATCGATGCCGCCGAAATGATTCTGACCTTGGCACCGGAAACCAACGGCCATGTATCGATGAAAGCTTGGCAGGCTCTGGGCAAAGCCACCGGACGCGACCACACGCATTTGATTGCGGCGAGCGAGCATACGCAAATCCGTTTCCGCGACATCGTCGCCCAGCCGCGCAAGATTGTGTCCTCACCGATTTGGTCGGGCGTGGAAAGCGAAGAAGTCTGCTACAACGCCGGTTACACCAATGTGCACGAACTGATTCCGTGGCGCACCATTACCGGCCGCCAACAGTTCTACCAAGACCATCATTGGATGCGTGCGTTTGGCGAGCATTTATGTGTGTACAAACCGCCGGTGGATTTCAAAACCACGCAGAAACTGTTGGGCAAATACCCCAACGGCAATCCGGAAATCACGCTTAATTTCCTGACACCGCACCAAAAATGGGGCATCCACTCCACCTATTCGGAAAACATCCGCATGTTGACGCTCTCGCGCGGCGGCCCGCATGTTTGGGTATCTGAAGCCGATGCCAAACGCGCCGGTTTGGTGGATAACGACTGGGTGGAAGTGTTCAACGCCAACGGCACCATCGCTTGCCGCGTGGTCGTGAGCCAGCGGATTCCGGAAACCATGATTCTGATGTATCACGCGCAGGAAAAAATCGTGCATACCCCTGCGGGCGAAGTATCGAAAAAGCGTGGCGGCATCCACAATTCCGTGACCCGCACCGTGTTGAAACCGACCCACATGATCGGCGGCTACGCCCAACAAGCTTACGGATTCAACTACTACGGCACCGTCGGCTCCAACCGCGATGAATGGGTGATTGTGCGCAAGATGAACAAAGTAGATTGGATGGACGATCCGGCCTGAGTTTCAGACGGCCTTAAACCAAGCTTCAAGGCCGTCTGAACACACTTCCTGCACGCAAACATACCCATAAAAAATCTTTCAGACGGCCTCTGAAAAGGCCGTCTGAAACATAAAACACAAGGAACACCATTATGAAAATCCGAGCGCAAATCGGCATGGTTTTGAATCTCGACAAATGTATCGGCTGCCACACCTGCTCCGTAACCTGCAAAAACGTCTGGACTTCACGCGACGGCGTCGAATACGCATGGTTCAACAACGTGGAAACCAAGCCCGGTATCGGCTTTCCGAAAAACTGGGAAGATCAGGAAAAATGGAACGGCGGCTGGGTGCGCAAACCCGACGGCAAACTGGTACCCAAACAAGGCGGCAAGCTGAAGATTCTGGCCAATATTTTCGCCAACCCGAACATGCCGCAAATCGACGATTACTACGAGCCGTTTACCTACGACTACGAGCATCTGCAAAATGCGCCGAAAATGAAAACGCCACCGACCGCACGCCCTGTTTCCGTGCTGACCGGCAAGAAAATGGACAAAGTCGAATGGGGCCCCAATTGGGAAGACGACTTGGGCGGCGAATTTGAAAAACGTGCCAAAGACGTATTGTTCGAAGGCATTCAAAAAGACATGCACGCCGCATTCGAGCAAACCTTCATGATGTATCTGCCGCGCCTGTGCGAACACTGCCTGAACCCGACCTGCGTGGCCTCCTGCCCGTCGGGCAGCATCTACAAGCGCGAAGACGACGGTATCGTATTAATCGACCAAGACAAATGCCGCGGCTGGCGCATGTGCGTGTCCGGCTGTCCGTACAAAAAAATCTACTACAACTGGACCAGCGGCAAAGCGGAAAAATGCACTTTCTGCTACCCGCGCATCGAAAACGGCCAACCGACCGTCTGCTCGGAAAGCTGTGTCGGCCGTATCCGCTATTTGGGTGTGCTGCTGTATGACGCCGACAAAATCGAACAAGCTGCTTCAGTAGAAAACCCTCAGGATTTGTATGAATCACAACTGGGTGTATTCCTGAATCCGAACGATCCCGAAGTGCAACGCCAAGCACTGGAACAAGGCATCAGCCAAAGCTGGCTTGACGCAGCCAAACGCTCGCCGGTGTACAAAATGGCGATGGAATGGAAAATCGCCTTCCCGCTGCACCCCGAGTACCGCACCCTGCCGATGGTTTGGTATGTACCGCCTTTGTCACCGATCCAATCAGCCATCGAAAACGGCTTGGTCGGCGAAAACGGCATTATTCCGAGCGTGGACGAAATGCGTATCCCGCTGCGCTATCTGGCCAACCTGCTCACTGCGGGCAAAATCGAGCCGATTAAAGATGCGCTCGAACGCATGATTGCCATGCGCCGCTTCAAACGCGGCCAAGTCGTGCACGGCGAAACGCTGGAGCAAACCTTAGACGGTACCGGCCTGACTCCTGCCCAAGTGGAAGAAATGTATCAAGTGATGGCGATTGCCAACTATGAAGACCGTTTCGTGATTCCGACCAGCCACAAAGAAATGGTGGAAGAAACCTTCAACGAAAAAGGCTGCGGCTTTACCTTCGGCAACGGCTGCTCGGGAGGCGAAAGCAACGAAAGCCTGTTCGGTAAACGCAAAGCCGCACCGATTGTGTTCCACGGTTTGCGCAAAGACAACGAGAAAAACCGGGAAGAAGGAGTGCACTGATGAGCAACCCTTTGGTTTACAAATGGCTTTCGTCCTTGATGTGTTACCCCGAGCAAGAACTGATTGATTTCCTGCCCGAGTTTCAGACGGCCTTGAACGAATGGCCTGAATTAAATCCGAAACGCGAAGCATTACAAGCCTTTTTGGATTATCTGGGCAACACGCCTTTGCGCGAATTGCAGGAATATTATGTGCTGAACTTCGACCGCAACCGCCATCAGGCGCTCTATCTCTTCGAACATGTGTATGGTGAAGACCGCGACCGCGGCAGCGCGATGGTGGATTTAATCGAAGAATACCGCCGCCACGGCTTTGAATTGGGCGATGAAGAATTGCCGGACTACCTGCCTGCGGTGTTGGAATTTCTGTCGTTTATTCCGGAAGCGGAAGCACAAAAAATCCTCGGCGATGCGGTACACGTGATTGCGCATATTGCCGGCAAACTCGAAACCGCCGATTCGCCTTATGCAGCGCTGCTGCAAGCCGCAGTGGCGCTGACGCCGGTCGAACCGAAAGCCTTAATCGAACCGCCGGTGCGCGACATGGACGAAGCCATGGAAATGTTCGGCCCCGATATGGCCGGCATTGAGCCTTTGTTGAAACCGGCCATCGAAACCGTACAGTTTTACCCCAAGGGCAGCCTTGGCGCATACCCTTAAAGGAGGATAAATCATGAATACCTTCAATCAATTTTTCTTCGGCATTTACCCGTATATCTGTCTGGCGGTATTTTTCCTGGGCAGCTTGGTCCGCTTTGACCGCGAGCAATATTCGTGGAAAAGCGATTCCAGCCAATTGCTGTTTCACGGCCAATTGCGCTTGGGCAGCATTTTGATGCACGTCGGCATTTTGGCAGTATTTTTCGGCCACTTGTTCGGCCTGCTGACCCCTCTATGGTTTTGGGATGCCATCGGTGTGAGCCACGGCGCAAAACAGGTGTTTGCGATGGTGATGGGCGGCGTGTTCGGGGTAATGGCGCTGGTCGGCCTGATTTTATTGATTTTGCGCCGTTTCAAAATCGACCGCATCAACGCCAACAGTTCTTGGCAGGATAAATTGGTGCTGGTTTGGCTCTTGATTACCTTGGTATTGGGCTTATGCACCATCTTTGTCAGCATGGGCCATCTCGACGGTCATGAAATGGTGAAACTCATGCACTGGGCGCAACACATCGTCACCTTCCGCGGTGATGCGGCGGCCTATCTGGCAGACGTGAATTTCCTCTTTAAGCTGCATATCTTCATGGGCATGACCTTCTTCTTCATTTTCCCGTTCACCCGTATGGTGCACGTTTGGAGCGGTTTTGCCAGCGTAGCTTATATCGGACGCGCATGGCAGTTGGTGCGCCGCCGTTAATCCCATCTTTCAGACGGCCTGTTTTGTGGTATGAGTTCAAGGATCAGGCCTCTTTGCAAGACTCGTATATTGCCGGAAACCTGCAATCCGTCATTCCCGCCTAGGCGAAAATCCGGATTCATCAGTTTCAGAAATACAGAGTTTATAAAGACAAAGCTCCGAATTCCCACCTACGCGGGAATGACGTGGATAGAGTTCTTGGTTTAAATTGGGGATTACCAAGATCTTTAGGCCGTCTGAAAACCAAATCTGAATTTGTATCAAACACTAAGAAAGGCAGGGGGACAATGGCCTCCGAAACGTATAAACGCTATTCCGTGCTGATTAGCAGCACTTTCGCATTCACCGTCTGCTTCATGATTTGGATGATGATGGCGGTGGTCGGCATTCCGGTAAAAAACGAATTGGGCTTGTCGGAAACCGAATTCGGTATTTTGGCGGCATTGCCAGTATTATCCGGCTCACTGATTCGCGTGCCGTTAGGCATTTGGACCGACCGTTACGGCGGCCGTATTGTGATGTTTGTGCTGATGATGTTGAGCGTGCCGGCTATTTTCCTGATGAAGTACGCCGATGCCTACTGGCAGTTTCTGATTATCGGCCTGATGATGGGTTTGGCCGGCGGTTCGTTTTCGGTCGGCACACCTTATGTCGCACGTTGGTTCCCGAAAGACCAGCAAGGCTTGGCAATGGGCGTGTTCGGTGCGGGTAATGCCGGTGCCGCGGTCAACAAATTCCTCGCTCCTGCCCTCATCGCTTACGGCACGTGGCATTTCGTGCCGACCGTTTACTCGGCAGTGATGCTGGGTACGGCGATTTTGTTCTGGTTCACCAGTTACCACGATCCGAAACATTTGGTGTCTTCCAACACCAGCCTCAAACAGCAATTGCTGCTGCTGAAAGATCCGGGCGTATTGCGTTACAGCCAATATTATTCGGTGGTATTCGGCGGTTATGTCGGTTTGTCGCTGTGGATGACCAAATACTACATCGACGAATACGGTTTGAGTATTCAGACGGCTGCGTTTTTAGCTGCCTGCTTCTCGCTGCCGGGTGGTGTGCTGCGCGCGTTGGGCGGGTATCTTTCCGACAAATACGGTGCCTATAAGGTGACTTGGGGCGTGATGTGGGTATTATGGGTATGTTTTTTCATCTTGTCTTACCCACAAACCGAAATGGTGATTCAGACGGCCAATGGCCCGATAAGCATGAGCATAGGTTTAAATGTAACCATATTTACCCTATTGATGTTTGCTGCCGGCATTGCGATGGCGGTGGGTAAAGCATCGGTATTCAAATTCGTGGCTAATGACTACCCCGACAACATCGGCGCAGTTTCCGGCGCGGTCGGCTTGGCCGGCGGCATGGGCGGTTTCTTACTGCCTATTATGTTCGGCGCGCTTTTAGATTTGACGGGTATCCGCTCGACAGCGTTCATGCTGCTTTACGGTACGGTGTGTATTTCGCTGATTTGGATGCACTTCTCGTTCAAAGGCAAACGCCAAGAATAAACCTTTTAAGTAAGGCCGTCTGAACGATTATCTTCTCTTTCAGACGGCCTTTGTCAAAATATCATAAGGAGCAACGCGATGTCGCGTTTAATTCAAGACTGGCGGCCGGAAGATTCTGATTTCTGGCAAAACAGCGGCAAGAAAACCGCTTCCCGCAATTTATGGATTTCCATTCCTGCGCTGATGCTGGCATTTGCCATTTGGCAGGTGTGGAGCGTGGCGGTGATTAATCTGCCGTCTATCGGTTTCCAATTCAATGAAAACCAACTCTTCTGGCTGGCGGCCATGCCGGCTTTGTCGGGCGCGACCTTGCGCATTTTTTACTCGTTTTTAGTGCCGATTTTCGGTGGCCGCCGTTGGACGGCGATTTCCACCGCCAGCCTGCTCTTGCCCGCCGTCGGTTTGGGGCTGGCCGTACAAAATCCCGACACCAGCTACACCACCATGCTGATTTTGGCTTTACTGTGCGGCTTTGGCGGCGGCAATTTCTCATCCAGCATGGCCAATATCAGTTTCTTCTACCCGAAAGCGGAAAAAGGCACGGCCATGGGTTTAAACGCAGGTTTGGGCAACTTGGGCGTATCAGTGGCGCAGTTTCTCGTGCCGCTGGTGATTACCGCCGCGTTGTTCGGCAACTTGGGCGGCGAACCGCAGACCTGGGTCAAAGACGGCGTAACCAAACAGATCTGGCTGCAAAACGCGGGCTTCGTCTGGGTACCGTTTATTATCTTGTCGACCATAGTCGCCTGGTTCGGCATGAACGATTTGGCCAGCGCGAAAGCCAGCTTCAAAGATCAGGCGGTGATTTTCAAGCGCAAACACAACTGGATTATGTGCATCATTTATTTGGGCACGTTCGGCTCGTTTTTGGGCTTTGCCGCCGGTTTCCCGCTCTTGACCAAAAGCCAGTTTACCGGCGTCGATCCGGTGAAATACGCCTTTATCGGCCCTTTGGTCGGCGCGCTGGTGCGGCCTTTCGGCGGCTGGTTGTCGGATAAAATCCAAAGCGGCGCGAAAATCACACAATGGGTGTTTGTCGGCATGATTATCGCCGTATTCGGAGTATTGTTTTTCCTGCCCGTCAACGGACAGGGCGGCAATTTCTGGGGCTTCTTCGCCTGCTTCATCGCCCTCTTTGCGCTGACCGGCATCGGCAACGGCTCAACCTTCATGCAGATTCCGATTATCTTCTTGATTCAGCAGCAGCGTTTGGCCGAACAAGGTATCATCAGCCGCGAACAAGCCTTAATCAACGCGGGTAAAGAAGGCGCGGCGGTGGCCGGTTTTACCGGTGCGTTTGCGGCTTACGGCGGCTTTTTCATCCCCAAAAGCTACGGCACATCCATCGCGCTTACCGGCAGCGTCAACATGGCTTTATACGGATTTATCGCGTTTTACGTCATTTGTCTGTTGCTGAATTGGTGGTATTACACCCGTGCGCAAGCGGAAGTGAAATGCTAGTCCAGTCATGTTTTTCAGACGGCCTTATGCACAGGCCGTCTGAAAATGATAAGATAGTGGGAAGTATCTGATCAATGACGAAATATGTTCCCACAACGCCTTTCCACCCGTTTGAAATTGTTGACGCTGCTGTGGCTGGTTGCAGCTACCGCGTCAATTGTATTGACGCTGGTTTTGTCGTGGCGTTTGGAAGGCGGTGCCGCCGCCATCAACGACACCGGCAGTCTGCGTATGCAGACTTACCGTTTGGGTCTGCTGCTGGAAAGCCGTGCACCGCAATCGAAAATCGACCGTTACATTGAAGATTTCGACCAAACACTTGCCAATTTGAGCAACGGCGTGCCCGAACGGCCGCTGTTTCTGCCTAATGACAAAGACGTGCAAGCCAATCTGGCTACTTTGAAGCACACTTGGGCTAACGATATCAAACCGTGGTTTCAAACCATTTCAGCTGAACGTTTGGCTTTCAATCGCAGTAAAATCCCACCTTTTATCCAATCCATCGATACTTTGGCTAAGTCGATTGAAATCGTCAACAACCAATACATCAATAAATTACGCCTTTTCCAATTAATGTTGCTGTGCATGGTATGCATAAGCTCGATCATTATGGTTTTACTGCTTTACCGCTGGATTATTCTCCCGCTGACCCATCTTCAAAACGGCGTGACTGCCATTCACGACGGCCAATTCGGCAAGCAAGTACCGATTGAAAATGTGACCGAATTTGCCGAAGTCGACCACGGCTTCAACCAAATGAGCACCCGTCTGCACAACCTTTACCAAAACTTAGAACAGCAGGTCGCGGATAAAACCCGCGATTTAGCACAGAAAAACCATACACTGGAAACGCTTTACTATTTCAGCCATTTATTGAGCCAAGCGCAGACCGTTGCCGAAGCTTCGGAAGGCTTCCTGAATAAAATCATGGATATGATTCCCGCCCAAGCAGGCAGCATCCGTCTGATTGATTTCCAGCGCAAACGCATGGATTTGATTACCCACCGCGGCCTACCGGAAAACCTCCAAACCGCCGAAGCCTGCCGCAAATTGGAAAAATGCACCTGCGGCGAAGCTGTAAACCAATCCGGCCGTCAAACGGTCAACTTCTACAAAACGCCGCCGCAAAATCACGAGGTGGCCGAGCCATTGTGCAGCCAATCGGGTTTTCACTTTTTACGCGTATTTAAAATCAGCAGCAACGGTGTGGATTTGGGCATGATGACGCTATACTTCAATCATGCCGGCGCAGACAACGGCGATGATCATTTGCTCGAATCCCTTTGCCAACAATTGGGCATCACCGTGAGCAATTTACGTTTGGGTATTGAAAATCGCCAATTGGCCGTTTTGCAAGAGCGTAATCTGATTGCGCAAGGGCTGCACGACAGCATTGCCCAAACACTGACCTTTTTAAACCTGCAAATCCAAATGCTCGACAAAGCCTTGAAAAAATCCGGCTTGAATCAAGATGCCAGGGTCAATGAAAAGCTGCAATTCATCAAAGAAGGCGTGCGGGAATGCTATGAAGACGTACGTGAATTATTATTAAACTTCCGCACTAAAATCACCCACAACGAATTCAACGATGCAGTTGAACGTTTGATTGCCCGCTTCCGACAGCAAACACAAATCGACACCGTCACCGACTGGCAGGACAACGGCCCGCTGTTGACCTCCGAGCAGCAATTGCAGTTTATCTTCATTTTGCAGGAAAGCCTGTCGAATATCCGCAAACACGCGCAGGCGACACAGGTCAACGTTTCATTCCATAATCAAGACGATTTTGAAATGAAAATCGAAGACAACGGCTGCGGCTTTGATACCGCCGATTTAAATGATTTTGCCGAAAACGGACACGTCGGGCTAAATATCATGTTTGAGCGCGCGCAACGTATCCATGCTGATTTAAATGTAGCGTCCCAACCCGGCAATACCGCGATTTCACTGCTACTACCGAAAAAAGAAAGAATTTTAGAATGAGTACAAGCATTGTTTTAATTGACGATCACACGCTGTTTCGACGCGGTATCAAATCCGTGTTGGGTGAAGCGGATTTTGAAATCATCGGTGAGGCCGAAGACGGTTTGAGCGGTGTGAAATTGGTTGAACAGGTTCACCCCGATGTGGTGCTGTTGGATTTGGATATGCCGGTGATGAACGGCCGCGAAGCGCTCGGTCAAATCCTCAGCAGCAACCCGTCACAAAAAGTGGTGATGCTCACCGTGTCGGAAGACAGCGACGATTTAATCGAATGTATGAAATTGGGTGCGCAAGGCTTTTTACTGAAAAACATCGATGCCGACTTTCTCATCAGTGCCATCACCAAAGCCGCCAACGGCGACAGCGTGTTCTCACCAGAAATGACCGCACATCTGGTACAATCACTCATCAATCCGGCGCAGGCAAATACCCCTAATGCACTTGAGTCCCTCACTCCGCGTGAATTGGAAACCTTAAAATATCTCGCCATCGGCCACAGTAATAAAGTTATTGCCAAGCATTTGAATCTGGCCGAGTCCACCATCAAGGCTTATGTGCAAAGCATCTTGAGAAAACTTAATTTAAACAGCCGAGTTCAAGCCGCCGTTTATGCCACACAGCATAATTTGGTTTCCGAAACCGATAAACAGCATAAAGACCGAAGCCTTTGCAAAACTTCATGACCCACCAATAAAAACCAAAGCACCGTCATTCCCGCGCAGGCGGGAAGCCATTTTTGAGCATGGCAAACTATTGAATAAAATAAGTTTCTGAAATTTTAAGATGGATTCCCGCCTGCGCGGGAATGACGTCGGTTCTTTGTTCAGTGGCTTTTCAGGGAGTTTTTTTTGGGGGGGTGGGGGCGTAGAAAACCCTAGCGTTGTTGACACTTTTGTTTTCTTGCTTAAAGACCCATTTCGGAATTTTTGAGTGCTGCCAAGAATGCCGACAGGCACGGCAACGCCATATGGTTCTTGATAATGCTCAAAAATCCTAAAACAATCATTCGGGCAAAAAATAAAAGCTGTTTTGCATAAAAAGTGTAAACAATGCGGCTATTTCTTACATCAAAGGCCGTCTGAATATTCAGACGGCCTTTGCCTATATTGAATCTACAGTATTAATAACGTGCAGGAATGGTACCCATACGGCGTTTCAATGAAGTTTCTGGCTCATTAAACAATGACGCATAGTAAGTCGCATTGGTCATCACTTTTTTCACATAATCGCGCGTTTCACTGAAGGGAATGGTTTCAGCGTAAATCGCGCCTTCCAGAGGCGTTGAAGCCTGCCATCTGCGTGCCCGGCTCGGGCCGGCGTTATAACCGGCGGTTGCCAATACTTCGTTGTTTTGCAGATTGCGGCGGGCATCGGCCATGTACCATGTACCCATGCGTATGTTGCCGTCCATGGTGTAGAGTTCGCTGCTGCTCATGCCGATTTTACCGGCGATTTCGCGGGCGGTGGCGGGCATCACCTGCATCAAGCCCTGTGCACCTACATGCGATTGTGCACCCAATACAAAGCGGCTTTCCTGACGAATCAAACCATAAACCCAAGCCGGATCTACGCCCACTTGATTGGCGTAACGCACGGTGGTGTCTTTAAACGGCGACAAATAGCGCAAATTGTAATTCAGCTTATTATCGGTGCGGTCGGCGGTGTTGATGGCCATGTCGTAAAACTGGTTGTCATAAGCCACTTGGGCGGCGGTAAGCAGATTGTCTTCGCTGAAACCGCGTGTGGCATAGCGCCATTCCGCCTGTGCCTGACGGCGCATTTTGCTGTCGCCGTTGGCTTGGCTGGTTTTAAACAAAGTCAAAGCACGGTCGATGGCACCGTCTTTCGCCATACGGCTGACATCCCTGCGGCTGGCTTGGCTGACGTTGCTTTTGGTATTGATGCGGCGGCCGAGTTCTTCGGTTGCCAACACGGCGTAGAAATTGCGGCCGGAAGCGGCGGCTTGTTCATACAACGATTTTGCGCGTACGCTGTTGCCCTGTGCGGCATAGCTGCGTGCCAACCAATATTGCCAAGCCGGCGATTGTTGCAACTTGACCGGCATGTCTTGAATCACATTGGCCAATTCGTTCCAACGTTGCAGACGCAAAGCGGCACGGGAATACCATTCCCATTGCTCGTCAGTCAACTGGCTGCGGTCGGTCACTCGGCTGTAGTAGCTCAATGCGGCGGCCATGTTTTGGCTGTAGGCATGATACTGTCCCAATACTGCCCAGGCGAAGCTGCTTTGTGCGCGGGTCAGGCTGCCTTCCATGGCCGACAGATTGACCGCGGCAGAAGACGATTTGCGCGCTTCACTGCCGATTACCGACAGCAGACGGTATTCCTGCATGCCCTGCGCCCCGCTCTCAAACGGGCTGCCCAATGCGGCGGCCAAATTGCGCGCATCGGTGATTTGATTGTTGCTTAACAACCCGCGTACCCGGCGCCAAGCGCCATCGCTTTTCAGACGGCCTGAGGCGGCTGCGGCCTGAACCAATAAAGTACAGCCTTGCGGCAAGCGGGCGGTTTCGCGCACCAAATCAGCAGCTTTGGCATAATTGCCGCTGCTCAAATCAGCATAGCATTCCACTTCTTGAGAACGGCCTGCCGCTTCTAATTTTTTGTATTCTTGTTGGAACACCGGCCACTGACCGCGTGCGCCTAAACTTTTCAACCACTCATTGCGCACGGTTTCCGCCATGGCACTGTTGCCGGCTTGTGCCAAATATTGCTGCGCCCATGCGTCATCACCGCGTTTGGCGGCGTTTAATGCGCTTTCATATTGGCTGAAATCAGATAAAATTTTCGATTGGCTGTCGGCACGGCGTGACGGAATCGATGCCGGCGACTGACTCTCTGCGCGTGACTCCCGGGTCACGGTCGGTTTGCTGCTTTGCGAAGCGCAGGCAGCCAATACGGCCAATGCCATTGCGCTCAGCGACAGGGTAAATGTGCGTTGTACGTTCATGTCGTCTTTCTTTATCAGATCTTCAGGTATGATTTATTATCGGTATAGTTGCAGCATTCTAAATGATTTATGGCAAATATCCGAATTGCAAACTGATATTTACATTTTTTGCCGGGTTGAATACCACAATAGTAAGGCCGTCTGAAAAGCGTATGGCTTTTCAGACGGCCTTTTGCCCGTTACCGTTTACATAATTACATGCAGCCCTCGTTTTGACACAATGTAAACAGCGGCACACCAGCATCACGAATTTTCTTACCCCCGGTCAAATCGGTAAATTCCAAAATTGCCGCTGCTTCGATCACGTTACCGCCGAGCTTGCGAATCAATTCTACACCGGCCAACATAGTGCCGCCGGTCGCCACCAAATCATCCACCAGTAACACGCGTGCACCGGGTTTAATCGCATCGGTGTGGATTTCCACCGTCGCTTCGCCGTATTCCAATGCATAGCTTTGCGACACAGTGTCAAACGGCAATTTGCCTTTTTTGCGAATCGGCACAAAACCCACATTCAATTGATAAGCCAAGGCTGCGCCGATAATGAAACCGCGGGCATCCAAGCCGGCCACTACGTCGATTTTCTGGCCCATATAGCGGTAAACCAACAAATCCACCAGCAGACGAAAATACTCCGCACTTTGCAAAACCGGCGTAATATCATGAAACAAAATACCTTTTTGCGGCCAGTTTTCAATTTTACGGATTTTTTCCGCCAAGGCATCAACGCCCATCACTTCAGGATGAATCAACATGCTTAATTTTCCAAGATTGAATATTTTTAACACCATATTGTAACAAATTTATGCTGTCGGTGTTGAGGCCGTCTGAACATCCAAATCCGCTAGGCATTGTGTTATAATTTCTTGAAAATATCCCATGGCAAAACATCATGCAACACAATAAAAACGGCAATATTTTCATCATCTCCGCCGCTTCCGGTACCGGCAAGACCACTTTGGTTTCCCGCCTGTTGAAAAACAACAGTGATTTACGCGTCTCGATTTCCCACACTACCCGCCAGCCGCGCGAAGGCGAACAACACGGTGTGCATTATCATTTTGTTCCCAAAGAAGAATTTGAATCTTTAATCGCACAAAAAGCCTTTCTGGAACACGCCAATGTGTTCGGCAATTACTACGGTACGAGCATCGCCGCAGTCAATCAATTGAGCGAACAAGGCTTTGATGTGATTTTGGAAATCGACGTACAAGGCGCCGAACAAGTGCGCCGTGCATTGCCGGAATCTGTCAGCATCTTCATTCTGCCACCGTCGTTTGACATCTTGGCAGGCCGCCTGAAAAGCCGCGCGAGCGACAGCGAAGAAGTCATCGCCACCCGCTTGGCTGAAGCACGTCATGAAATCGAGCAAGCTTTTGATTTTGATTACATTGTAGTCAATGAAGACTTAGATGCTGCCGAAGCCGATTTGCTGCACATCATCAAGTCAGGCCGTCTGAAAAAATCCGCCCAACAAGGTTTTCTCACAAACCTGTTGGAAAATTCTTAAAAAACAGCGAAAATACGCTATCCGATTTATTTTTTGAAAGAAAGCAATATGGCACGTATCACCACCGAAGACTGCACCCCGAAAATTCCCAACCACTTCGATTTGACCTTGGTTGCCGCCCGCCGCGCACGCCAATTGGAAAACGGCAACCAACCTTTGGTTGACGACATCCGCAACAACAAACCGACCGTGACCGCATTACGCGAAGTAGCCGCCGGCCAAATCGGCGTGGAATTGCTGTCTCGCAACAAATAACACTTGCGCCGCCGCCAAGGCCAAGCAACCATTCAACCGCGCTTCCATGCGCGGTTGTTTACCCACTTCACTTTGACATAACAATATGGCAAGCCTTATTTTTTTATTCCGCAACAGCCTGCCGATAATATTTACCGCTTCTTGAATCACCTGATAACACCCCCACCATTCAAGTTATCCAACTCGAGAGAGGCCGTCTGAATATGTCCGCCCCCCTACCTACCGCTCCCTATGATGCGCTGACAGCCGAAGCCCGCGAATTACTCTTTAAAACGGCATCCTATCTCAGCAAAAAAGAACAGACACAGCTTGAAAAAGCCGTGGCCTACGCTTTTCACGCCCACGAGGGCCAAACCCGCAAAAGTGGCGAGCCTTACATCACCCACCCGATTGCCGTGGCTACCCAATTAGCCGTTTGGCACATGGATGTGCAAGGCTTGTGCGCCGGCGTAATGCATGATGTCTTAGAAGACACCGGCGTATCCAAAGTCGAAATGGCGGCAGAATTCGGTGAAACCATTGCCGAAATGGTAGACGGCTTGTCCAAGCTGGAAAAACTCAAATTCGAAGATCACGAAGAGCATCAGGCCGAAAGCTTCCGCAAGCTGATTCTCGCCATGACCAAAGACGTGCGCGTCATCATCATCAAGCTTGCCGACCGCCTGCACAATATGCGCACGCTTGGCTCGATGCGCCCCGACAAACGCCGCCGCATCGCCAGAGAAACACTCGATATCTACGCCCAAATCGCCAACCGCATCGGCTTAAACAATGCCTATCAGGAATTGCAGGATTTATCGTTCCAAAACCTGCATCCGAAGCGCTACGAAACGCTGCAAAAAGCGATGGACAACAGCCGCAAAAACCGCCGCGACGTAGTCGGTAAAGTATTACGCGCATTCAGCCACCGCTTGATCAATGCCAACATCGAAGCCAAAATCAAAGGCCGTGAGAAAAACCTTTACAGCATTCACCAAAAAATGCTGCAAAAGAAACTGCGTTTTGCCGACGTGATGGACATTTACGCCTTTCGCGTCATCGTCAACAGCATGCCGGCCTGTTACGCCGCCTTGGGCGCGTTACACAATCTCTATAAGCCCAAACCCGGCCGTTTCAAAGACTACATCGCCATTCCGAAAAGCAACGGTTACCAAAGTTTGCACACCACGCTGGTCGGCCCTTACGGTTTGCCGATTGAAGTGCAAATCCGCACGCACGAAATGGATGCCGTTGCCGAAGGCGGTGTAGCCGGCCACTGGATCTACAAATCGGGTGAAAACACCATCGATCAAGCCATGTTACACACCAACCAATGGCTTAAGAGCATTCTCGATCTGCAGGCCAGCAGCGCCAATGCGATTGAATTTCTGGAACATGTCAAAGTCGACCTATTCCCGAACGAAGTTTATATCCTGACCCCAAAAGGCAAAATCCTTACCCTGCCTAAAGGTTCGACCCCGATTGACTTCGCTTATGCCGTGCACACCGACATCGGCCACAAAACCGTTGCCGCACGCATCAACAACACCATGATGCCTTTACGCACCAAGCTGAAAACCGGTAACTCGGTCGAAATCATTACATCCGAGCACGCCAAACCGAATCCGGCATGGCTCAATTTCGCCGTATCCAGCCGCGCCCGCAGCGCCATCCGCCAATACATCAAAACCATGAACCGCCATGACGCGGTTGTATTGGGTGAAAACCTGCTGCAAAAAGCCCTGTCCAGCCTTTTGCCAAAAGATGTCTTGATTTCAGACGACCTCAAAGAAAAATATTTGAACGATTTGAGCGACAAGAAAACCTCGTTTGAAGAAGTGTTATACAACGTCGGCATGGGCAATACCCAGCCCGTTTCCGTAGCCATGCACATTGCCGACCTCGCAGGCCAACACTTCGGCAGCGAAGTCAAACTGAGCCCGATCAAAGTCAACGGCCAAGAAACCGGCCGCGTGCATTTGGCCGAATGCTGCCACCCGGTCGCAGGCGATGCTGTCCGTGCCTTGTTGGTGCAAGGCAAAGGCATGATTATCCACCGCGATACCTGTAGCGTGTTGCTCAAATCCGATCCGGAGCAGCAACTAGATGCCGATTGGGACAGCCTCAACAATCAAAGCTACCGCCTCAGCCTCAACATCCAATCGGAAGACACTCACGGCCTGTTGGCACAGATGGCACAAGCCATTTCCAGCTCCGGCGCCGACATCGAATCGGTCAATACCCCTTCCTCCAACCGTGCCGGCAGCGAAGGCTTTGTCGAATTCGGCTTCATCATCAAGGCCAAAGATTTGGCTCAGGTCAACCAAATCATTCACAAGCTGCATACCATTCCGCATGTGCGTAAAGTGATTCGCGGTTAAGCGTTAATCTACCATTTCAGGCGTCTGAAAAATTTCAGACGGCCTGTTTTTATAACTTTAAACACCCTATCCCGTCACTCCAAAATGACACAACGCCTCTTAAAATCCCTTACCCAAACTTGACACAAGAAAGCAATTTATAAGATAATCTCGGAATTGTTTCCAGTCTTTTACCCAAATATTTTTACCCAAATATAAAGACCCCTATCCGGCACCAAGCCGACTTGTTAGGAGGTGATGTTTACATCACGGCGCGTATCCCGCCAGCTTGTTTATAAGCACCAGCGATACAGACAAACCCCTATTGATAAAGGCCGTCTGAAACCAACTTAAATCAATCTTTTCAGACTGCCGTAAACTTAAAGAATTTTGAAGGAAATAACATGCCTGCAATCCGTGTAAAAGAGAATGAACCATTTGAAGTTGCCATGCGTCGTTTCAAACGCGCCGTAGAAAAAACCGGCCTGCTGACTGAACTGCGCGCCCGTGAAGCTTACGAAAAACCAACTACCGAACGCAAACGCAAAAAAGCTGCTGCTGCCAAACGCTTGCAAAAACGTCTGCGCAGCCAACAACTGCCTCCTAAAATGTACTAATACGGGCGCAATCCCGTATCTGAGCAAGACACACCGTAAGGCCGAATGCCCTACGGTGTTTTTGCCTTTATAAATCCATTATAATACTGTCATTAGCTAGATTGTCTGCAATCCCACGGAGCCCGTCATGAGCCTGAAAACCCAGATTACCGAAGACATGAAAACCGCGATGAAAGCCAAAGACCAATTGTCTTTGAGCACCATCCGCCTGATTAATGCCGCTGTCAAACAATACGAAGTCGATGAACGCATCGAAGCCGATGATGAAAAAGTCATTGCCATTCTGACCAAAATGGTCAAACAGCGCAAAGACAGCGCCAAAATTTACGCCGAAGCCGACCGCTACGATTTGGCACAAAAAGAAATCGACGAAATCGAAGTGCTCAACCGTTATCTGCCGCAAATGATGAGCGAAGAAGAAATCAAAACCGCCGTCGATACCGTCATCACCATGACCGGCGCTACCTGTATGGCCGATATGGGCAAAGTCATGGGCGTCTTGAAAACCCAGCTTGCCGGTAAAGCCGATATGGGCGAAGTCAATAAAATCTTAAAAGCCGCCCTGACCGCCGAATAAAAATCAAAGGTATGAGGCCATCTGAATTTTTTCAGATGGCCTCATACCCCCTAATCAAACCTATTAAGCTGCTTGCGCATTAACCGCCCCATGATACCTTCCGATTTCATAGACGAACTTCTCGCCAAAGTCGATATCGTAGATATTATCGACGAGCAGGTGCCGCTCAAAAAAGGCGGGGCCAACTATATGGCGTGCTGTCCGTTTCACAAAGAAAAATCGCCGTCGTTTTCAGTGAGTCCGAGCAAGCAGTTTTACCATTGCTTCGGCTGCGGGGCGCACGGTTCGGCCATCGGTTTTATCATGGAATATCAGGGCTTGTCGTTTACCGAAGCGGTACAATATCTGGCCGACCGGGTGGGCATGGCCGTGCCGAAAGTGCGCGGGCAAAACGACAACCCCGAAGTGCGTGCCGAGCGCAAGAAAAAGCAGCAAACCTTAGAAGAAACCACCGCTTCCGCCGCTTCGTTTTACGCGCAGCAGCTTAAATTTCAAAAAACGGCGCAGGATTATCTGGCCGGACGCGGTTTGAGTGCAGAAATCATCGCCCACTATGGCTTGGGCTACGCGCCCGACGGCTGGCAGCCGCTGGCGCAAGTATTCCAACCCTACCCCAATACCGCCTTGGTCGACAGCGGCATGGTCATCGACAACGAAGGCAAGCATTACGACCGTTTCCGCCACCGCATTATGTTTCCGATTCGCGACCAACGCGGTCAGGTTATCGGCTTCGGCGCGCGCGTGTTGGACGATTCCAAACCGAAATACCTCAATTCGCCCGATACACCTTTGTTCGACAAAGGCCGCAACCTTTACGGCTTATACGAAGGCCGCGCGGCGATTAAAGATGCCGGCCGAATCCTGGTCGTCGAAGGTTATATGGACGTGGTCGCTTTGGCGCAATTCGGCATCGGCTACGGCGTAGCATCGCTCGGCACCTCCACCACCGCCGACCATGTAAAAATCTTGATGCGGCAGGCCGACAGCATTTATTTCTGCTTCGACGGCGATGCCGCCGGTAAAAAAGCCGCATGGCGCGCACTGGAAAATGCCCTGCCGCAGTTGAAAGACGATAAATCGCTGCATTTTCTGTTTCTGCCCGAAGAACACGACCCCGACAGCTACATCCGCGCGTTTGGCAAAACCCAATTTGAAGATGCCCTGCTCCATCAAAGCAAACCTTTGTCGGAATATTTTTGGCAACATCTTTCAGACGGCCTCAACCTGAATACGCAGGAAGGAAAAGCGGAATTGGTGAAAACCGCCTCGCCGCTGTTGGCGCAAATCACCGCGCCCGCGCTGAACTTTTTATTGAAACAGACACTCAGTGAATTGGTCGGCATCGATCCGGCCAATTTGGCGCAACTGCTCGGCCAAGAATCGCCCAAGCGCCATGTGAAGCAAAAAAGCTACAAACTGCCGCAAGAAACCCTCAAGCGACCGGTGATGCTCACTTTGGTGCAACGACAAATCCGCAGCGTCTTGATAAATCCGAATTGGGCTTCATATATAGACTTGCCGGAATATCTCCCGCTGGAAGGCGATTTTGCCTGCTTAGCCAACCTAGCCGAGACCATCAAAAGCTTTGCCCAGCCGCCCAGCAGCGCACAGATTTTAGAGCATATGCGCGGCTCCCCCTATGAAGCCGCGTTGAACCAAATCTTCCAATCAACCCGTCATGCCGATGACGAAGTGGCGGAAGACAACGAAGAAGCCTACCAAGCCGAATGCGAGAATTTCAAAATTGGCATGAAAAAGCTGTTAAATGAGTTAAAATACAGCCAAATTGAATCACTCAAACAAAAAAACCTGCAAAATGGTTTGAATGATTATGAAAAGAAACTTTTGGTATCCTTATTGATGTCAAAAGCAAATTAACTCTGAATTCCTTCTTAGGCCGTCTGAAAACATTGTCCCATGCTGCGAACCAATTAAGCGCAGAACGCCCGTTTTCTTAAAGTTTCAGACGGCCTCAGCGTGAATATCCCGATGATATGCGCTGCTCCGCCCTCAGGTGCCGGCCTTGCGGCAAACCGTTGGCATTTTTCACTAAACAACGAGATATCTATGTCTAAAAATCACGAAGAATACCAAGATCAAGATGATAACCGTCCGTTAACCGTAGAAGAGCAACGTACTCGTCTGCGACAGCTCATCATCATGGGTAAAGAGCGCGGCTACATCACCTATGCGGAAATCAACGATGCCCTGCCGGACGATATGTCTGATGCCGACCAAATCGACAACATCGTCAGTATGATTACCGGCTTAGGCATCCAAGTTACCGAACAAGCACCCGATGCCGAAGACATTCTGCTCAGCGATAATGCCGCTACCATTACCGATGATGATGCCGTTGAAGAAGCCGAAGCGGCGCTCTCCAGCGCAGATTCCGAGTTCGGCCGCACCACCGACCCTGTGCGTATGTACATGCGCGAGATGGGGCAGGTTGACCTGCTGACGCGCGAAGACGAAATCATCATTGCGAAAAAAATCGAAAATGCATTTAAAAACATGGTACAAGCCATTTCTGCCTGTCCGGGTTCGGTCGCAGAAATCTTGGCCTTGATAGATCAAATCCGTAATGATGAAATCCGCGTCGACGAAGTGGTTGAAGCCATTATCGACCCGAATGAAGTATTACTGAACGAATTGGGCTTGGGTCATTTGGAAAGCAATGCTTCCGACGACACCGCAAGCAGCGATGATGATGACGACGAAGACGACAACGATGATGACAGCGCAGCCGATGCCGAAAGCATGACCGCTGCCAACTTGGAAGAGCTGAAGCAAAAAGTCTTGGATCATTTTGCCCAAATCGAAGTCGATTATGCCGAAATGACCGCGCAATTGGCCAAGCATCACAGCCAGCATCCGGCCTATTTGACCCACCGTGACGCCATCGCCAACAAATTGTTGGAAGTGCGCTTCTCAACCCGTCAAATTGAAAACCTGAGCAACAACCTGCGCGGCCGCGTCGACCAAATCCGCAAGCTTGAGCGAGAAATCCGCGACATCTGCTTAGACCGCGTACACATGGACCGCGAATACTTCATCAACAACTTCCTGACGAATATCACCGATTTAAACTGGGTGGAAGAAGAAGTTGGCAAAGGCCGCGTATGGAGCGATGCACTCGACCGCTTCCGCCACGCTATCATCGAGAAACAAACCGCGCTTTCCGATATGCAAAAAGAAACGCAAATCTCGATTGAAGAACTGAAAGAAATTAATAAAAACATGGCTGCCAGCGAGCGCGAAACCGCGGCAGCCAAGCAGGAAATGATTCAGGCCAACTTGCGTCTGGTGATTTCGATTGCCAAAAAATACACTAACCGCGGCTTACAGTTCCTTGATTTGATTCAGGAAGGCAACATCGGCCTGATGAAAGCGGTGGATAAATTCGAATACCGCCGCGGCTACAAATTCTCGACTTACGCTACTTGGTGGATTCGTCAGGCGATTACCCGTTCTATTGCCGACCAGGCACGTACCATCCGTATTCCGGTACACATGATTGAAACCATCAACAAGATGAACCGCATTTCGCGCCAATACTTGCAAGAAACCGGTGAAGAACCGGATTCAGCTAAATTGGCCGAGCTGATGGAAATGCCGGAGGACAAAATCCGCAAAATCATGAAAATCGCCAAAGAACCGATTTCGATGGAAACCCCGATCGGCGACGATGATGATTCACACTTGGGCGATTTCATTGAAGATGCCAACAACGTGGCACCGGCTGATGCCGCCATGTACTCCAGCCTGCACGAAGTAACCAAAGAAGTGCTGGAAAGCCTGACCCCGCGCGAAGCCAAAGTATTGCGTATGCGCTTCGGTATCGACATGAATACGGATCACACGCTGGAAGAAGTCGGCAAACAATTTGACGTCACGCGCGAGCGTATCCGCCAAATCGAAGCCAAAGCCCTGCGCAAACTGCGCCATCCAACCCGCAGCGACCGCCTGAAGAGCTTCTTAGACAGCGAAGACAACAAGCAGTAATGCTTGAATCCACAAAGCCGCAGATGATCATCATCTGCGGCTTTGTTTATCATTAATAAAAGGCCGAGACCTTTGCAAAAGCTCATAAACCACCAACACACCAACAAAACCAAAAAGCCGTCATTCCTGCGCAGGCGGGAATCCATCTAAAACTTCAGAAACCTATTTTATTCAATAGTTTGCCATATTCAAAAATGGATTCCCGCCTGCGCGGGAATGACGTCGGTTTTGTGTGCTGGCTTTTGAAGGAGTTTTGGCAAAGGTATCGGGCCGTCTGAAAGATTAACTTTCAGACGGCCTGTTCAATATCCATCAAACCGTTTGCACCCGCTGGCGATACTGACGGTATTTGCGCCACAGCCAAAAGCCAATCAGCAACAACACCGCCACCGCCAAAAACGGCACAAACAAACTCAATACCGCCATCACCGTTGCGATACCGGTTTCTGCTACCGACACCACCGGATTAGCCAAGCCAGCGGTGGCCGCCGTACTCGCCGCACGCGTAGTCGCGTTCACGCCTTTAATCGCCGCAGCCGCACCACCCCCTGCAATAATGGCCAATGTCCAAGTCACCGCAGGACTTAAGTCTGCCGTAGTAGAAGCCATCACCGCCGTCCCCGCCAAACCGGCCAGCGGCACGGCCAAGGTATCCAACAAATTATCGATAAATGGAATCAGATAAGCGCCGATTTCGACCACTGTTGCCACACCCAAAATAATCAGCGCAGGCGTGGAAGCCAGCCATTCAAAACTTTCATTAATCGGCCACAGCCCGAAATAAGCCGACAAACTCAGGGCAAACAGCGGCAAAAATACACGAAAGCCCGAACTCGCCGCCAAGCCTATGCCCAACGCAATACTTAAAATCGTGGTAAAAGTCATGATAAGTTTTCAAAATCAAATAATGCCTACTATACGCGCAAACAGGCCGTCTGAACAATCAAGATAGCGTTTTCAGACGGCCTGAATGCGCTCTGACCGATTTTTATGCGACAATGACCAACACCAACCTGTTCAGACGGCCTGCTGCCTCTTTGATTTTCCCTCATTTTGATTCAGCTATGCCGTGAAAACCACTAAGGAAAGCACATGAAAGCCCTGATCATCGGCGCAACCGGCGCGACCGGCAAGCCCCTTACCCAACAATTGCTGCAACATCCTGATGTTGGCCAAGTCACCGTATTCATGCGCAAACCGCTGGATTTTACCCACCCTCAACTCACGGTCGAAATCATCGACTTTGACAAACCACACTTGGCAGGATAAAGTCACGGGCGACGTATTGTTCAGCTGCCTGGGCACCACCATCAAACAAGCCGGCAGCCAAGCGAAGCAATACCAAATCGATTTCACCTACCAATACCAATTCGCCCAAGCCGCCCGACAAAACGGCGTGGCGCATTATGTGCTGGTTTCCGCCGGCATGGCCAATCCTAACTCTAAATCGTTTTACATGCGCATGAAAGGTGAATTGGAACAAGCCGTTAGCGCGCTGGATTTTGAATACACCAGCATCCTGCGCCCGCCATTGTTGAAACGCCCCAACAGCGACCGCAGCGGCAAAGTCTGGGCAGAAAAAGCTTTAGAATTTTTAAATGGCTTTGGCTTGCTGTTGGCACAAAAACCTTTGCCGACCGAACAACCCGCCACCGCCATGATTAAAAGCGTCACGCTCAAACGCACCGGCATTTTGGAAAAAGAAGATATTTGGGCATTGCTTGAAGCGTAAATTCAATTGATTGATCAAAGTAACATTCAATAAAAAGGCCGTCTGAAAACATGGGTTTCAGACGGCCTGTGTTTCACCTGCTTCAAATACAAAGCATCAATTATTCAACGCGTTTGCCCTCTTCAGCTTCTTCCGCTTCCTCATAAGCTTCAACGATTTTCTGCACCAAAGGATGGCGTACCACGTCTTCGCTGGTGAAGGTGTGGAAATAAAGGCCTTCCACGTTGGAGAGTTTTTCTCGCGCGTCCTTCAAGCCGGATTTGATGTTGCGCGGCAGGTCGATTTGGCTGATGTCGCCGGTAATCACAGCTTTGGCACCGAAACCGATACGCGTCAGGAACATTTTCATCTGCTCGGGCGTGGTGTTTTGCGCTTCGTCCAAAATTACATACGCGCCATTCAGTGTGCGGCCGCGCATATAGGCCAGCGGGGCAATTTCAATCAAGCCTTTATCCATCAGCTTGGTGACTTTGTCGAAGCCCATCAAATCATACAGCGCGTCATACAAAGGGCGCAGGTAAGGATCGACTTTTTGTGCCAAATCACCCGGCAGGAAACCGAGTTTCTCGCCCGCTTCCACCGCCGGACGCACCAACACAATGCGCTCGATTTGGTGTTTTTCCATCGCGTCCACCGCTGCGGCCACGGCCAAATAGGTTTTACCGGTACCGGCCGGGCCTAAGCCGAACACGACGTCGTAATTGAGCAAGGCGCGAATGTAACCGTTTTGACGCGGCGTGCGCCCGCCGATGCTGCCGCGTTTGGTGCGGAAATAGTATTGGTGATCGCGGTGTTTTTCTTCATGTTTTTCATCGGCGGTTTTCGCTTCGATGGCTGCCAACTGAATCACATGATCATCCAATTCGCCTTTTTCGGCGGTTTCGGCCAAAGCCAGCAGCGCACGGCGACCTGCATGGGCGAGTTCGCCCATAAAGGTGAAATGTTCGAAACGGCGGCTGATTTCGATATCCAAAGCCTTGGCCAAGGTGTCCAAATTGCCGTCGAGCGCGCCGCACAGGCGTTGCAGCACGGTATTGTCGATGTCTTCAAATTGCAGATGAACGGTATGGCTCATGTTTTTTCTTTTTCCAATCAAATAATTTCTGTTTCATTGTTATAAGGCTTAGTGGGCAAAAATTCAATGCGCGGCGGTGTTTTTTTCATGATAAATTTGGCAATACCGATAAAAATAAAATACAATTCATTATCATTTATACTTTAAATTACCGATAAGCCGTCTGAAAAATTAACATAGAGACCTTTGCAAAACCCTAGATTTGAGTACAGTTCAAAGTTGTAGCAGCGCAGAAAGCGAAGACATATCATAAAAAGGCTAAGCTTTCGAGCAGCGCACAACGAAGAAATGCGCCAAAGATAGGGATTTTGCAAAGGTCTCACACAAGGAGTTCATCATGAATAATCTCTGGCAACAATATCAAGCCAACAAAGCCGCCCGCAAGGGCATGTATTTTCCACGTGAAGGTGCGGCGGATTTGGGCGTCAGCGAAGGCGCATTAATGGCCGATGCGCCTCAAAGCGTGTATTTGGGCAGCAACATCCGTGACGTGGTACTCAAGCTTCACGCTTTGGGCGAAGTGCAATGTGTGGTGCGCAATGATGTGTGCGTGCATGAAAAACAAGGCGTGTATGAAAATGTCAGCTTGGCGCCGACTTCGGGCATCGCGCTCAATATCGGCGGCATCGATTTACGGATTTTTCCTGCGCGTTGGCAACATGTTTTGGCGGTGACCAACCGCGACGGCGATAAGGTTTCGCGCTCAATTCAGTTTTACGATGAATTCGGCACCGCGCTGCAAAAAATGAATTAGGGAAAAATCATCGCCACCAGCACACCGCAAGACGTGAGGCGCGAAAATTTGCTGCAACGGCTTTATCATTGGCCCATACGACGCATCCACGATGAAACAGGTTTGTACTTCCGTGTATAATAAAAAGCCGTCTGAAATATTAATATTCAGACGGCTTTTTATTACTTTTGTTAATGGTTGGCAATTTTACCTTAAATATATGAAAAATTAATAAAGTAATTCATCGTATTTGCATACGCATTCATCAATCATCACAGTCCAACATTCAAACGCTTCAAAGCCACACGCGATTCTTTATCACCGACTGCGGCAGATTTTTGATACCATTCAATGGCTTCCTGCAAATCTTCGCTTTCCGACATACGGCCCAAAGCAGTCATGGCAGAAGCCGAATAAGTGTCGCCTTGGCGGGCAGAAAGTTCATACCATTTTAAGGCTTGTTCACGGTTTTGCGTGACACCAATGCCTTGTTCGTAACAATAACCTAGCCAGAATTGGCCGGTCGCATCACCCCATTGGGCGGCTTTACTGAATTCGGCCACGGCGCGGCGGACGTTTTTCTTTACGCCGTAGCCGTTTAAATACATGATGCCGATGTAACGCGGTGCACTCATGTGTCCGGCGGCGGAAGCTTGGGTGAAATAAGTCATGGCTTCGACATAATGTTGCGCTTCATAAGCATCCTTTCCTTTTTCAACCAAATCAAAGGCTTGATGTTGCGCTTGGTTTGCAGGGAGGTTATTGGCTTGCGTATTTTGGTTGGGTGCGTGGCAGGCACTGACGGCCAATGCCGTAATCAATAGTGGTATCCATTTCATTGCATTCCCCCTGAAATTTGTTTATCAGCTTTCGCTATTTATTGAACATTATAAGCCGTCTGAAAAAATATTGTCGTCAAAATAGCTGTTTTTATGCGCTTTTTATGTTACATTACAATTCTTTGCGCGCATCGCCGCATTGATAACACAGCATGTTGCATTTGCATTATCAATAAAACCTGCGAAAACTAAATACCTGCCAATCAGCATATCAATTTAAGGAACCGCCATGTCTACGCTTGATTTTATCCGCGATGACGTGAAAGCCATGACCGCTTATCACGTCGCCGACCTGCCCGAAGGCTTTATCAAATTGGATGCGATGGAAAGCCCGTATCACCCGTTTGCCGGTCCGCCTGAGCTGTTAAACGAATGGACGGCGCTGTTGGCTCAGGCCGATGTACATCTCTATCCCAATCCTGCCGCCAGCGGCTTGCAGGAAGCGTTGCGTGAAGCTTTTGCCATTCCTGAAGCAGCAAGTGTCGCTTTGGGCAATGGTTCGGACGAATTAATTCAATTCATTACCCTACTATTGGCCAAACCCGGCGCAACCATGCTGGCGGTGGAACCGGGCTTTGTGATGTATAAGCAAAATGCAGCTTTGTTCGGCATGAATTATGTCGGCGTGCCGCTGAATAACGATTTCACGCTTGATTTAGCGGCCGTTTTAGCTGCCATTGAAGCACACAATCCCGCGCTGACCTTTATCGCCTACCCCAATAATCCGACCGGCGTGCATTTTACACGCGAAGAAGTCGAAGCAGTGATTCGTGCAGCAAAAGGTATTGTGGTGGTGGACGAAGCCTATGGCGCGTTCAGCGGCGACAGTTTCCTGCCGCAAGCCGGCAGCATGGATAATTTGGTGGTGATGCGCACTGTCAGCAAAATCGGTTTTGCCGGTATCCGTATCGGCTACGCCGCCGGCAGCGCAAACATCATGAACGAATTGGCCAAAATCCTACCACCCTATAACATGAACCAATTAAGCTTGGCCACGGCAAAATTTGCCATGCAACACTTTGAAATTATTAATGACAATGTGTTAAAATTAAAAGCCGAACGCGAACGCATGTTTGCCGAATTATCTACCATAGGCCGTCTGAAAGCCTTTCCGAGCGAAGCCAATTTCATTACCGTCCGCGTACCTGATGCGGTCGGATTATTTAACACTTTAAAACAAAACAACATTCTGATAAAAAAGCTGCACGGCAACCATCCGCTCTTGGATCAATGCGTCCGCCTGACCATCGGATCTCCCGAGCAAAATGATGCCGTCTTAAACATTATCCGCAAGCTTTACGCTTAAACACGAGACTTGTCACCATGAATAAAACCAAACGCCATTTAGACAATCTGTATTTACTGATTGAAGAAGCCGGTTCGCTTACCAAGCTGGCGCGCCAATGCGGTTATGAAAACGCCGCCTCCCTGTCCCAACTCAAACGCCGCTTGGAAGAACAAGTTGACGATGAAAAAGCACGCGGCATCCGCCCGAGCTTGGCACAGAAATTAGAACAAGGCATGAGCAAACGCAAAGGCTGGCTTGACCGCGACCACGGCAAAGACAAAGAAAAAGCCGCGGCGCAAGAGCAGGCAGCAGAAACCGCTAACCTTACCCTGATTCAAGGCGGTATGCCGTCTGAAAACAGCGTGGTACAAATCGCCACCGAAGGCCGCTATGTCAGCGTGACCCGCAACACCAGCGAAACCCAAATCAGCGTACAGCTCAATCTGGATGGCAGCGGTATCGGCCGTTTCGATACCGGTGTGCCGTTTCTCGACCACATGCTCGACCAAATCGCCCGCCACGGTTTAATTGACTTGGATATCGTGTGCAAAGGCGACTTACATATCGACGACCACCACACCGTTGAAGACATCGGCATCACCGTAGGTCAAGCCTTGAAACAAGCCTTGGGCAACAAAATGGGCATACGTCGCTACGGCCACGCCTATGTGCCGTTAGACGAAGCCTTAAGCCGCGTGGTGCTCGACCTCTCCGGCCGCCCGGGTTTGGAATACAACATCGAATTTACCCGAGCCATGATTGGCCGATTCGATGTGGATTTATTCAGCGAATTCTTCCACGGCTTGGTAAACCACAGCATGATGACGCTGCACATCGATAACCTGCGCGGCAAAAACGCCCACCACCAAGCCGAAACCGTGTTCAAAGCCTTCGGACGCGCCCTGCGCATGGCAGTAGAATACGATGAGCGCATGACCGGTAAAATGCCTTCGACCAAAGGCACATTGACTGCTTAATCCAGCCATTCAAATTCAAACCGTATTTCAGGCCGTCTGAAATACGGTTTTTTTAATTTAGTGAGATTTTTAACATTATACGTCTAAAATAACCTTATATTTATCAAGGTTATTTCAATAATCTATACAATGAATTGAAACAAACATCGCAAATATTTTCTAATTTCCATATTAAATCTGTTTCACTACAGATTAACCATTCCTTAATATTATTACTTTGTTTGTCATTTTAACCATATTAAATATGATAAAATTTTTGAATTTTTATCAAGATGTATGCCTATAATTAATTAATTTAATTTCCGACACTTAATATTTATCTTTACCATTTCATAAAATAGACATGTCAATAACCACACTTTTTTTATGATATTTAGTTTTTATTCGTTTAAAATAATTCATATTATAACATTAAAATTAGTTTAAATTAAACGTCCAAATATGAAATCCGCCTATCAAAATACTTGACCGAATATCTAGTAAAGAGTTACCATAAATACACTTAAATCTTAAATTAATTCCATATTATAAAAATATTAGCATAATATTACAAAAATTAAAAAATAATTGAAATTTAAATTCAATATTACTACTATTTAATCAAAATACATTCTCAAGCACATGAAAACGTTCTTTTTTAAATGATAAAAGATTTTTAATTTATTAAATTTTAAATAAAGGAAGATTTTATGTCTGGAACTGTGAATCAGATTCCCACCTTTCAAACGCTAATCAGTGCTTCAAAGACCCAACGCAGCAATGATTCAGTCTTAGCTACCAAAACCACAGCCTCAGGCATCACTTATACAGTTTATTCCAACAGTAAATTTGGTAAATACATTGATGCCGGCCAATTCGGCACCGACAAAACCGGCAAAACCGACAGCTCGGCGGCCATCAAAGCTGCGCTTGAAGTGGCCAATAAGGAAAAAGCTGCCGTATATTTGAGCGGCAAACTGTATATTGCGGATCAAATCGTCATTGATAAATCTTTGAGCAACGTAAAGGGTTTGTTTGGAGACGGCATGGGCGCAACCAAAATCAGCTTTGATACCAAGCAAGACGGTGTTTTCAACTCAAACAACAACGACGGCGATATTCGAAAATATGCCGGTATTTTGGTCGATGGCGTCAACAACGTAAATATCTCGAATTTATCCATTGAATACACGCACACCAGTGATTTCTACCGCAAAGGCCAAAGTTACTTCGGCAAGATAACTGGTATTTTGGTCAACGATGCCGACAACACCCTGATTTCGGGTGTAGAAGCCTCAGGCGCCAACCGTGCGGGAATTTTGTTTACCTCAACCAGCGCCACCAACAAAGACAGCCGCACCGGCACCACCTACAAAACCCGCGTAGAAAATGGTGAAATCGATGAAACCGACGCCAGATTGCCTTTGGGTGAAAACAATCGAATTGAAAACAGCTATCTGCACCACAACCGCGTTGGCGGCGCATTAGTCGCCTATCAAGAAGATTTTGTAGCCAACGGCAATATCGCAGCCTGGAACGGCTCGCAATACGATGGCGGTACCGGTTACGGCATTGCTGCTTTGGCAGGCACCTACAATTTCGGTATCACCTATACTAACAACTACACCGACCACAACTACCGCAAAGGCTTGGATGTACATGACGGTACCGACATTGTGATTAAAAACAACGTCTCCAATGGTGACCGCTTATATGGCATTGCCGTTTATAACCGCCAATACGCCATGGATGATGTCGTCATTAAAGACAACACCGTTATCCAAGATCCAAGCTTCCGCCTTTATCATGATGACGATTTAGGTCAGTTTTATCATGGTTATGGCGGCATCCAATTGGAAACCAACACCCAGCGTCGTGACTTACACACGGAAAACAACGCCAATTATGAAATCAGTGGCAATAAAATCAGCGGCTTAGCTGTTCATCGCGATGCCCTGCATACTTACGGCATTGAATTTCGCAATCATGAGCATTCCATCGATTACACCGTCAACATCACCGACAATACCATCGAAGGAACCAGTAGCAAGTATCTGATTGCCGCAATTAACGACACTTCGCTAAATGGTAAAAATGGCGCCGGTTCCGGCACGATTAATATCTCTGGCAACACCGCCGACATCGGTGAAATCGTGAAAGGCACGGTACCGATTTACGTTGAAGAGAAAAACGCTTCCGATACTTTACGCGGCAGCGTGACGGTCAGTGACAACGACATCAGCATCAATAAAACCAGCGGCGTGGTCGAAGGTGTGCAATTGATTGGTAATGCCAAAACATACGCCGTTACCGACAACAACTTTGCTTTAAAAGGTATTTTAGACAAATCCATCATCAGCTTTATCGGCACCAGCAATAAAGAAAGCGCCAGCGTAACCGTCAGTGATAACGACTTAGTAACCAGCTCACGCGTCAAGCTGACGGCAGATTGGCTGCAACACAAAAACGCGTCTTATGTGGCCATTGATAATACGCACAACGGCAAAACAATGGATGTTTACTCCAACTTAAATACCAAGCAGCTAAAATCGTTCAACGATACTAAGGAAGCGGCCGACGCGATAGAAAAAGAATTGACCACCGTTTTCGACATCGATAAAAATGCCTTTAAAGTCAACGCCCTTTTTACCGCCTACGACCAAGCGAAATTAGGTGAAGCCAAAGCTTATTCATACGATGCTTTAGATGACACCTATACCATCAATACCTTAAATTCACTCGGTATTTTATAATCTCAATCAAAGGCCGTCTGAAACAGATTCTTTCAGACGGCCTTTTCTTTCTTTGCTATAATCGCGGTTCTCCAATCCAATCATTTCTCTATCATGCCAAACGTTCTTGTGCTTCAACACTCTGATTTCTCACGCTGCGATTTAAGGGCATTGCACAGCCTCAAGCTGGCTGAGCCGCAATACACACCTCACAGCCTGCGTTTTGCCGTAGCCGAAGATTTTACCCTGCCCGCTGCCACTAAAACCGAACTTGACCGCCAAGAAATTGATGCTGCGGTGTTGCCCGATATGGCATTTAACGATTTGGGGCTGATTGTCAGCGACATGGATTCCACGCTGATTACCATCGAATGTATCGATGAAATCGCCGCCGGTGCCGGCTTGAAAGAACAAGTAGCCGAAATCACCGAACGCACTATGCATGGAGAACTGGATTTCGAGCAATCCTTACGCAGCCGCGTGGCGCTACTCAAAGGCTTGGACGAGCAGTTTTTGTACGACGTATATGAAAACGTGTTGCAGTTGTCGCCCGGCTCCGAATATTTATTGGCCGAGTGCAAAAAACACGATGTGAAATTCCTACTGGTTTCCGGCGGTTTTACCTTCTTTACCGAGCGCCTGCAACAACGTCTCGGCTTTGAATATCAGTTTGCCAACGTTTTGGAAATCACCGATGGCAAACTCACCGGCCAAGTATTGGGTGACGTGGTGGATGCACAAAGAAAACAGGATTTGTTGAACGAATACCGCGACAAACTCGGTTTAACCGCTTCAAAAACCTTAGCCGTGGGCGATGGTGCTAACGACATTCCTATGCTGGAAACCGCCGGCATCGGTATAGCCTACCGTGCCAAACCAAAGACACAACTGCATGCCGATGCCTGCATTAATTTTGGCGGATTAGAACGCATTCGCGGCTGGTTCCGTTAATCGCCTTACCAAGCAAAAGGCCATCTGAAACCCGATATTTCAGACGGCCTTTTGATTAAATACTCAGCGTTTTTCCTGTTTGCGAATCAGGTAAACCGCCCAAACCGCAAAGATAATGGTCGGCAACGCGCCGGCCAAGAAAGGCGGTACGCCATAAAGCTGGCTGGTAAAACCAAAAAAGCGGCCGGCGAAATGGAAGGCCAAGCCTAAACAAATACCGCCAAACAGTTTCAAACCCATATTGCCGTGGCGCGTGGTTTGCGGGGTAAACGCATAAGCCACCAAAGCCATCACCAAGGCGGCAATCGGATACATGACTTTGCGCCACCAAGCAATCGAATAGCTCTGCGTTTGCTGATGGTTGTCTTTCAAATGCATGATATAAGTAGTGAGTTCGGATACCGACATCTGATCTGGATCGACCAGCAATACATCCAGCAATTTGCTGTTGAGTGCGGTTTCCCAGCGTTGCTCAGCTTCTGTCCTCACTTCAACACGATTACCGTGAAGCACACTGTGGCGCACGTTTTTTAATTGCCAGCTACCGTCAGCATTCAACACCGCCGATTCGGCTTCGCCGGCTTGCTCCAATTCATATTTTTCATTGTACTGCCAAAATTTTACGCCCAAAAGAGTTTTATCGGGCAGCATTTCACGCACATTAATAATGTTGTTTTTTTCTTTCAGCCACAAACCGGTGTCGCCGGCGGTGAGCTTGCCGTTGATGGCGGTGGTTTTCAAGTTTTCCGCGCGTTGGCTGAGTTTCGGCGCAACCCATTCACCCAAGGCCACAGTAGCCAACGCAAAAATCAAACCGAATTGCGCCAAAATCAGCAGCAGCTTTTTGGTACTCAAGCCGCTGGCTTTCATCACCGTCAATTCACTGCCTGCCGCCAACTGGCTCAAGGAAATCAAGCCGCCGATTAATACCACCAAAGGCATCAATTCATAGGCGCGCGCCGGCATCTGCAGCAGCACATATTGCGCCATTTTCGCGCCATCATAACCCCCTTTGCCAAGATTGCCGACTTCGTCAATCACTTCAAAAAAGCTGTATAAAGCCAAAAACGCCAGCAACGCATACAAGGCCATTACGGCCATTTGGCGGATAATATAACGTGAAATCAGATTCATTTTCCGCCTTTCAAACTCAAGCTTTTTGCCACAGCCTGCCAAAACGGCTGCGCCGGCATACTGCGTACACACAACAACACCACAGCAACAGCAAACATCAGCACATGCATCGGAATCAGCCCAATGAAGAAATGGATTTTACCGCTCTCCACCGCGTTGCGTAAAAAGGTCAGGCCGTTTTGATAAATCAGGAATAAACCAATGGCAATTAGGATATTATAAGTGTGGCCGGTGCGCGGATTAAAATATGAAAGCGGCACCGCCAGCATAGTCAGCAGCAAAATGCTGATCGGCAAAGACACACGCCACATTAATTCGGCTTGGTGCTGTGGGTTGTCACTGCCGATTAATTGCGAGGTCGGAATGGTGCGGCGGTGAGAAACCGGATCGACGATTTTCGGTGTGGTGCTGATAATCAGGCTCAGCTTTTCAAACGAAACTTGATTGTAATCGGCCTGCCCCGGCGTGCCGCTGTAGCGGTAACCGTTACGCAATTCCAATGTGCGTTTATTGTCAGTCAGCGCAAAATTTCCTTCTTTGGCAAACACAACGTTGTCGTTGCCTTTATCATCTTGCTCGCGCAAAAACAGGTTTTTCATCACGCCCGAGTCGGCATCGAAGGTTTCCACAAAATAAACACGGTTGTTACGCTTGCCCAAAGCGTTGAATTCACCCGCCTCCACCAAAGAAAGCTCTTGTTTCTGCTTCAAAATTTCGGCATATTCGCGGCTGCGCAGCTCCACCCACGGCATCACCCAAAGCTGCATCACGGCAATCAAGACCGCAAACGGTACAGCAAACTGCATCACCGGTTTAATCCATTGCTTCAAAGCCAAACCGCTGGAGAGCCACACCGACATTTCGCTGTCGCGCCAATAACGGGTCAGTACCGTCAACGTGCTGATAAACGCCGTCAACACCATCAGCAACGGCGTCATGCCGATGACCCAGAAGCCGACCAACGCCAACACGGCATCAATCGCTACCCGCCCATCGGCGGCGCGCCCAAGCAGGTTAATCGCTTGCGTCGATACCAATACCGCCAGCAGCACCACAAAAATGCCGACTGCGGTAAAAGACAATTCTTTAATAAAATTTCTTTGATAAATCATATAATTGCTGTTTCAAGCTGGGCGGCGTAAAGCCGGTTGGCAGGTTCTCGCTGTTATTCTTTACAGGCCGTCTGAAACGCAATAATGCAAACGCGCAACCTGCCGGTATCATGAAATAAGGTTTCAGACGGCCTGATGATGGAGTACAATCATTCCGTCTTTCTCACACGGCGCCAAGCCGTCTGAAACATCCGAACACCCATATTCAATCAGGAGAATAAACGTGGAATTTAGCACAAAAGCCGAAAAATTGCAGCCGAATCAGGCAGGCGCAGCGTTATTTATTTGTACGGAAGAAACCCAACTTCACCACGAGACCGCCCTTGCCCTATTCCGCGCATTGGAAGAAGACCAAACTTTTGCCGAAACCAAAACCCTTTCTGCTGACGGTTTACAAGCCGTAGCCTTCGTGTATTTGAAAGATCTTGAACGCACCACCCTCGACAAAGCCGCCGCCGAAGCCGCCAAATGGGCGCAGAAACAAGAAACAGTGAGCGTTGACATCATGCCGTTTTGCGAAATCAACGCCCCGCGCGTGGCCGAAGCCTTTGCCGTGGCATTCGGCAACGCGGCCTACCGTTTCGACCGTTACAAAAAAGAAGCCAAACCGGCGAAGCTGACCCACACTGCTTTCCATACCGAACACGCTGAAAAAGTTGACCGAGCTGTCAAAGTAGCCGATGCGCAAGTGTTCGGCCAAAGCCTTTGCCGTGATTTGGGCAATGCCGCGCCAAACGAATGCACGCCGGATTTTTTAGCCGCCACCGCCAAATCCGAAGCAGAAAAATTGGGCGCTCAGGCCAAAATCATCGAAAAAGACTACATCAAAACCAATATGGGTTCGTTTTGGGCGGTTGCCAAAGGCAGCGTACAAGACCCTTATTTAATCGAGCTCTCTTACTTCGGCGCCGCAGAACAAGAAGCCGCCCCCATTGTGTTGGTCGGCAAAGGTATTACCTTCGACACCGGCGGCATTTCATTGAAACCGGGCTTGAACATGGATGAAATGAAATTCGACATGTGCGGCGCAGCCACCGTGATCGGTACCTTCTGCGCGGCCGTGAAGCTGCAATTGCCGGTTAACCTGATTGCGATTGTACCGACTTGCGAAAACATGCCATCGGGCATGGCCACCAAACCGGGCGACATCGTCACCAGCATGAAAGGCTTGAGCATCGAGGTGTTGAATACTGATGCCGAAGGCCGTCTGATTTTGTGTGATGCGCTCACCTACGCCGAACAGTTCAAACCCAAAGCCGTCATCGATGTCGCCACCCTCACCGGTGCCTGCATCATCGCCTTGGGTCACGACGTCAGCGGCCTGATGGGCAACAATCAGGAATTGGTTGACAGCCTGCTGGCTTCATCTAAAGAAGTCAACGACAAAGCATGGCAGCTGCCGTTGTTTGACACTTATAAAGAACAGCTCAAGTCCAACTTTGCCGACCTCCCGAACATCAGCACACCGGGCGCCGGCACCATTACCGCCGCCACTTTCCTGTCGCATTTCACCGAAGCTTACCCATGGGCGCATCTCGACATCGCAGGCACCGCATGGAAATCCGGCAGCGAAAAAGGTGCTACCGGCCGCCCTGTTCCTTTGTTGCTGAATTATTTGCGCCATGTGAAATAAGTTTAATTCATCACGCAGGCCGTCTGAAAAAATGTTTTTCAGACGGCCTTTGTTATAATTCAACACAATTCAATCTTACTTGATACTGCCATGCCCAAAGCCACGTTTTACACCCATGTCGCCCAACCTGCCATTTTTATCTGCCGTTTGGCTGCCCGTGCAATTCGCGGTGACGGCCGGGTATTGGTTTGGTCGGATTCGGCCGATACGATTGCACGCCTTGACCGCGGTTTATGGCAGCAGGATGCGGAAAGTTTTATTGCGCACGAGATTTGGCAAACCGGTGAAATAATGCCGTCTGAAACGCCTGTTTTACTGGCTAGCGGCAACACCTTACCCACGCTTCCTGCCGACATCACCGTTTTGAATTTATCGCCCGATTTTTGGTCGGACGCGGCGCATCCGCCCGAGCGTGTACTGGAAATCGTCGGCAACAGTTTGGAAGATTTGGCTGAAGCACGCGAACGATTCCGCGCTTACCGCCAAAGCAGTTTCAATATCGAACATCACAAAATGGAAGGTAAAGCATAAACGTGCAGACGGCATAGGCCGTCTGAAATCCACTCATCATCTTTACAAATCCAACGATAATTTTTCAGACAGCCTGATTTATTTTCAGGCGTCCTGGGCTATAATGACGTTTCTCTTTTTCATTCAAAGAAACAGCATTATGAACAAAACTTTCAAATTCAGCGCGCTGGCTCTGGCCGCCGCCTTGTCATTGGTTGCTTGTGAGAAAAAAGATACAGGCGCAACTCCTGCAACGGCTTCTGCTGCTTCCGGTGCAGCAAACGGCGTAGATGCCATTGGGACACCGGCGCAACAAGCCAGCTACGCAATGGGTGTGGACATCGGTCGTTCTTTGAAACAAATGAAAGACCAAGGTACCGACATCGACCTGAAAGTATTCAATGAAGCCTTACAAACCGTGTATGACGGCAAAGAGCCGAAAATGAACGAAATGCAGGCGCAAGAAGTGATGATGAAATTCCTGACCGAGCAGCAGGAAAAAGCGCAAGCCAAACGCAGTGAAGATGCCAAAGCCAATCTCGAAAAAGGCGAATCTTTCCTGAAAGAAAACGCGGCTAAAGAAGGTGTCAAAACCACCGCTTCCGGTTTGCAATATGTGATGAAAAACGAAGGCACCGGCAAGAAACCAACCAAAGAAGATGTGGTTACCGTAGAATACGAAGGCCGCTTGATTGACGGCACCGTATTCGACAGCAGCAAACAAAACGGCGCCCGGCCGGTAACCTTCCCGGTAAACCAAGTGATTCCGGGTTGGCAAGAAGCTGTACAATTGTTGAAAGAAGGCGGAGAAGCAACCTTCTTTATCCCGGCCAAACTGGCTTACGGCGAACAAGGTGCGGGCGACAAAATCGGTCCGAATTCCGCCTTGATTTTCGATGTGAAATTGGTGAAAGTCGGCGGTGCAGAAGATATGCCTGCCCAACCTGAAGTACAAATCAAAAAAGTGCAATAATCTTTTGTGATGCCGAACAGGCCGTCTGAACATTTTCAGACGGCCTGTTTATATAAGAATTATGCCCCATTGTATTAACGGTTTTCTCATTTCCGCCGGTTTGATTATGGCTATCGGCGTACAAAACTCACTGGTACTGAAACAGGGCTTATTGCGCCAGCATGTTTGGCCGGTGGTGCTGTTGTACTGACTGGTGATGGGATGCTGGAGACCTTGGGCTTATTTGGCTTAAGCGCCTTACTCTCCGACAGCCTGAGAATTATCTGGCGCGCCGGCCTTGGCAGGTGCCTTATTTGTATTGGCCTGTAGCACAATGATCGCCAAACGCGCATGGCAAGGCAGCAATTATCTCACCGTGAATACCGAAAACCACCTTCCTCCCTCTGCCTTAAAAATCACCGCTACTACGCTGGCGCTCACCTTGCTCAATCCGCATGTGTCCATCGATACCATAGTGTTGATTGGCGGCAGCACAGCCCATTAGGACCAAACCGCCAAACCATTCTTTTTAGCAGACGCCATCACCGCATCAGAGGTTGTGGTTCGGCGGATTAGGCTTCGGCTTCGCGGCTGCTATTGCCGCTGTTCCGACACGAATAAGTGTGGCAACTACTCGATGGTGTGATTGCTTTGGTCATATTCTATTTGGCTTTCGGGCTATTGAAACAAACTGTGAACATCTTTATTATGTAAATATTATGTAAATTCAAGGCTGCAGCCTTTGTCAAATCAGCATCTTCTTTGGTACATTTCTGCGTAATGCGCTACAATTATCGAAAACGCGCTATGTGGTGGAACAGCGTTTTGGCAGCGTTGCACTGTAAATTCCACCATCATCGTACTGCTTATATCGGGTTATTGTTATATCGGGTTATTGAAAGTCACTGCGCAAAATCATTTGAACGCAATTATGTCTCAATCTGCTGAAAGTTGCCAACAGGCTGAGACCTTTGCAAAACCCCGGGTTTGAGTACAGTTCAAAATTATAGCAGCACAGAAAGCAAAGACATATCATAAAGACAGGCAAGCTTTCGAGCAGCGTATAACGAAGAAATGTGCCAAAGATGGGAATTTTGCAAAGGTCTCAGGTTTTGTGTGTCTGCGCACGAAGGGGATATGTTCCTAAATAAACTTAATCATAGGCAACGAGGAACATCTAATATTAAAAAGCTTATTTGATAACTTAAGTAATATTTTTTTATTCTGGCTAGGCCTTTGAAAGGTTTCGGCCTAACTATTCTTTGGCATTCGATTCCGTTAACACTCCCGAAGCGTTATCACCAACAACACACTTAACTATTATTAACTATTAATAGGCCGTCTGAAACGGCTTTAGGATTATGAACTTATTCCGCTTAACTTTATGGGGCATTGTTACCCTATCCGCCGCCGCCGCATGCGGTTCTTTCGTTTTGCAGTACATTGTCGGCGTGAATCCTTGCGTACTGTGTATTGTGCAGCGCTTAATGGTGTTGGCCGTCGGCTTTGTTGCTTTGCTCACCGCATTTAACCGTCAACTTTCCCTTGCTGCCCGTACCGCGAGCGCATTCTTGGTCAGCATTCCGGCACTTTACGGCATGGGCGTGGCCATTTACCAAATCTGGATTCAAAGCCTGCCCGCCGGCACCGCTCCTGCCTGCGGTGCGCCGTGGACTTTCCGCCTACGTGATTGGCCGCTGTTTGAATGGTACGAACCGATTGTGCGCGGCTTTGGCAATTGCGCCGAACCGGATTACATCTTTGGCGTTGCCCTACCGGTGTGGAGCGCTTTGTATTTTGGCTTTGTCGTGTTATTGGTGTGGGGCATGTGGTTTAAAACCCGTCAGATACGAGTTTGAGATGGAGTCAAGGCCGTCTGAAATATTTCAGACGGCCTGTCTAAATAAAAAAAGCAGGCTGATTTCAGTCTGCTTTTTTTCATATCTACTGCCCAACAGGATTTATTCCAAATCCAATACAGCCGAAGTGTAAACGTTTTGTACGTCGTCCAAGCTTTCCAACGCTTCGAGCAGCTTTTGCATTTTCACGGCATCTTCGCCAGTCAGCACGGTTTCATTTTGCGCCCGCATAGTCACATCACCATCCACCGATTTAAAGCCGGCTTCTTCTAATGTGGCTTTCACGCCTGCCCAGTCGTTTGGTGCGGTAATGACTTCAATCATGCCTTCCTCATCGACAAGCACGTCTTCCGCGCCCGCTTCCAAAGCGGCTTCCATCAACGCATCTTCATCCGCATCGGCGAAAACCAAATAGCCTTGGTGCTCAAAATTAAAGGCCACGCAACCGTCAGTGCCCAGATTACCGCCGTTTTTGGTAAACGCATGGCGAACATCGGCCACAGTGCGGGTTTTGTTGTCGGTCATGCAGTCAACCATCAAAGCTGCGCCGCCGATACCGTAGCCTTCGTAACGCAATTCGATGTATTCCACGCCTTCCAAATTACCTGTGCCTTTGTCAATCGCGCGCTGCACGTTGTCTTTCGGCATGTTGGCATCCCATGCTTTGTCCATAGCCAGACGCAAACGCGGATTGGCTGCCGGATCGCCGCCGCCCAATTTGGCCGCAACGGTGATTTCTTTAATCAGTTTGGTAAAAATTTTGCCGCGCTGCGCATCGACGCGCGCTTTTTTGTGCTGGATATTCGCCCACTTACTATGGCCTGCCATGTGGATTCCTTTCGATTTTTTGCGTTTGATAACCGATTAAAATAAGCATGGGTTTATGCCATTCTTATTTTAATCAATCACGTACATGCATGAGTCATTCTATTTTCAAAATGCGTATTTTATCATAAGTTTTTTGCGGCCGAAAACTTTCAGACGGCCTGTATGTCCGCTTGGTATAAATCAATTTTATGTTAAATTCCGTTATATCCATTCAGTTTTTGTATTCTCTTGAGTCGAGATTAGGCGTATGATGCCGAAAATGTTTCTTTATTAAAGAAAATATGATAAAGAGCATTCGGATAATCCCTATCCGGCCAACGGCCTGCTCGCCTGAGGTGTCTAAACGGGATTAAAGCGGAGTAGTTGCCGCTGTGTATTTCACGTTGATTAACTTTTTATTTTTTGAGGTTTATTATGGAAGCAACATTGTCTGCGCTGGTGGGCGTGGTCAATAAAGTGCTGTGGGATTACCTGCTGATGTATGCCTTAATCGGTATTGGCTTGTTTTTCACGGTTTATTTGGGTGCGCCGCAGATTACCAAACTCGGTGCAGGTTTTAAATCGGTTTTCGGCGGTTTGTTCGGTAAAAAAGACGGCACCGATAAAGATCAAAAGTCTCTTTCCCAATTTCAAGCTTTGGCGGTCGCCATTTCTGCCCAAATCGGCACGGGCAACGTGGCCGGCGTCGCCACAGCGATTACTGCCGGCGGCCCGGGTGCGATTTTTTGGATGTGGCTCTCAGCCATACTGGGCATGTCGACAATTTTTTCCGAAGCGGTTTTGGCACAAAAATACCGCGTCGTCAGCCACGGCAAATACATCGGCGGCCCGGCATTCTATATTACCCACGGCTTAACCCCAAAAATCGGCCGGCCTGCCGCCCGCTTTTTGTCGGGCTTCTTCTCCGTCGCCATCATCATCGCCTTGGGCTTTATCGGCAATGCCACACAAGCCAACTCGATTGCTTCCGCGGTCACTGTGGCATTTCATGCTCCGGCATTGGCGGTGGGCATTGTATTGGCGGTATTGGCCGGTTTGATTGTCATCGGCGGTGTCAACCGGATTGCCAATGTGGTGCAGTTTGTGGTGCCGTTTATGGCGGTAATTTACATTTTATGCGCGGTGGTGATTTTGTTTAAATTTTCCGCCCACATCGGTCCGATGATCCAGCATATTTTTGTGGCGGCTTTCGATCCGAGCGCAGTGTTGGGCGGCGCGGCCGGTATCGGTATGCGAGAAGCCATCCGCTACGGCGTGGCACGCGGTTTGTTTTCCAATGAAGCCGGTATGGGTTCGACCCCGCATGCCCACGCGACCGCCAACGTAAAGCACCCCGTGCAGCAAGGCATGGCGGCATTTGTCGGCGTGTTTATCGATACCTTATTGGTCTGCACCGCCACCGCGCTGATTATCCTGCTCACCGATGCCAATACTTTGGGCTTAAAAGGTGCCGCAGTGACCCAACAAGCTTTTATCATCGCATTCGGCGATTTCGGTGGTCAATTGCTGGCCGTGTGCCTGGCTTTCTTTGCCTTTACCACCATCATCGGCTGGTATTATTTCGGTGAATCCAACATCCGCTTTTTGTTCCGCGGCAAACATTTAGGCTTTTACCGCTCGTTGGTTTTGATTGCGATTGTGCTGGGCACTTTGGGCAAGGTTGATTTGGTGTGGAGTTTATCGGATATGTTTAACGGCTTTATGGTCATTCCGAACTTAATCGCGCTCTTCCTGCTGCGAAAAGAAATCCGCGCGGTGTACGACGATTATTTGGCGCAAACCAAAGCCGGCCAAGCATTGTCTTACCAATACGAGTTCCATGAATTTCACGATAAGAAATAGTCAAAAAAACCTCTCCGTTTCTCGGAGAGGTTTTTCCAATAAAGGCCGTCTGAAACTTATAAAACATAAAAATAAATACAGATAAACTGCGCCAAACTGCCCGCCATCACGAACAAATGCCAAATACCGTGACCGTATTTGATTTTGGTGTCGTTCACAAACCAATAAATCCCGGCACTATATAACACGCCACCCAAAGCCAGCCAAAACAAACCGGCTGCCGACAAGCTCTTTGCCAGCGGATACATCGCCACCAAAATCAACCAACCCATCACCACATAAATTACCAACGACAATAAGCGTTTTTCGCTTTTACACCCGATGGTCAACTCCTGAATGATGCCGAATAAAGCCAGCCCCCAAGACACACCGAACAGCGACCAGCCCCAGCCCCCCCTTCAGCGTCACCAGTGTAAACGGCGTATAACTGCCCGCAATCAGCAGATAAATCATGCAATGATCCACCTTCTGCAACACCGCCTTGACTCTCGGCTGAGGAATGCTGTGATACAGCGTCGAGCCCAAATACAACAGCAGCAAGCACACACCATAAGTAATCGCGCTGGCAAGCTTGTAGGGATTAAAATCCTCAACTGCCTTCACAATCAGCAACACCATGCCGGTCAATGCCAGCAGCACGCCGGCCAAATGGCTATATGCATTAAAACGCTCACCTTGATACATAGCTTTATTTCTCATCATGGATGACAGCCAACAGTGTACGCCGATTCCCTGAATAAAAGGCCGTCTGAAAGATAAAAATAGGTTAACTACTTTTTTATCAAATGAATGATATTTAAATAAATCATTTAGGGATAAAACAAAAGCCTTACTGAATCCAGTAAGGCTTTTGTTAAGTATGTGGCACGCCCACGGGGAATCGAACCCCGGTTACCGCCGTGAAAGGGCGATGTCCTAACCGCTAGACGATGGGCGCGGAATAAAGGATTTTTCTTAGCTGGCGCACCCGGAGCGATTCGAACGCCCGACCCTCTGGTTCGTAGCCAGATACTCTATCCAACTGAGCTACGGGTGCATCCTCATCACTTCGCTGTTGCGCTGTGAATCAAGAAGAGCGAATAATAAAGAATTTACTGAAATGTGTCTAGTGCATTTTCAATTATTTTTTTGAGATTTTTAATAAATATTTGAAATAAAATTAAATAATTTCAGCGCAACATGCCTAAGCCGGATAAATCCTGTGCCATCTTGGCAGCAGCATTGTCGGTCATACCGCCGACAAAATCCAAAATTTTCATATAGGCTTGGTAAAGGGTGTCATCTTCAGTGATCGGGTCATCGTTTTTGAACAGTTCCAATATTAATGATTGGCGCGAATCAACCTGCCTATCCTCCAAATACGCGTAAGCCGCCGGCACGAGCAAATCCAAAATCGAGCCCAAGCATGGGAACGTGGCGATTTCAGTGATCAGCTTGGTATGATGGCGGAAAATGCGCGTGCGCGCCAAATCTTTGGCCTTCTCGAGCGTGTTCTGTACTTCGGGGCTGCACAAGGCAATTAAGTCTTTGCCTTTGAATTCGCCGTTGAGCAAATCGGATTGGTGTTTCATAAAGGTTTGCGCAACATCATCAATCGCCCGACCAATGGCAATACCGCGCAGCATGGCGCAACGCTGGCGGCTGGATTGGGCATGCCATGTACTTTCAGTAAAGGTCAGCTCGGATAATATGCTCTCAACTTCGGTATCACTCAGCAAATCCAGCTCAACCGCATCTTCCAAGTCCAACAAGGCATAGCAAATGTCATCGGCGGCTTCCATCAGATAAGAAAGCGGATGACGCGCCCAATGGTTTTCGCCCAATTGAAGCAAGCCCAATTGTTCGGCAACACATTGAATAAAGGGCAGCTCGGTTTGGTAGATATTGAATTTTTTTCTGCCGTTGGGATGCTGCGTGGTCCACGGATATTTCAGTAAAGCGCCGATGGTGGCTGCCGTCAGGCGCATACCGCCGCGATTGCGGTACATTTCCAAAGTCGCCAAAATGCGTAAGCTGTGGGCATTGCCTTCATAAGTTTGCACATCATTGCGCTCAATGTCGCTCAAGCCTTGCAGATAGCGGCTGTGTTGCGGATTTCGGAACCAATCCCGCAACGCGTCTTCACCGGTGTGGCCAAACGGCGGATTGCCCAAATCATGGGCCAAACACGCGACCTGCACCACTGCGCCAATATCACTCGGCGTATTGCCCAAAGGCAAAAATTCACCGGCTTGCAACATCATGCCGACACGGTTGCCCAAGCTCCTGCCGACACTGGCCACTTCCACGCTGTGGGTTAAACGGTTGTGGGTCAAATCATGTTCGGCAAAAGGATGAACTTGCGTTTTACGCCCCAAACGGCGGAACGAGCCGGAAAACACCACACGGTCGTAATCGATGTGAAAGTCGGTGCGCAAGGCATCCATGCCTTCTTGTGTGGACGGCGTCACCGTCGGCACAATACTGCCGTCTTTCACGCGGAAGCGTTGGGTAGACAATAAATCCTGCCAGTTCATTTTTGCCTGCATGATAAGGTTCCGTATCGGTTTAATGATTTGACTATACAATAAATTAAGGCCGTCCGAAAGTTTCAGACGGCCTCACAATGACAACTTATTTATTACCGCGCATCAATTCAAAAAATTCGTTGTTGTCTTTGGAATCTTTCAACTTGCCGACCAAAAACTCGGTGGCTTCGATTTCATCCATCGGATGCAGGAATTTGCGCAGCAGCCACATGCGTTGCAACTGGTCGTTTGGCACCAGCAATTCTTCGCGGCGGGTGCCGGATTTGTTGATGCTGATGGCCGGGAACAGGCGTTTTTCAGCCATACGTCGGTCGAGGTGCAGTTCCATATTGCCCGTGCCTTTAAATTCTTCGTAAATCACGTCGTCCATGCGGCTGCCGGTTTCGACCAAAGCAGTGGCGATGATGGTGAGCGAACCGCCCTCTTCCACGTTACGCGCCGCACCGAAGAAACGTTTCGGACGGTGCAAAGCATTGGCATCGACACCACCGGTCAGAATCTTGCCCGAAGCCGGCACCACGGTGTTGTAAGCACGCGCCAAGCGGGTAATCGAGTCGAGCAGAATCACCACGTCTTTTTTATGTTCGACCATGCGTTTGGCTTTTTCCAACACCATTTCAGCCACTTGAACGTGACGTTGTGCCGGCTCGTCAAACGTAGAAGACACTACTTCGCCTTTTACACTGCGGCTCATCTCGGTCACTTCTTCCGGACGCTCGTCAATCAGCAATACAATTAATTCGACTTCGGGATTATTGGCCGTAATCGCGTGGGCAATATTTTGCAGCATCACGGTTTTACCGGTTTTCGGCGGCGCAACCAACAAAGCGCGTTGACCGCGGCCAATTGGCGACACCAAATCAACCGCACGGCCGGTGAGGTTTTCTTCGGCCTTAATGTCACGCTCAAGCTTTAATTGTTTGGTTGGGAATAAAGGCGTTAAGTTTTCAAACAAAATCTTGTGCTTGCACGCTTCCGGATCGTCACCGTTGATGGTATCCAAGCGCACGAGGGCGAAATAGCGCTCGTTGTCTTTCGGCACGCGCACGCTGCCTTCGATGGTGTCGCCGGTGTGCAGATTAAAACGGCGGATTTGGCTTGGGGAAACGTAAATATCGTCAGGACCGGCCAGATATGAAGTGTCGGCGCTGCGTAAGAAACCGAAACCGTCAGGCAGGATTTCCAAAGTGCCCGAACAGGTAAAGCTTTCGCCCTGCTTCATTTTTTGGCGCACAATGGCAAAAACGAGGTCTTGCTTGCGTAAGCGGTTGGCATTTTCGATGCCGTGCTCTTCAGCCATTTCCAACAATTTGGAAATGTGTAATGTTTGTAATTCAGAAACGTGCATAATGAGTGATTTTGATAGAATTGAAGACGACAGAGGCCGTCTGAAAGAATAGATGATGCCGTATGAAAGGCATATTCTGAAAGAAGTGGGATTTTAGGCGGTCAGGCTTTTCGTGTCAAATATTATCCGTATTTGGTCGGGATTGGGGATAGAAGGCCGTCTGAAAAACATGCTTTCAGACGGCCTTAAGCTTACATGGCGTAATTCATCACTTCGGCAGAAGCAACCGTTTTATCGCTAAACTCAAATGCAGTATAGCGATAGCTTTCACTGCTGAAGAAATTCTTCACGCTGACCTGGTCACTGTCACCATAAGCATTAACGACCAGATCGTTACCCAAACGGCTGAATACAGCATCTGAAAAATCGCTTCCCTCAAAAATCAGTAAATCAGTATGCTCGGCTTTACTGCCGTAATCGGAAACCGTATCCCGTCCGTGGCCTTTGGCGAAGACGTAGGTATCGGCTTCGTAAGTGCCGCCTTCCAAGTAATCATTGCCCGCGCCA